>CAZTKA010000106.1:0-12019 GCA_964614015.1 uncultured Bordetella sp. | reverse complement strand
TGGAAATTCCTTCGCCGGGCGGAATCGTGCGGCTTCCGATCGCCGGCATCGTGCGGGACTTCGCCGATCAGCAGGGAAGCCTGCTGATCAGCCGGGACGTGTACATCCGCTACTGGCATGACGATTCGGTGAACAGCTTCCAGTTGTATCTGAAGGAGGGCGCCGGCAACCTTCGCGTGCGGCAGGCGATTCTGGATTCCTTCGGCCACCGCGCACGGCTGTTTGTGCTCACCAACGCCGAGCTGCGCGATTTCATCACGCGCATCACGGACCAGTGGTTCGGACTCACCTACGTTCAGATCGCCGTGGCCGTCCTGGTGGCGATCCTGGGCATTGTGAACACGCTGACCGTGTCGATCACCGACCGGCGGCGCGAGCTGGGCGTGCTGCAAGCAGTGGGCGGGCTGCGAAATCAGGTGCGCCACACGATTTGGATGGAGGCTCTGGCAATCGGCATCATCGGCGTGGCGCTGGGCCTGGCGCTCGGCGCCGTGCAGCTCCATTACAGCGTGGTCATGGCGCAGCGGGACCTGATCGGGACGGCCATCGGATATTCCTACCCTTGGGGGACCGCGGCGGCGCTGGTCCCGGTTCTGTTGGGCGCGGCATTGCTGGCGGCCATTGTGCCGGCCGAGAGCGCGGTGCGAGGATCATTGGTGGAGGCTCTCGAGTATGAGTAGGTGGCTGGTATTCGCGTTCGCCGCCGGCAGCGCGGCGTGGGGGCAGGAGGCGCGCCAGATCATGCTCGAAGTGCAGAAGCGCCAGCACTCAAGTTCGCAGCGCTACGAGGGCACGCTGGAGGTGATCGGCGGCGGCAACCGCGTGGCGACCAAGAGCTGGATCTTTGAGCGGATCGGGTCCTTCGGGAACAGCAAGGCGATGCTGCGCTTCACGGCGCCAGCCGAGGTGAAGGGCGTGGGACTGCTGATTGTGAATCATCCCGACCGCGCCAGCGATCAGTGGATGTGGCGGCCGAACATCGGGCGGGATCAGCGGATCGCCTTGCAGGACCGTTCGACGCGTTTCTTCGGGACGGATTTCAGTTTCGAGGATCTGGAAGAGCGCGACGTGGATCAATTCCACTTCACGCTGGCGGCCGATGAAGGGAGCCTGTGGAAGATCGAGTCGCGGCCGCGCAAGAAGTCGCAGTATACGCGTTCGTATTTCTGGATCGAGAAGGACAACTACACGTTTCGAAAGGTCGAGGCGTACGACGGCAAGGGTCTGGTGCGCGTGATCGAGTACAAGGATTACCGGCAGAGGAACGGTATCTGGACCGCGCACACGACGGAAGTCTTCGACGTGCGGCGGAACAGCCGGACTGTTTTGAGGTACACGAAGCTCGAATATAATCTGCCGTTGCGGGAAGAGGGGTTTACGCTGCAGGCTCTGCGGCGGGCGTTATGAGATGCGCGTCCGCACTGGTGGCGCTGGCGGCGCTTTCGCCCGGGCAGGATTTCCGCCAGCGCGGATACTTCGAGACTCGCACGCTGGCGTATCCGCAAACCGGCTCGAATGACAGCGGGCATGCCGTGAATGAGACGGTGCTGCGGTGGGAGGCATCCTACCGTCCGGCCGCCTGGATCACGTTCTCGGGCGCCTTCGATGCGCGCACCGATTCGCACCGTCAGGTGGCGCGCACCGGGAACGTCGACACGAACGGCCAGACCATCCAGCGCCCGGCTTTGTCCTTGCGGCGCATGAGCGCCACGTTGCATCGCGGGAAGTTCACGGTGGAAGCGGGGCGCCAGTTCATCGGCTGGGGCAAGACGGACCTTCTGAACCCCACCGACCGTTTCGCGCCCAAGGATTATTTGTCGAGCGTGGTCGACACGGATTTTCTGGGCGTTGCCGCCGTGCGCGTGACGTACGAATCGGGCGGAGACACGATCGACGCGGTGTGGCAACCGTTTTTCACGCCCAGCCGCACGCCGCTGTTGCGTCAGCGCTGGACGCCGCTTCCGCCGCTGGCGGCGGGCATCGCGCTGACCGATGGGGGCGCGCACTATCCGGGCGGATCGCAGCAGGGGATTCGCTGGAATCACATTGCGCGAGGATACGAATATTCGCTGTCTTTCTTCGACGGGTTCCAAAGTTTGCCGTCGTTGGCCGCGGGGCAAGGGAGTCCGGTGGAGGTGGTGTTAACGCGGACCTATCCGCGGCTGCGGTTGTACGGCGGCGATTTCGCCATGCCGCTTTCCTGGTTCACGGTGAAAAGCGAAGCGGCCTATCTGGCTTCGCCGACGCCGGGTGCTGAGGAATACGTGCTGTATGTGTTGCAGCTCGAGCGCGTCGTGGGGGAATGGTCGTTTGTTGGAGGCTACGCCGGCGGCGTGACGACGCGTTCGCCGGCGAATCCCTTGCAGTTCGCCGCGGACCGGGGCATCGCGCGCTCTTTCCTGGGCCGCGCGGGATTGACCATCGACGCGAACCGCAGTATGGCGGTGGAGGCGGCGATCCGCGCAGCCGGATCCTTTGTGCGGTTCGAGTATTCGCAGGCCACTGGACAGCACTGGCGCACCACCGCCGGCGTGGCCTGGATTCGCGGCGACCGGCAGGACTTCCTCGGGCAATACCGCCGCAATTCGTACGCGAGCCTGGCGATCCGCTATAGTTTTTGATATGGCAAGAACAGCTTCCACCATGCCGGAACTGGGGACCCCGCTCCCCTCCTTTTCCTTAAAAGACGTGCGCACCGGCAAGATCGTCGATTGTCCCGGGACGATGAGCGGCCGGCCCGTGCTGGTGATGTTCATCTGCAAGCATTGTCCCTTCGTAGTCCATGTGCGCGAGGAACTGGCGCGCCTGGGCCGCGACTACGCGGGCAAGGTGGATATCGTCGCCATTTCCTCCAACGACGCGAGCGCACATCCGGAAGATTCGCCGGAGAATCTGAAGAAAATGGCGGAGGAGCTGGGCTTGGCGTTTCCGCTGTGCTATGACGAAACGCAGGCCGTGGCGAAGGCGTTCAAAGCGGCCTGCACTCCGGATTTCTTTTTGTATGACGCCGGGCACAGGCTGGCGTATCGCGGGCAACTGGATGGCTCGCGGCCGAGCAATAACGTCCCGGTCGACGGCCGCGATTTGCGCGCCGCGATAGATGCGCTGCTGGCGGGCCGGCATCCGGCCGAACCGCAATATCCAAGCGTGGGGTGCAATATCAAGTGGAAGGCGGGCATGCAGCCCGAATATTTCGAGGACGCGCTGGTGAAGCCATAGCCGGTTATGAAGCTTTCCGTGGCAGCCGTCGCGTGCGCTGTGGTCCTGTCCGCACAGCAGATCGGCGAGATCACGATCGAGAGGGCCGTCGATGGGCTGCTGTATGCGGAAGGTCCGGTGTGGTCGCTGGAGGATTTTCTTCTCTTCAGCGACAATGTGAGGGGTGAGCAGAGGAGATTCACGCCTGGCAAGGGCGCGGCGCGAGTGAACAGCCCGCCGGGGGGCGCCGGCGCCAGCGCCTACGACACCAAGGGCCGTCTGTATGTCGCGCAGCCGCGGGCGCGCCGCGTGGTGCGCGCCGATAAGAAGGGCACGGTGGAGATTATCGCGGACCGGTTCGAAGGGAAGCGCCTGAACGCGCCCAATGACGTTGTGGTGCGGCGGGATGGGAACGTATACTTCACCGATCCGGCGTTCGGCTCCCAGCAGGATTCGCAGGAGCTGAATTTTTTCGGCGTGTTCCGCGTGACCCCGCGCGGGCAAGTGGAAGCGGTGGCGCGGTGGAGGACGCGTCCCAACGGAATCGCTCTTTCCGAAAATGGCCGGACGCTGTACGTGACCAATTCGGACGACCAGGCGATACATGCGTTCGATCTCGCGGCCAACGGAATGGCCTCGAACGGCCGCCTGGTGGTGTCGAACATTCCCGGCGCGCCGGGCGGAATCCGCGTGGATGAAGACGGCAACCTGTTCGTAGCGGCGCGGAGCGTGTTTGTGTATTCGCCGAACGGCCAACTGATCCGCACCATCGAAATGCCGGAGACGCCTTCGAACCTCGCCTTCGGCGATCCGGATTTCCGCACGCTGTATGTGACGGCCCGCACATCCGTGTATCGCGTGCGTGTCGGCGTCAAAGGGGCGGTGCCGTATCTCCCGTAGGTTTCCGAAGCATCCGTTACCCGGCGTGGGAGCCCTGATTTTCCGGGGGCCCGGACGGCGCGGGGCGATCCTGCTGGTGGAGCGCGCCGGGAAACCGTTGCAGGGCTATTGGTCACTGCCGGGGGGCTTGGTGGAGACCGGCGAAACCGTGCAAGACGCCGTGCGGCGCGAAGTGCGGGAAGAGACCGGCCTGCGCGTCGAGCCGGTCGAGTTGTTCGAAATCTTCGAGCGCATTATCCGGGACGCGAAAGGGCGCGCGGAGTATCACTACATCCTGTTCGACTACGTGTGCAAAGTGGAAGGCGGGACCTTGCGGCCGGGCGGCGATGTGTCGCGCGCCGCCTGGGTGCCGCGCGCGAAGCTGGGCCAATACCGGATCACGGAAGGCACGCGGGAAGTGATCGAGAGGGCGTATTCGGATGCATTGCGAAAGCGTTCTTGAATTCGAGGAATTGCGGGCCTTGTTGCGGCGCTACCTGCGCAGTCCCATCGGGCGCGCGGAACTGGAGCGGCTCACTCCGGTGAGCGATCGCGCGGCGATTCAAGCGGCGCTCGACGACACCGCCGAGGCGATCGAATATCTGCGCGCGGCGTCCCATCCGCAGTCTGCGGCGCGCGGCGCCGCCATCGGTCCGCGCTTCGGCCTGGATGCCGATCCGGCGGAGCTACTCTGGCGGCTGCGGATCGAAGGCGTGGTGCTCGAGCCGCTCGAGGTCTATGAGTTCGCGCGCTTGCTCGACCTGGCGGCGGAAGTGCGGTCGCTGGTTTTGCCGGCGGCGGAGCGGTTTCCGAGACTGGCGCGTCTTGCGGCGGGGATCGCGGACCTGCGCGAGCTTTCGCGTCATTTGCAGGGGAAGATCCTCCCCGACGGCACGCTGTCGGATGACGCCAGCGTGATTCTGGGCCGGCTGCGGCGGGACGCCGAGCGGCAGCGCCAACAGATCGAGGATTCGTTGCAGCGCTTCCTGCGGGCGCATCGCGAGGACGGCACGCTGCAAGAAGAATTCGTCACCATCCGCGACGACCGGTGGGTGGTTCCCATCGTCACCGGACGTGAGCGGCGCGTGGAGGGCGTAATCCACGGCGCCAGCGGATCGGGACACACGCTGTTTGTGGAGCCGCTGGAGACGATCGAACTCAACAATGAGCTGGTGCGGCTGCGCGAAGAGGAGCTCCGGGAAACGCACCGCCTGCTGCGCGAATATTCGGGGCGCTTGCGCGCGCGCGCGGCGGAGATCGCGGCCTCGGCCGAGGTGCTGGGGCGTTTGGCGTTCCTGTTCGTCAAGGCGGAGTTCGCGCTGGATTTCCGCTGCTCGGCGCCGCGATTGAGTCCGGAGCGGGAGCGGCGCATGCGGTTACAAGGCGCGCGGCATCCGCTGCTCGAAGACATTTTGCGGCGCAGCGGCAAGCGCGTCGTGCCGATGTCGGTGGAGCTCGACGGCGAGCGCAGAACGCTGCTGATCAGCGGTCCAAACACGGGCGGAAAAACGGTGGCGTTGAAAACGGCGGGGCTGCTCGCGTTGATGGCGCACGCGGGACTGCCGGTCCCGGCCGAGGACGCGGAATTCCCGGTGTTCGACCGGGTGCTGGCGGATATCGGCGACCACCAATCGCTGGCCGAGAGCCTGAGTTCGTTTTCCGCGCATATCGCAGCGGTGCGGCGGATGCTGGATGAAGCGACCGCGAATTCGCTGGTGCTGCTGGACGAGCTGGGGCGCGCAACGGATCCCGAAGAGGGAGGCGCGCTGGGCGTGACGGTGCTGGAGGAGTTTCGGCGGCGCGGCGCGTTTACGCTGGCCTCGACGCACTTGATGGCGATGAAGGTGTACGGCGCGTCGACGGCGGGCGTGGTGAACGGGTCGATGGGCTTCAACGAAAATACGCTCGAGCCGACATATGTGCTGCGGCTGGGCGCGCCGGGGAAGTCGGCGGGGCTGGACGTCGCGAGCCGCCTGGGCTTGGATGCGCGGTTGATCGAGCAGGCGCGCGGGCGGATGAGCACCGCGCAGCGGGACGTCGCGCAGTTTCTCGCGGAGCTGAACCAGCGGCTGGAGCGGCTGGAGGCGGATCAGGCGCGCACCGCCGAGCGCGAGCGCGCGGTGGAAGCTCGCGAGGCGGCGCTCGAGCACACCTGGGAGCGCAAGTACGCGGCGAAGATCGCCGAACTGGAACGCAAGGCCGCGGAGCTGGGGGCGCAGTTCGAACAGCGCGCGCGGGAGACCATCGAGGATTTGAGCCAGAAGGCCCGGGCCAGGATTGCGAAAACGCGCCGCGAGTATCAGGAGTCTGTCGCCGCTCTGGCCCCGCCCGCTGGGGCGCGTGGAGCCGCGGCGCGGCCGCGCTTGGAAGAGGGCGCCCGGGTGCGGTTGAAAGGCGTGCGCCAGGCGGCGACGGTCAGGCGAGTGCTTCCGGATGGATCCGTGGAGGTGGACGCGGGCTTCCTGAGAATGCAGGTGCCCGAAACAGATATCGAGGAGGTTTTTCCGCCGGCGGGCGAAGCGGCGCGGCCCTCGGGAATCGGCATGCGCGAGGGCCCCAGCTGTGAGGGATCCTATCGTGAGATCAACCTGATCGGGCAACGCGCCGAGGAGGCGTGCGAACAAGCCGATAAATTTCTGGACACGGCGGCGCTGGCGCAGGTGGAGCGTGTGCGGATCGTGCACGGGCACGGAATGGGGATTTTGAGAAGGGCGGTGGCGGAAATGCTGGCCAAGAACCCGCACGTCGCGAAGTTCTACGCGGCTCCGCCGGAGGAAGGCGGCGCCGGAGCCACAATCGTGGAGTTGAAATGAACGTCGAATGGGTGCGGAAAGATTGCCTGTCGCTGCCGCACGCCACCGAGCAGGTGCAGTGGGGCGCCTGATTTGGTCTTCAAGATTGGCGCATCGCGCCGGAAACCTATCGCACGGTCACAGTGACGTGATGGTAGCTGAACAACTGTCCGTCGGTGGCCGTCGCGCGCAGGACGTACAGGCCGGGGGCGCCGAAGCTGGCCTGGGTCGTCAGATTGACCGGTGTGCCATGGACAAGCTCACTGGCATCCGGGTCGAAGACGACGCGGCCCGGGCCGCGATACAGGCTCCAGGTGAGCTTCACGCCCTGGCGCAGGTTCTCGGCGCCGCCGGCGGTGACCGGCCCTTTCGCCTTCGCGGCCGGATCCGGAGCCACGCTGACGCGGCCCGCCCGGGATAACGGCAGGCCATCATCGGTGGCGGTCACCGAAAGCGTGACCGGCGAGGAGAGCGTCGCCGTGAGGTTGGAATCACCGGCGATGGAGGGCGGCTTGTTGTTCGGATGCGGCACGCCGCCGCCGCTGTTTTCAGCGATCACGCCGTCATTCAGTTCCCACTCCGGCTGCAGCCAGCCCTTGGCCTGGTTGGTCTTGCCGCGTGAAACAAGCGTCCAGACGACGCGGCGGTTGATATCGAAATCCTTCGGTACGGTCACTTTGAAGATAAAGCGCTGGCGGCGCGGATAAAAGTGCGTCGGCTGGCCATGGTCCGCGCCGGCCTGTCCCGGAACGTCGATCGTGTTATCCGGGCCGACGGGAATATCGAGCTCTTCCTGATAGTTCCGGTTCAGATAGCCGAACACCATGCTGAAGGTTCCATCCGGATTCGGCTCCCAGCCTTCGAACACCGGCGCCACGTCCTGGCCGCGCGCGAACTGGACTTGAGCGGCGAGTCCGGCTGCGCCCGCCAAGGCGGCGATCACGCCAACGGTAAAGGCCCACCTACCTGCGTGCATCCTGTACGGCCACCTTCTTCTGTTTCGCCGCGCGCTCCGCTACTTGCCGCTGGAATTCTTCCTCGGTCAGGTACTGGAAATTCACCCACGTATGGCTCATCTCGTCGATGGTCCGCTGTCCGTAGGTGACCAGCGCTTCGGGATCGGGGTTGAAACGGTTGGATGCGGAGTTGTTGTACCAGGAAATCGTGTGCAGCAGCGTGCCCGCGGGCACCAACGGCTGTTCGTCTTCGGCGTAGAGATACACCAGGTGCCAGGCGAACTGGTAGTTACTGACGCAGCTGAGCGTTTCCACTTTGCGGCCGCCCGGGTAAATCGCCTCCAGGCACTGCGCCTTGCCGCGATTGTGCAGATGGGGCTGGAAGGACGTGATCCGCGCGGGTTTGGTCAACTGGGTGTAGCCGTCGGCGCGGACGTTGTCGGCGTTGGGCGGGATATCCAGCTCGCGCGTGGTCCCGACGGCCTCGGTGATTTCGATATATTTCGGCACGTAGCCTTTGGGATAAAACTTGAGAGCCAGCGCGACATTGGCAGGGGTTTCCTCGCCGACGGAGTGCAGGTGCAGGTTGAAGTTGATCTTCGAGCCAGCCTTGATCAGGCGCCCGGAATCGGGCTGGAAAATGTCGCCGTTCTTGCCGAGCGCGTATTCATTGAGAAACACGCCTGGAGAGGGTCCGTCACCGTCGGCTGCGTCATCGTCGTGACGCATCGTGGTCACGACATGATGGACGACTTTATATCCTTTGACGGGCTTGGTTTCGACGGCCTGAATGTAACGATCCTCGGTGAGCCCCGGATCGACGACGACGTCGAGCCACTTGTCCGGCGCTTTTGCCAGCACCACGCGGTCTTCCGGCAACTGCACGATCAGATCGGGTTCGCCGATGTGCCATTTGTCCTGGTCCTGGAAGGTGCGGGGCGGCGGCAGGTCGGCGGGATCGCCCTTCGGAGCTCCGCCGTCCACCCAGGCGGCGATCGTGGCGATCTCCTGGTCGGTAAGCGACACGTCGTTGCGGAAATGCTCCACGCCGATGTTCTTGTCCACATACCACGGCGGCATTTCCCGCGCCAGCACTTTCTGCCGGATGGAGCGGGCCCAGGGCCGCGCCTCTTCGTAGGTCAGCAGCGACATCGGCGCGAAGGTGTTGGGCCGGTGGCATTCCTGGCAGCGTTTTTGGAGAATCGGCGCGACATCCTTGGTGAAGGTCGGGGTCTGCGCGTACACCGCTGCAACTGTGGCGGCGAGGGACAGTGCGGCACGCGGGATTTTCATCCGCTACCTCCTGGTCAGGCTCAGGTCTTCACGGTCAGCTTCAGGCTATGCTTTCGGCTGGGGCGTGTCAAGGGGCTGCCCGCAGGAACTTCTTAATTAGCGGTGAGGGAGCGGTCTGGAGAGGCGCAGGGACCGGTTTCAGGCCGGAGGGGGCTCGGGCTACTCCCGCACGGACACCGTCACATCGTGGTAGCTGGACAACTGGCCATCGGTGGCAATCGCCCGCAACACGTATGTTCCGGGTCCGCTGAAGGTAAACCTGGAGGTCCAGCTCATTTGCCGGCGAGGTTCGACGATGCTTTCGGGCGCCTGGATGGTGACGTGCCCGGCCGAGCGATACACGATCCAGCGCATCTTCAAGCCCTGCAAAATCCCGTCGTGGGCCAGGGGCCGGCCATCGTCCTGGGCCATGGCTGTCAGCTCGATCGATTCCGGAAGCGTGACAGTCATGTTGGCGGGACCGCTTATGGCGGGCGCCCGGTTGGCCCGGTCCGGGACTCCGCCTTCGCTGTTCTCCGCGATGACGCCGTCATCGATTCTCCACTCGGGCTGGAGCCAGCCCTTGGCTTGGTTCCTCTTGCCCTGGGAAACCAGCGTCCAGACGACGCGTTGGTTTCTGTCGAAATTCGCCGGCACGGGCACCCGGAACACGAAGCGCTGACGCCTGGGATAGAAATGCGTTGGTTGCCCGAAGTCGCCCGATCCTCCAGCCATCCCGGGAATGTCGATGGTGTTATTGGGACCGACGGGCAGATCCACTTCTTCCTCGTAATTGCGGTTCAAGTAGCCAAAGACCAGATTGTAGGAACCATCCGGATTTTGTTCCCAGCCTTCGAATACCGGCGCGACGTCCTGGCCGCGCGCCAGTTGCGTCCGTGCATTGGGCGCGGTTCCGGAACTTGGAGTCACCCTTCCGGGTTTCGCCGCCCGCTCTTGCCGGAGCCGCTGGTATTCTTCCTCGGAGAGGTAAACAAAGTTGACCCAAGCGTGGCTCATTTCGTCGATCGTCCGCTGGCCGTAGGTGACGAGGGCATCCGGATCAGGATTGGACGTGTGCGAGGCCGTGTTGTTGTACCAGGAAATCGTGTGCAACACCGTCCCGGCGGGCAACACCGGCTGCTCGTCTTCGGCGTAAACGTAGGAGACATGCCAGTTGAAGCGGTAGTTGTTTACACAACTCAGCATTTCCGCGCGACCGCCGCCGGGATAAATCGCTTCCAGACACTGCGCCTTACCGCGGCTATGCATGTGCGGCTGGAAGGACAGGATTCGCACCGGCCGGGTCAGTTCCGTGTAGCCATCCGCGCGCGCATTATCGGTGTTGGGCGGGATATCGATGTCGTAGGAACTTCCAATCGCCTGGGTGATCTCGATCCGTTGGGGCACGTAGCCTTTGGGATAGAACTTGATCGCCAGCGCGACGCTGGCCTCGGTCTGTTTTCCCACGGCGTGCAGGTGGACGTCGAAGCGGATTCTGGTATTGGCCCGCATGAGCCGTCCGGTGTCCGATGGGAAAACGTCGCCGTTTTTTCCAAGCGCGTACTCGTTCAGGAAACTGAGAACGCCGTCCGGGGCCCGCATGTAGGTAACCACGTGATGCACCGCTGTGTAGCCCTTCGTGGGTTTCGTCTCGATGGCCTGAATATAGCGGTCCTCGGCAAGGCCGGGGTCCACCAGAATGTCCACCCAGTCATCGGCCGCATCGGCGGCGACGGTCAGATCCTGCGGCAACTGGACAATCAGATCGGGCTCACCGATGTGCCACTGGTCCAACTCCTGAAATGCGCGCGGAGGCGGGAGGTCGGCGGGATTGCCCTCCGGCGCGCCACGCTCCACCCAGGCGGCGATGGCTGCGATTTCGGCGTCGGAGAGCGACACGTCGTTCTGAAAATGCTCGACGCCGATCGTCTTGTCGATGTACCAGGGAGGCATCTCCCGGGTGAGCACTTTCTGGCGAATGGAACGGGCCCAGGGCCGGACCTCCTGGTAGGTCAGAAGGCTCATCGGTGCGAACGTTCCCGGACGGTGGCACTCCTGGCAGCGTCTTTGAAAAATCAAAGCGATGTCCTTGCTGAACGTCGGCGCTTGCGCATGAACCGTCGCCAGCGTTACGGCAAACAGAACCGCGGCCGGCGTGTGTTTCATTTCTCTCAGGCTAGGCGGCGTTCGCGGGGTGTGTCAAGCTGGTTGGCGGCAGAAGCAGAACCGGCACGCGCCGCGCCGCCGGAGGCCGCCGAAGCCGAGCGCCTCGTGGGCTTGTTCGATAGCGAACGCGCGCGCGAGTCTTACCGCTGGATGGAATCGGCCAGCGAGAAGATCGGCAAGTACAGCGACACGAGCACGAAACCCACGAAGACGGCCATGACGATCATGATCATCGGCTCAATGAGGCTGAGCATCGCCGTAACCCGCGTCGAGACGTCGTCCTCGTAAAATTCCGCCACGCTGGTGAGCATGCTGGGCAGCGCGCCAGTGGACTCGCCCACCTCGATCATGTCGATGGACAGGCTGGGGAAAAGTTTCGTGGCGCGCAGGGCGCTGGAAAGCGCCTGGCCTTCGCGGACGAGCTTGACGGCCTGCTGCAAGACGTTTTTCAGCACCTGCGTTCCGAGCGAATCGGCCGCGGTGTTCAAGGCCTGCAACAGAGGGATGCCGCCGACCAGCAGCGTTCCGAGCACGCGCGAGAACTGCGCCACCTGATACTTCAGCCAGACGTCGCCGACGACGGGCAGCCGCAGCAGGAAGCGGTCCAGGCTTTCGCTGCCCGAAGGCGACCGCGCCCAGTAACGGAACCCGATGATGGCGGCCACCAAGGCCGCGAATCCGGCCACGACGTAGGCGCGCGCCGTCGTCCCCACGGCGATCAGGATCTGCGTGGGCGCGGGCAGCTCCGCTTGCATG
>CAZTKA010000105.1:0-12111 GCA_964614015.1 uncultured Bordetella sp. | reverse complement strand
TATCTACGCGCGAGTCAGCGTCGGCGTCTCGGCCCCGTTGGGATTCATGCCAGTCGTGATGTCGAAAAATTCGCGCAAGTTTAACCAGACAGTGAACTCCCGGGCGGTCGCCGGGCAGATCCCCATCACAAATTTCCCCAGGGGATTAGCGCCATATACGGCGGTTGCCCAAAGCACTGTCGGACCGAGATTCGGCATGACGGTCGGCCAGGAGTACTCCATTCAATGGCCGCAGTTCAATGGAACGCGTGCGAGTTGCAGACAGGAGAGCCCGCAGAACTGCTTCGTCAAAGATCCCTGCAACGGCGACAACAACGCTGCCATGTGGAACGTAGCCCAGTACTGGGGATCGGAGAATAACGGATATTGGGGCTTCAACTCGAATCAGGACATCAAACTGTCGATTCTGGACGGGCAACAGACGCAGCCGGTCTGGGTGGGTATGAATATCGATCCCATCCTGACGAACGGCAACAAGGCGGCGCAAGCAGACGTCTTGGATCAGCGGGTAAGCCAGGACGACTACAACGGCAGCAACCAGGTGGATGACTACCTCAGTAACCCGGCCCACAACGGCCGGCGGCTGCTGGTCGTGCCCATCGTTAACCCGATTGCCGATGGTAGCTCCATCGTGGTCGGCTTCGGCGAGTTCCTGCTCTATAGCAACGGAAACAGCTCCAATTACTACAAGCATGACGCCAACGGCCCCGACCCGTTTTGCGCCATTTACGTTGGGCCGTATGTCTTGAACGGAGACAACCCCGGCGGAGCCGACAGCGGCACCGGCGCCTACCGCGTAAAGTTGGTGGAGTAACAGCGATGAAACGGTTCAAAGAGCTGCGCGGAAACCGTTCCGGAAACGTGATGATCGAGTTTGCCGTCGGCGCGACGGTGCTGGTGAGTTGCTTTGCCTGGTGCTTCCAGTACGGCTACACCTTTTACCGCTATAACGAACTGCTGGCTGCGGTGAACGCGGGGGCCCGCTATGCCTCGCTTGCGCCCTACGACTCTCTCACGCCCACCCCATCGGCCGGCTTTGCCGATGCGGTGAAAAACGTGGTCGTCTATGGGAACCCAAACGGCGGAACCACGCCGCAGGTCCCCGGCCTGACGACTTCCAAGGTCTCACTGACCGTGACGTTCACGCAGTCTTCCTCCAACACTGATGTTCCCGATTACATGACGGTTTCCATCAGCTCCTTCTCGGTCCCGGCGGTATTCAAGACCATCACCTTCAGCGGCAAGCCCAAGGTGAAATACAAGTATCAAGGCTTCTATTCGCCAGCCGCGGCTGGAGCCTAGGAGGATCGATATGCGGACTCGCCTTACATCTGCACGGAACAGACGGAAAGGCAACGCCATCCTGGAGTCGGCCTTCGTCTCCCTGGTCTTCTTCATGCTGGTCTTCGGCATTTTCGACTTCGGCCAGTTCCTGTTCGTGCATCAGGCCCTGGTGCACCGGGCTCGCCAGGCCATCCGCTACGGAGCCATCGAGAACGCCGACAACACCACCGCCATCAAGAACCGCATCCTATACGGCCAGACAACCGAGAAAATGACAGCCGACGGAGTCCCTGCTACTGGCTACTTCGGTTTGACACCGTCCATGGTGACCGTCACGACGTCGGGAAAGAATACCGACAATTATCGCGTCAACGTAACCATCACGAACTTCCCGTTCACGATGCTTTCTCCGTTCGTGGCTGGAAGCAAAACGTCTGGTACGCCGATCTACGTGACCGTCCCGCTCGGACTGTTCGACTGACGCTGGCTTCAAGGCCGGATGTATCTCTTCACATCTCCCTTCGGCCCCACTTCGGCCGAGTAAACCGTTCCATCCGGCGCTGCCGCGACTCCTTCGCCGGAGCTGGTGGGCGTTGTGTCGGGATCCGGCGTGGCGTCGGGGATCAACGCCGTGACGGACCCATCCCGCGCGCTGCCGATGTAAATGCCCCGTCTCCAACCCGGATGACGCGCGGTGTTCGACTCGGAATCGGCTGCGTACAGCACGTCGTTCCGGTCGATATACAGGCCGCTGGGGCGGCTGAACTGCGTCCACGCGCCGAGGAAGTTACCTTCCTGATCGAAAATTTGGATGCGGTTATTGCCGCGATCGGCTACGAACAGGCGTCCGCGGGAATCCATCGCCAGCGAGTGGGGCGTGTTGAGTTCGCCGGGGCCGGAGCCGCGCTTGCCCCAGGTCTTGAGGAATTTGCCGTCCTTTGAGAATTTCACGATGCGCGCATTCGAGTTGGCATCGTGCCCGTCCGCGACGAAGATATCGCCGTTCGGCGCAACCACCACATCGGAGGGTTGATTGAACGTGTCGGGTCCGTCGCCCGCCACGCCTGCCTTGCCCAGCGTCAGCAACACGCCCCCGTCCGGAGAAAACTTGATCACCTGATGCCCTTTGCCGTTTCCCCCGCGGCCATCCGTGATCCAGACGTTCCCCTCGCGATCGGCATGGATGCCGTGGGGAAACACGAACATGCCCGCTCCGAAGTTACGCAGCATGTTTCCGGATGCGTCGAACTCGAAAACCGGGGCGAGGCTGGATTCCGCGCAGCTATTCGCCCCGCAGCGTTCTCCAATCCAGATGTGGCCGTCCGGACCGATATCGACGGCGGCCGTCGATCCCCACACGCGGCCCGCGGGGACGTGGAACCAGGTTTCGGTCACGCGGTATGGATTGGGTAGCGCCAACGTTTGCGCAAACGCCGCGCCAAAACCGAGCAGCGAAGCGAATCGGAACCATCGCATGAAAAATGCCTCCGTCCGATTGTACTCCCGCGCGGCGTCCGGTGCCGTCAGGAGCCCAGATCGGAGGCCATGGCCCAGATCATCATGAACAGGCCGAGATTTGCGCAGAAGGCCACAAGCTTCGTAAAACCTGGCCCCATGAACTCGAAGCGCAAAAGCAGCACCGTGGCCAGCCCGCTGTACATCAGCCTCGGATCTATCGGACGGTCGAATGCATTGGTGAAGACCAGCGCGGCGAAGTAGAACAACAGGGGCAGGTTCGAGTCATAGCGCTTCTTGGAGAGCATGATGATTCCGGAGACCGCCAGGGTGATTACAAGCAGAGCCGTGACGTTGGTCGGCGTCGCTCGGAAATA
Source organism: uncultured Bordetella sp. (assembly GCA_964614015.1). GTDB lineage: Bacteria > Acidobacteriota > Terriglobia > Bryobacterales > Bryobacteraceae > Palsa-187. The sequence continues at coordinate 8,995 of CAZTKA010000105.1, read as the reverse complement.
CAGGCCCACAAGGATACCATCGGCAGAAGCGAGAACCGGACTTTAGAACGACCAGGAAACCGAGGAATACCCCGTATGTGCCCGGAAATTCTGATAGATACCGAATTCCTCCGCGTATCCGTACCGCTGGTATCCAGCGTTCCAGCGCAGCTTCTCCCGAATCCGAACCGAGACCCTGCCTTGCGGCGAAGTGAAGCGCAGCGGGAAGGTTTGGGCCGAGAAGAACCCGGTCTGCGGACCGATGATCGCCGTCTGAATGACGACCTGGCCGGGCGGAACACCCGCCGCCACACGGCCGTCGCCGGTATCCTGCACATGGTTGAACCCGAGCGAAACATCCACACGGTTCTGGATCACAATCCGCGCCGCGGTGGATGCCGTATGGAGGTTGCTCACATAGTAAGACCTGCCGCCGGAATACAGTTGGTTGGTTGTGCCCGCCGCCGCGAAGTAGTTGAGCGCTCCCAACGTATCCAGGTGCATCTTCGCGTAGCCCACATCCAGGAAGATTCCCTGTGTGATCGTCCAGGTGCCATCGGCGCCGTATTGCCGGGAGCGCGATGCGAAATTCGCGAGCGACGCCGAGTTCGTACTGTAGTCGGTCCGCGCATAGCCGGCCAGGCGCAGCCCGCCGCGCCGGAACTCGACGCGCCCCCGCAACGCGTGCAGGTTGCGCGAGCTCACCGGGTAGATGGGACGACCGGCGCGGCCGACCTCGCCGTCCAGATTGATGGTCAGCGGCCTCACCGGACGGAAGCGGACCCCCAGCACGCCCGTGTGCAGTCCGTTGGTCTGTTCGATGAGAGAGCCGCGGCTGCCGAAGTCCTCGATGGAACGGATGCGCCGGGAGGAATATTGGTAGCCGGTGCGGAGACCGAACCAGCGCGAGGGGCGGTAGTCTGCGTCGCTCGCCGTGGAGACCGTGCGGATCGCCAAATAACTGAAGGGGACGAAAGAGAAGGCGCTTCCGTTGGCGATCACCGTGAACGCGGCGTTGCCCACCATGCGGATGTTGTTCAAGCTGGTCTGATTGGTGAGGGTCAGTCGGCTCGAAGGAAACACGCTGAGGGTGACATTGGCCGCGGTGGCCGGCCGCTGCGCGTTACCGAGAGTCACGACCTGGCTGGAAGCCGCCGCTCCGAAGCGGTTCGTGCCGAGCGCCGTTTCATCGAACACAAAAGCGCGCCGTCCGCTCACGTGCGTGAAACGTCCATTGAACGCCCAGCGGCTCGCTTCTCTGAAGAGCGCCGCACGCCAGTACGGGCTGTTGCCGTGATAAGGTTCCGACCGGCGCAGCGAGGCGAGCGTCGTCGCGTCGCCGCCATTGTTTCCCGCCGAGGCCGAAGACAACAGCGTGGGCGGATCTTCCTTGAAATTCACCCAACCATGCAGCAGATTCAGACGCCAGCCCCGCGCGCGCAGCTCGAATCCGGCGCGGTATTCGTGTTGCTGGCGCTGCACGCCGGCGAACAGCGGAAACTCGTCGCCCCGGGAATCGAACAATTGCACGCTGCTCACCGCCGGACCGCGCTGCGTGTTGCGCGAAAATCCGAGAAAGAACCGCAGCGGACTCTGCGGCAGGAACGTCACGTCGTGGTCCTGCATGTTCCGCACCGTGTCCAGGTTGTGGCGGCCGAACGCGTTCGGCTGCGTCTGGTTATACAGACCCTGGTTGTAATACACGGTCGAGCGCCAGTTCAGATCGTAACGGTAGAACCGGTTTTTCTCGACGCGTAAAAGCGCGTTCTGATACGGATCGTTGCCCAGACCCTGCGTGTCCATCTGAATCTGGTCGAACCAGCGGCCGTTGCCCTCCAAAGAATTGACCGACAGCGAGCTCCCCAGCAGCCGCACGCCGTTGCCGAAGTTCACCATGCCGCGGTAGGCGTCCATGCTCCCGCCCACCGAACGCCACCGGTATCCGAACTCGAAAGACTGGCGCACGTTGTACTCCGCCGTGTCCGCGCCTCGCGGGGCCCCCGTGGGCTCGTTCGTCGGGGCCACCGTGGGCTGGCTCCAGGCCAGTCCGGCGAACGCCGCCACGGTCATGGCCCGCCTCACCGCAGGAACCTCGAATCGCTGTTGGAGCCGTGAATCCGCACGTGGCACGTCGTGCAGTTCTGATAGCGCGGCTCGGACATGTTGTGCGAGGAAGATTGCGGCCGGACGCCGTCGGCCTGGCGGCCGAAGTTGCCAAAACCGCTGTGGCACTCCAGGCATAGCGTGAAGGTCACGGGACGTTTCAGCAGCCCCGCGTTCGTGGATCCGTGGGCGTTATGGCAGCCCTCGCAGCCTTCGACCCGCACAGCCGCGTGCTCATACACGAACGGTCCGCGCTTTTCGGTGTGGCACTTGAGGCAAGGCTCCTCATTTCCCACGGCCTGATCCACCATGCGCGGCCGGCCGGCCATACTCCAAGTGGCGGCAAAGGATCCGTGGGGATTGTGGCAATCCGTACACTGCACCGTCCCTTCATTCACGCGATGTTTGAATGGCATCGAAAACTGCGCCCGCAGGCTCGCGTGGCAGCCGTAGCACAGCTCGCGCTGCTGGGCCGCGGCGAGCAAAAACTTGGGAGCTTGCGAGGAATGAATCGAGTGGCAATTCGTGCAGACTACATCGTCAAGCGTATGCTCGCTGCGGCGGATATTCGCGCGCGAAATCGTCTGGCTGTGGCACCTGAGGCAGGCGTCCACGACGCGCGCAGGCGGCAACTGTGAAAAGGCGCTCGGGATGGTCTGCTTACCGCCCCGGGCGCCGACGTGGGCGGAAGCAGGGCCATGACAGCTTTCACAGCCGGCCTGCTCGGGGTCCTGGTTCCCGGCGGCGACGCTCTTGTAGTGTGGATTCCGGAAGAACGTGGCCGCCACATTTGGATGACAGGGGCGGCACACGGCGCTGCCCGCATAGGAAGGAACCTCCGCTTCCAGCGCGGCCGCGATACCCAAGAGCGCTCCCCACAACATCCCCATCCTGAAGAGGTGCAGACCCATTGCACGCCATGTTAGCTGAGAACATGCCCGGGGGGGAATGGGGGTAGGCAGGGGCGCCCGCTGCCTCCGTGGATCGCCACAACGTGTGAACCGCTCGAGCGCCCCGCTATCGGCTGTAGAATCGTGATCCCGCCTGAGCGAAACGGCCGGCGCCGCCCGCCTCCTGCTCCCGCGCCGCGATTACTCAGCGTTCTTTCTGCGGCGCAGCACGATGATTCCCAAAAACAGCACCGCGAGAACGGCGCAAATTACGCGAACCATGTCCATCGTCCTGATCTCCTTTCCCTGACAAGAATTATTTCGGCTGAGACGGTCCTAAGCTTTAGCCCTTACGACTTCGATTATTCGAAGCTCTGCATCATCGGCACGAGTTCCCGAATAATCTTCATGGCGATGGGTCCCACAGTAACCACGAACAAACTCGGTAAAATGCAGAAAAAAATGGGGAAAATGAGTTTTACTCCGAGTTTGGCCGCCTTTTCCTCGGCCACCTGGCGGATCTGGATGCGCATGAAGTCGGCATGACCCCGCAGGCTCTGGGCAACGCCCGTGCCGAAGCGATCGGCCTGGATCAGAACGGCCACTAGCTTCTTCAGGTCGTCAACCCCGGTGCGCTCGGCCAGGTTCCGCAGAGCTTCCACGCGGCGCTTGCCCGCCTTCAGCTCCAGCGTGACGAAGCCGAACTCCTCGCTGATCTCCGGATGCGCGTGCTCCAGTTCTTTGGAAACCTGGAGGATCGCCTGGTCGAGGCCGAGTCCGCTTTCGACGCACACCACCAGCAGGTCCAGCGCGTTCGGCAGCCCTCGGGCGATCTGGTGCTGGCGCCTCTGGGCCATGCGGCGGACGTACTCATTCGGACCAAAAAAGCCGAGGCCGCCGGCGGCCAGGATGGCCGCGATCTTGTTGCCGGGATCGGTGGCGGCGCCCCCCACCAGCGTCGCGGCGACCAGCGGCAGGGCGAGCCCCAGGGCAGCCTTCGATCCGTACAGGATCTTCAACGCGTTGTCGCTGCGGAAACCTGCCCGGATCAGGCGGCGGCGCATGACCGTAACGTCCTTGGGCGATTGCGGGACGAAATTCCCCAAGCGCTTGATCAGTTCGTGGAAGGCCAGGCTGGGATGCGCCGGCACCTGCTCGTTCGCGAGCACGCCCGTGACCCGCTCCATGGCCTCCTTGGGGCGAACCCACAAGCGCGTTCCCAGGATCGAGCCAGCCGCGACAACCGTAACGAAGATGAGGATGGTAATCAGAATGGGCATGGCTTACACCTCGATGTTCACGATCTTTTTCATGATCAGGTAGCCGACCAACTGGAGGAACACCGCCGCGCCCGCCATGATGTTGCCGACCTCGTCGTTGAAAAAGAACGTTACGTAATCCGGGTTGGTGTAAAACATCAGCACCGCTACGGCGATGGGGATGCAGCTCAGCGAGGTGGCCGTCATGCGGCCGTGCGCGCTGACCGCCCGGATGCGCCCGCGCAGCTTGAAGCGCTCGCGAATCACGTAGGCCAGCTTGTCCAAAATTTCCGCCAGGTTGCCGCCCGTGCGCTTCTGCAACAGAACTGCGCTGACGAAGAAATGCACGTCGAGCGACGGAACTCTTTGCGCGAGTTTCTGCAGTGCGATTTCGATGGGCAGGCCAAGGTTGTGCTCCTCGAAGGTCCGGCGGAACTCGCCCGCCACCGGCTCGGGAAACTCGCGGTGGATCATTTCGAGCGAAACCGAGAAGGCGTGCCCGGCGCGCATGGAGCGCGAAATAAACTCCAGCGTCTCCGGAAAAATGGACTCGAATTTTTTCAGCCGCGCGCGGCGCAGCCACCAGATATACGCGACAGGAACCGGAGCCGCCGCCGCGCCCGCCACCATGGCGAAAAACTTCGGCACCGGCAGCATGAACCAGACGAAGATGAGCGTGCCGCCGCCGGCGAGGATGCACAATTCGATGAGCCGCGCCGGAGTCCACTGGCTCACGCCAGCCTGTTCAAGCAGCAACTGCACTTTCGGGCCAAGCCGGTATTTCTCCACCAGCATCAGCGCCAGACGGTTCTTGGAGCCGCGCTGGGTCTGGAGCACCGACTGCTCGGCCGGGGCGGCCTTGGTTTTCTTCTTCTCCTTCTGAACGCCAGTCAGTCGCTCCTTGATCCGAACCGCGTCCGAGCTGCGGAGATAGCGGATAACCAGAAACCAACCGCCCAGCATCGTCACGAACGCAACGATGGCAACGCCGAAAATCGAGCCCATAGTGCTTACACCTCCACGACTTCGTCGAACAGATCCGGCCGCAGGCGGATGCCGGCTGCCAGCAGTTTTTCGTAAAACTTCGGGCGAATGCCGGTGGCGGCGAAGCGTCCCGCGACGCGCCCGTCCGGATCCAGGCCCCGCTTCTCGAACACGAACAGATCCTGCAGCGTCACCATGTCGCCTTCCATCCCGGTCACTTCGGTGATGGAGGTCACGCGGCGCGAGCCGTCACTCAAACGGGCGGCTTGCACCAGTAGGTTCACGGCGCTCGCGATTTGCTGGCGGATCGAAGTAAGCTGCATGTTCGCGTTGGCCAGCGACACCATGACTTCCAGGCGGCTCACGCCGTCACGCGGGGAGTTCGCGTGGATCGTGGTCAGCGATCCGTCATGGCCCGTGTTCATAGCCTGCAACATGTCCAGCGCTTCCTCGCCGCGGACCTCGCCCACCACGATCCGGTCCGGCCGCATACGCAGGCTGTTGACCAGCAGCTCGCGCTGCCGGACCGCGCCGTTGCCTTCGAGGTTGGCCGGGCGGGTCTCCAGCCGCGCCACGTGCGGCTGCTTCAACTGCAATTCGGCCGCGTCTTCGATTGTCACAATGCGTTCCTTGCCGTTGATGAAAGCCGAAAGTGCGTTCAGCAGGGTCGTCTTTCCGGCGCCGGTGCCGCCCAGAATGATCAGATTCAGGCGCGCCTTGACGGCCGCCTCAAGCAGTTCCATCATGCCTGGCGACAAAGCCTTGCGCTCCACCAGATCGGACGGCATCAGCTTGTCGGTCGAAAACCGGCGGATCGACAGCAGCGGCCCGTCCACCGCCAGCGGCGGGATAATGGCGTTGACGCGCGAGCCGTCGGTCAGACGCGCGTCCACCATCGGCGTCGATTCGTCCACGCGGCGGCCCACCTGGCTCACGATCTTGTCAATAATCCGCAGCAGGTGTGCGTCATCCCGGAACGTCACGCTGGTCAGCTCCAGCAGGCCCTTGCGCTCGATATAGACCTGCTTATGCGTGTTGACCAGAATGTCGGAAATGGTGGGGTCCTGCAGCAACGGCTCGAGCGGCCCTAGGCCGAAGACCTCGTCCAAAACCTCGTCGCTGATCTGCTGTTTCTCGGCGGCGCTCAGCAGTGTCGGCTCGGAATCGATCAACTGGATCACGGCCTGGCGCACTTCCGAGCGCACGCGTTGGTTGTCGATGGTCGCCAGTGCCTCCAGGTTGATCTTGTCCACCAGCTTGCGGTGGAGCGTGAACTTGAGCTCCTGGTACTCCGGTTTCATGCCGGCCGGCCTGCGCCCGGCGTTCTTCAGCAGTCTCTGCTCCCAGGACAGTTGCTGGGTGTTCTTGTTGTTCTCGGCGGTGGCAAACATAAGTTATTACTTTCCTAAAGACCGGTCATGCTCCCGAGAGAGCCGGCCGGAGCGTTCCTTCCGGTGGCGCCACCGGGAATGCCCCGGCAAGGTTCCGGGCAACATTCTCGATGGCTCTGCCCAGTGCTCCCTCTCCGCCCAGCGGCTGGCCTAATGTGACCACCCGGTGCAGCGAAAAATAGTCGCTGGGCAGGCGCGCATGCACGGCGCACCCGAACAACTTCTCCATATCGGCCACGGAAACGTCGTCCTGACGCTCGGCCCGGTTCACCAGCACCTGAAACCGCTCCTTGGGAAACCCGAGCTGGTTGACCATCTGGATGGCCTTGCGCATCATGTGCAAGCTGGCCAGATCGGTTGTCGAAATCAGAAAGGCCAAGTCGCAGTCGGTTACGGTCAAAAGGCTGTTGGGGTGGAAGACGGAAGGAAGATCCAGAACCACCCAATCGTAAAAACTGCGGGCATGATCGGAAAGCGCCCGCAGCCGCCCCGCGTCCACCGGCTCGGCGAAGGGAATCGCGGGAGCCGGGAGAACATCGACGCCCTGGCAGGCCACCGTCAGGGATCTCCATAGCCCGGTGTCCAGCCGCTCGGCGTGCTGTAAAGCATCGACCATGGAATAGGCGTGGCTCAATTTCAGATAGAAAGCGATGGTGCCTCCCGCCAGGTCGCAATCCGCGAGAAGCACGCGTTTCCCGGTCAGCCTCTGGAGCGAGAACGCCGTCTGCGCCGCCAGCGTGGAGGCTCCCGAGCCGGGCTTCGAACTGGTGAAGGCCACCACACGGCCCACCACGGCCGGCTGCGGCGGCAACTCGGGCGCTGCGACGCGTTGCAGGCGGCGATAGGCATCGCCCTGCGTACCCGGATCGAATGGCGCGCTGAGGAACTCGATCGCGCCCGCCCGCAAACTGCGCAACACGGCCTGGGAGTCCTTGGCCGAGTGCAGACCCACGGTGTGCACGGGCGGCTTCATCGCGGCCAGTGACTGGATCAGCGTCACGGCCGTATCCAGGTTGGTCGCCAGATCCAGAAGCACGACGTCCGGCCTCAGTTGGCGGATGCGAACCTCGAGCGCCTGTGGCGCGGGGTAGTTCTTGAGGTCCGCCAGAATCTGAAAAATGCGCGCCCCCGCGACCGCGCCACGAAAGGACTCGGCCAACGCCCGGTCAGGGGAAATCAACAACGCGGTAATTTCAGGTTCGTTGCGGGGGCGCGGAGTCATGCCTGGGTTTCAATTCCTCTCTCCATTTGGGCTGTGGCCCGGAACTAGCGCGTCGACGGTGCGGATCCCCTGACGACATTGGGATTCGACGGCTCCAGGAATTCGCGCGGGAAGCGGAACTCCGGCGCCGGAGCCCCCACCGACAGCGGCCGGGCGATCTCGGGAGTCACAAACATCACCAGCTCCGTGTTGGTCTTGTTTTCCCGCTTGCTTTGGAACAGCTTCCCGAGAATCGGTATGTCGGCGATGAACGGAATCTTCTGGAGCTGATTGGTGTCGCGGCTGTCCAACAAGCCTGCCACCAGAAAAGTTTGTCCCGGATTCAGTTCCACATTGGTCTCCGCACGCCGCGTCGACAGCGCCGGGATAAAGAATCCGGCGAGCGTGATGCTGTTGGCCGCGTCGATGGTCGATACCTCCTGGTTCAGCGCCATCTTGATGGTCCCGTTGCCCGTGACCGTGGGCGTGAAGCGCAGCCTGATACCGAATTCTTTGAACAGGATCGTGATCGCGTTGCTCTGCGTGCTCTGCAGGATCGGAACGGGGAATTCCCCGCCCACCAGAAAACTGGCCTCCTTGCCATTGCTCGTCACCAGATTCGGCTCCGCCAGAATCTGCAAGATGTTTTGCGTTTCCAGGGCCTTGATTCTGGCCTCGAATTCTCCGGCGTCCAGATCCGTGAAGACCGACGCCACCTGGAACGTACTGGTAAACTGCCCGGTGCCGCTGCTGGCGCTGACCGTGCCGTTGTTCAGGAAGCTCGCCCCGAACAAGTTCACGCCCAGTTCCTGGATCCTCTGGCGGTCCAGCTCGGCAAAACGCACCCGTAACTGGACCTGATCGTCGATCCCCGGCCCGGGCACCTGCAAATTGTTCACTACCGTCTTGGCGGCCACGGCCGCCAGCGCCGCCGCGCGGTCGGCGACCGCCGCGCTGGAGACGTTGCCATTGAGCGAGATGGAGTCGCCCGAGGTGCGCACCTCGATGGTCTCGTTGGGAAAGGATTCCCGCAGCACGCGCCGCAGCGAGTCCACGTTCAGTTCAACTGTCACGGTGTAGAACATGCGCTGGTCACTGGCGCTCCAGACCACGATGTCCGTGGTCCCGAGCCCCTTGGCGTGCACCAGGATTTCGCGCGTCGTCACGACCGTTACATCCGCCACATCC
>CAZTKA010000104.1:0-12277 GCA_964614015.1 uncultured Bordetella sp. | reverse complement strand
GCGATCTCGTCCTCGCTGGGAACTTCCCGAGCTCCGTAACGCCCGCCGGACGCCAGAAGTTCGGATCCCAGCCGGCTGTCCTCGTCCACCTCCAGCATGTAGACCGACACGTGCGGAGCCCCCAGCCGCTCGATCGACGCAAGCGACTCCACCCAGCTCTCCGTCGTCTGTCCGGGCAGACCCGCAATCAGGTCGATATTGAAATTGGAGACGCCGGCCTGGCGCAGCGTCTCCACGTCGCGCGCAACGATCTCGGCGGTGTGCTTGCGCCCTGTCCCCACCAGCTCGCGCTGGACGAAGCTCTGCACGCCCAGGCTCACGCGGTTGATCCCGGCGCGCCGCCATGCCTCGGCTTTTTCGCGCGTGATTCCGCCCGGAGCGGTCTCAATCGTCGCTTCCAACCACGGATAGCCGGGAAGCTCCCTCAGCACGGCCGCCAAGGCCTCTGCGTCCATCAGGCTCGGCGTTCCGCCGCCGAGGTAGACCGTCTCGGGCGTCCATTTCCATTCGGTGGCGCGGATTTCCGCGCACACTGCTTCCAGGTACGGACCGCGCAACGGTTCCGGAAAGACACCCGAAGCGAAGTTGCAGTATGTGCACTTCTGGGCGCAGAACGGATAGGAGATGTAGACGCCTGCCACGGATTACAACTTTACGGTAGCACCCAACTGCCGGCTCACTGCATCAGCGATCAATTCGGCCAGTGTCTGGCCTCCCAGAGCGAACACGCCGCGCCCCGCATCCCAGTCCAGCTTGAAGCTCTTGGAATGCGCCGATACCCAGATCTGTCTTACGGGCGAATTCGGACTCACGACGAACTTCGCCGGCAGATCGTCGAACTCGATCGTCAGCGCGCCCGCGTTGAAATCGGCTTCGAAATCATGTTCTTCGGCGGCCGCCGAAAGCTTGCGGTACAGATCCTCCAGCGCCTCCGCCGAACGCTTCTGAAATTCCTGATCCTCCATCATGCGCCCAGAATTCTGTCCACTTCCGCCATCGCGGCGGCGTTCAATTTCCAACCCGCCGCGCCCGCGTTCGCACGCACCTGTTCCGGAGTCTTCGCGCCCGCGATTACGCTCGCCACTTCGGGCCGCATCGCCAGCCACGAAAACGCCAGATCCAGCAGCGTGTGCCCGTTGGCCACGGCGAACTCGGCAAGCGCCTGCGCCTTCTGCAAATTCTCCTCCGTGAACACCTTGGGGCCGAACCCGTCCTTGGCGCGGCTCGCCTCCGGCAACGGCTCGCCCGGATGATACTTTCCCGTCAGCAAGCCGTTCGCCAGAGGGAAATAGGGAAGGAAGGCAAGCTCCAAGCGGCCGCACTCTCCGAGCACTTCCTTTTCCGGTTCGCGCTGCAGCAGACTGTATTCGTTCTGAACGCTCACGAAGCGGGCTTTCCCTGCCGACGCCGTCTCGGCTTCGCGCAACTGCGCCGCCGAAAAATTCGAGCAGCCGATCTCGCGCACCTTGCCCGCTTTCACCGCGTCATCCAGAGCGCCCAGCGTCTCGGTAATCGGCGTGTCCGGATCGGGCCGGTGAATCTGGTACAGGTCGATGTAGTCTGTGCCCAGGCGCTTCAAGCTCGCATTCAGCGCGCGCTTCACATAGGCAGCCTTCCCGCCCTGCATCCCGTCGCCCATCTTCATGCCGAACTTGGACGCGATTACCGCCTTGCCGCGGCGGCCTTTGAGGGCGCGGCCGAGATATTCCTCACTCTGTCCGGCGCCGTACACGTCCGCAGTGTCGAAAAAATTAATCCCGGCGTCGAGTGCGGCCTGCACTACCGTCTCAGTGGCCGCCGCATCGATGCGCCAGCCGAAATTGTTGCAGCCCAACCCCACCAGGGATACTTCGAGCGATCCAATCCGGCGCGTCTCCATCGCTACCCCAATCCTCCAGGTTGCCCCCACTTGCCCGAGTACACAAATTCCGCGATCGGCTTACGCTGGCGCGGCGCCAGATCCTTGTGGCGAAGCTCCTCATCCAGCCTGCGCGGATCGCCGGCGTGCCCTAAGGCGATCATCGCCACAGGGTCCCACCGCTCCGGAATTTCAAACAGTTCGCGAGCGAGCGCAGCGTTAAAGCCCGCCATCATATGCGCGGTCAATCCCATCGAAAACGCCTGTAGCACCAGATTTTCGTTGGCCAGGCCCACATCGTGCCAGGCGTGTGTGTTGGGCCGGCCGGGCGCGCGGTCCAGAGCCGCCACCGAAAGCGCTAGTGCGCCCGCCTTTCGCGCCCAGGCGTTGCCGGAATTCAGGACGCTCGCCAGTTTTTCGAACTCCTCAGCTTGTTCACGCCGCGCAAGGATGTACGTCCAAGGCTGTCCGTTGCCGCTCGAAGGGGCCCAGCGCGCGGCTTCGAACACCGAGCGCAGCGTATCCAATTCGAGTGGCTTGTCGGCAAAAGAGCGCCCGCTCCAGCGGCGCCTCAGTAGTTCCAGAACCGGATATTGGGTTTCGGCGGGTTTCTCGAACACCGTTCTATTATACGGAGCGCTCCACAGCAGGCGCCTTGCGCCGCGGCCAGAACGCCCAGCACCAAATGAGCACGCTGCCGATCTGCAAGAATCGGTACGCAAAGTCGGCCGCGCCCCGCGCCACCGTATCCTCTCCCGTGAACCTCCGCAGGCCGTGGGCCAGGGCCGCTCCAGCTACGGCGACTCCCAGACCCGCGCTTACCGTCAACAGCTGGCGATCACGATTCTTGCTGATCAGCAACGCCCCCCATAGCCCCAGGTTCATCACCGCTGCGCCAAAATTCAGCAACTGGCTTGTGCTGTCATTCCAGCGCGTCGTGAACATCTGGGTCTCGAATAACACAAACGGCAGCAGCAGGACCACGACGGACGCCGATACCATCAAGCGCGTCACCTTCGAACGCAGTGCATTTCCCTCAAAAGCGCGCGAAGTGAGCGTGGGGATCAGCAAAAAGAGCTGCACGTCTAGCAGTAATTCCCCGCCCCAATACACCGGAAAGTAATGTTCGCGGTCCAGACCCCATTTTTGCGCGACATACCCTTCGGCCGAGCTGACCATAACCAGGGAAAGTATGTAGAGAAATAGAGGGAAGTAGCGCTTCCAAGGACCACGCGCGATGAAAAAAAGAAGAACGAGCTGAAGGAAAGTTACTGCAAAACCAAAGATAGAGGCAAAAGGACCCACAGCAAGGCTCCACTGGCGCGTATCCCGCTGTGGATCCGCAGAAAACTAGCTACGCAATGATGTTTCCACCGTTGTCGTCCGGCGGGAACGGCCAGGGTCCACCGGCGATATTTCCACCATTGTCATCGGGCGGAAATGGCCAGGGACCACCCGCGATGTTACCGCCGTTGTCATCCGGGGGGAACGGCCAGGGACCGCCCGCCACGTTGCCTCCATTATCGTCCGGCGGGAAAGGCCACGGGCCGCCAGCAACGGGTCCGACGCCAACTACCGAAGCTAGGACCACCACGCTGAACAGCGCTGCCACGGCCAAGAACTTCCGGTTCTTGATCATACCTGTCTGGTCTCCTCAAAGTGTGCTAAGTTGTCCCCCCTAGTACGCGAACTACCTACGAACTAGGTGCAACACATTAGATCTTACTCCTAAACGCCTTAGAAGGCAATAGGGTGATTCTCTAGTTAGGACGTAAAGCGACTTTTAAAGGGGATTCCCAGATTTCACTGTTGGGCGTTACTTTTCAACTATTTACGTACTTTTCAGCGGATTGACCGGGCGAACTCGAGCATCGCTAAATAAATGTTTGCTAACCCGAGTCCGCTGACTGCACCGCGGAAATATGCGCTCTGCCAGAAGGGTCCGACTAAAGGGATGATGCCCTGCAGGTAATTAGAGCTCCAGGCCTCTCTCCATGGAAAAATCAGCAGAAACAGGCCGATTTCGAGCGTAAACAGTCCGAGCGCGAAGCGGAACAAGCGATAGCGCCGGGAGTGGCGGCTAGAGACGCGCTCCGGCATGGGCGGCGGCTGCGGAGCTATGTGCACGCGAACAGTTCCCCTTGTTTCGTAACCGCATAACCGGGCCAACTCCAGTCGCGTAAAAACAGACGGACAGGTTCGTAGCTGAACCGATGAAGAGATGTCGGGCCAAGAGCCCGGAGGCCGGCCTGGTGGTCTGGCGTACCGTAGCCCTTGTTGCTCTTTAATCCATAACCCGGGAAAACAGCATCCCAGGCCTCCAGGGCCGCATCCCGGGCCGTTTTCGCAAGAATGGACGCGGCGGCGATCGAAAAACTGAGCGTATCGCCGTGGATCAAGGCACGCTGCGGAACCTCCAGGCACAGCTCCACGGCGTCCACCAGCAGGAAATCGCAGCGCCCGCCGAGCCCGCGCACGGCGCGCTGCATCGCCAAACGGCTGGCCTCAAGAATGTTCCAGCGGTCGATTTCAAAGGCATCGGCGGCGCCGATGGCCCAGCACGCCGCGCGCTCACGGATGCGCCCGGCCAGGGTCTGGCGGCGTTCGGGATCCAGTTGCTTGCTGTCGTCCAAACCGCGGATGGGACGCGCCGGATCCAGCACGACGGCGGCTGCAAAGACAGGCCCAAACCACGACCCCCGCCCGGCCTCGTCCACGCCTGCGATGGCCCGGTAGCCGGCGCTCCGCAAGGCACGCTCGTGGCGGCTGGTGGGCATTCCTCTCGGAGATTATTCTGCCTTTTCGCCGGCCTTTTCGCCGGAATGCGCGGTGCGCTCCCGCAGCCGCGCGGCCTTGCCCTTGAGATCACGCAAGTAGTAAAGCTTGGCGCGCCGCACCTGCCCGGTCCGAACCACGTCAATGTGATCGATCACCGGAGCCTGGAGCGGGAAAATACGCTCCACGCCCTGCCCGAAGCTGATCTTGCGGACCGTGATCGTTTCGCCCATGCCCTGGTTGTTCCGCGCGATTACCGTGCCTTCAAAGGCTTGCAGGCGTTCCTTGTCGCCTTCCTTGATCTTCACGTGCACGCGCACGGTGTCGCCGGGCCGGAACGCCGGATGCGTTTTCCGGTTTTGTGCGGCCACTTTGGCTAACGCTGGATGATTCATACAAATACCTACTCTTTCGACTTTAGCAGATCCGGCCGCATGCGCGCAGTTTTGGCGCGCGCCGCCTCGCGCCGCCATTTGCGGATCTCCTCGTGGTGGCCCCCGAGCAACACTTCCGGAACCTTCCAGCCCCGGAAATCCTCGGGCCGCGTATAGTGCGGACAGTCGAGCAGCCCTTCCTCCCCGAACGATTCATACACTGCCGAATCGCGATTCCCCAGCACGCCCTCCTTCAGGCGCGCCACCACGTCCACGATGACAGCCGCCGCCAGCTCGCCCCCGCTCAGCACGTAATCCCCGATCGAGAGCTCTTCATCGGCCAGATGCTCGGCCACGCGCTCGTCCACGCCTTCGTAGCGGCCGCAGATCAGCAGCAACTCCTCGAAACCTGCCATTTCACGCGCCCGCGCCTGATCGAACTTGCGGCCCTGCGCCGAAAGCAGAATCACGCGCCGTTTCGGATCGCCCTGCCGGCGGTCTGGCCAGATGGACTCGACGGCCTCAAACAGCGGCTGCGCTTTCATTACCATCCCCTCACCGCCGCCGAAGGGACGGTCGTCGACAGTGCGGTGCCGGTCATAGGTCCAGTTGCGCAGGTCGCGGATCCTGATCTCGAGCAGCCCGGCGCGCCGCGCGCGCTCGATGACGCCGTGCTCGAACGGTCCGCGGAAAAAATCCGGAAAAATCGTGACAACGTGAAAAATCAAAGCTCCGCCAATCCTTCCGGCAATTCTACTCGAATTCGCTTGGCCGCCACGTCGATTTCGCGGCAAATGGAAGCGGCGAAGGGCACCAGCAACTCGCCCCCGTCTCGCCGTGCGACGTGCAGCAGCAACGGCCCCGCGCCCTCCTCAACGGCGGCCACGGTTCCGAGCACGCCGCGCTCGTCTTCGACCACGCAACCGATGAGATCGGCCTGGTAGAATTCACCCGGCTCGAGCTTCACGCGCTCGGCTTCCGGCACCAGGATTTCGGCGCCTTCCCAGCCTTCGGCCTGGGAAATGGAATCGATCCCGGTGAATTTGAAAACCGGACGCCCTTGGTGCCGCCAGAAGCGTTCCACGCCGAAGACCGCCTCGTGATCCGTGCGCCGCAGCAGCACGCGCGTAATGCGTTCGGCGCGGCCCGGCCGCGAGCTGTCGATTTCGGCGAGCAGCTCGCCGTTTCTCCCGCGGGTCCGCAACAGGCGGCCGGCGCGAACCCACGAACCAGCCAAGTCTACTCCAGAATTTCGAGCGTGAACCGGCGGTTCAGTTTCATGCCGGCCGCTCCCAGCAGCGTTCGGATGGAACGCGCCGTTCGGCCCTGTTTCCCAATCACCTTCCCCAAGTCCGAGGGCGCTACGCGCAGTTCCAGAACGGTAACCTGCTCGCCTTCGACCTCGCGCACATTCACTTCATCCGGACTATCGACCAGCGCCTTGGCGATGTCTTCCACTAGTGCCTTCACCCGTTACCTCCTGCATTGGATAAATTCTAGCACTTGTAGGAAAGGCGATCGGGCTGCACCCACTCCGGCACTCCGGCCAACCCGTACACGTTCGCGTCCGGATCGCCGTGCGCCAGGAGGCTTCCCTCGCTTCCTTTCCTGCGGTATTATTGGCGTGCGGTTTTCTGCACGCCGCAAGGAGGCTCTTGGTGAAGGATCGCCTGAACAACCGCCCGAACAACCAGTGGATCGCCCCGGTTTGCGGACTGGCGCTGCTGGCGTTCCTCGCCCCGTTTTCTCTCACCGGCCAGGCGCCGGGCGCGCCCGCCAAGACCAAGGCCTACAAAGTCCCGCGCACTCCCTACGGCGTGCCCGACCTGCAAGGTTATTGGACCAACGCGACCGTCACGCCGCTGGAGCGCCCCAAGGGCCTCGGCGCAAAGGAATTCTATACCGAAGAGGAGTTCGCGGCGGTGCAGCTTCAGGAAAGCACCCGGGCCGCCGCGGCCGCCGATGGGCGCGACACCGAGCCCGGAACCGACGAAGACGTGCACTACGACTTCGCGCAGTTCGGCTTGGACCGCGGCCAGCACGCGCTGGCCTGGAACCGGCGCACTTCGATGATCGTGGGACCGGAGGGCGTGATTCCGGCGCAAATCCCCGAGGCGCAGCAGCGTAACGCCGCCATCGCGGCGAAGAATCGCGGCCATGAATTCGACGGACCGGAAAACCGGCCGCTGGCCGCCCGTTGCGTTGTCCTGAACTACGAAAATGTCCCGATGTTTTCCTTCGGCTACAACAATAATCTGCAGATCCTGCAGGGGCCCGGCTACGTGTCGATCATGCACGAGATGAATCATTCGGTGCGCGTGATCCCCACCGACGGCCGGCCGCATCTTGCTCCCGCCGTCCCGCAGTATCGCGGCGACTCGGTGGGCCACTGGGAGGGCGATACGCTGGTGGTGGACACGACGAACTTCCATCCCGAAAATCCCGTCCGCGGCTCCAGCGACAAGCTCCACGTCGTGGAACGCTTCACACGCATTGCCGAAGACGCGATTCGTTATCAGTTCACGCTCGAGGACCCGCTCACCTGGGACAAACCCTGGTCGGGCGAGACGGTGTGGACCACGACCATCGGCCCGATCTATGAATTCGGCTGCCACGAGGGCAACTACGGCCTGGCGAACACGCTGCGCGGCGCCCGCGCGGCAGAACGGCAGATGAAGTAGCTGTGAAACCTCCGTACGGAAAGCACACGTGGGCGCTGCGAAAAAAGCGGCCGGCACGGTCCGTTTCCGCTGGCTGGATGAGCCGCCATGGAAGGAGCGCGCCGCCGGGAGGGTCCGCGACTTCGAGGTTGGAGCGCGCCTCGCGCCGTGCGCTCAGAATGCCAGGCGCAACTGGAAGCGGAACGTCCGCCCGTCATTCAGCGTATTCGTGATCTGGCCGAAGTTCGGAGACGTCAGCGCCGTGCCCGGCTCGGCGAACTGAGGCGTATTGGAAAGGTTGATCGCCTCGCCGCGCAGGGTCATCGTCCAATCGTGCGGCAACGCCCACACACGGGCCACGGCCATGTTCCAGTTGGCGATCTTTCCCTTGCGGAACGTGTTGCGCCCAAGGTTTCCGGCCATCTCCGACGGCGCGCGCATGTACCGGAACGCGCTGCGCGGCAGCAATTGCATCGACGTATCGGGGTCCCCGACGATGCGGCCCAGCACCGCGGGATCCACTACAAACGGGCGGTCGCCGTTCGTGCCGTCGGCATTACCGAACCCCGGGCCGTCCGAGCCGGAATCCACCGTGAACGGCGTGCCGCTCTTGAGCAGAAACACCGATGTCAGTTCCCAATTCCGGTACACGCGCTGGAGCCAGCCGCCGGCGCCGCGGCCCGTGTCCCAAGCCGTCTGGAGGAGCAGGGCGTGCGGCTGGTCGAACGCGCTCAGCCCTTTTTCGATCTCCTTGATGCCCGTTTCCAGTTGTCCCGCCAGACGCCACCGTTCCTGGCCGCCCCCGGTGACGGTGTAATCCGAGCCGAAATCGATGGCCTTGCTGAACCAGTAGGAAGCCGTGAGCGTGACCGCGCGCCAGCGGGGCACCGTAAGCGTCACGCGGCCCGCGTCATAAAACGCGCGCGAGTTGTTCGCGGTGTAGAAGCGCTGGTAGAGGCTCTGGTCGGGCCGGCGCGGATTGGTGGTCGCGGTGGTGAACGGAATCCCTTCCACGAAACGAGCCCGGTTGAGCTGATAGGTGTGAAACAGTTTTTGCGTGCTGCTGCCCACGTAGCCGATCTGCAACCGCCAGTTGCGCGCGAACTCCGTTTCCCAACTGAAATTGTATTGGTAGGAATACGGCGTGGCGAAGTTCGGGTCCAAGTCGAATCGAACCGACCGGCTCGAAACGCCCGTTCCCCCAGGCGCCAGTCCCGCCAGCGGGTTCAGGATGTTCGGAGCCAGGATGTAGACGTAGGTGTTGTTGGGTGGATTGAAGCGATCCTGGCCGTAGTTAATCGGATACACTTGCCCGTACAGAGCGGCCGCGGCTCCGCGCAGCACGCCGCGCCGAAGCCTGTAGGCGAATCCGGCCTCGCCTCCCAGGTTGTTCCAATCCGGCCGAATGTTCAACTGGCTCAGCCCCGTCTTGTCGATGGGGCGCGTCCACGGCTCCCACCGGACGCCGTAAGTCAGCGTCAGTTTCGAGCTAGCGTTCCAGCGGTCGCCCGCGAAGGCCTGCAACTCCCAGTTGCGAAACGCGCGGTGAATCTCCCCGATCGCCACCGAATACGTGGAAGGCGTCCCCATGCGGAGGTTCGTGATCATGTCGCGGCCGAAATCGTCGCGGAACTGGAGCGTGCGGCGCAAGCTTTCAGTCTCGTAGCCGTTGTATTGCTGCCGCGTGCCCGTAAACCCAACTGTGAAAGTGTGAGCCCCGCGCCGCTGCTCTACGGTCGCGCTGTAGCGGAACTGGTTGATAGCCCGGTTCAACGGGATATTCGAATTGGGACCAAGCATCTGCAGCCCGTTCAGATAGACCGGGCCCACCGCATCGCCGGTGGGCAGCAGCAGGGACCCCTGCCGGTCGAACCCCACCGAGAGGTCCAGAATCGTGTCCGCGCTCACCGTCCGATTCCACGTGATGCGTGCGTTGTGATTCTTGTTGGCCGTATTGGGATTCTGTCCTTTGACAAACTGGAACGCTACGACGCGCTGCCCGGTGAATCCGTAACGGAACAGCAGCGTGTCTTTTGATCCGAGCCGCTGCGTGAGCTGGCCGCTGGATGCGTTCGTGTCGATGGATTGCAGGCTGTTGGTGTTGAGCGCCCGCGCGGCGATATCCGGACGGTTGGGCGCCACGTTCGGATACGCGTCCAGCATCTGCTGCACGATCGCACGAACCGCCGGATCGGTCGCCAGCGGCGTCCGCTCGCCCGGCAACGGGATCAGTACGTTGCCGTTCACGTTCCCCCGGTTCCTGTCTTGCGAGCCGCTGATGGTGAGAAATCCGTTCCTCCACAGCTGCGCCGCAAGTGTCCCGCCGAACTGGTTCTGGCGGGCCGGCCGCACCGGACCGGCCTGAAAGAAGGATCGCGCGCTGAAAATGCTGTTGTTGTGGGCCCAAAACAGCGTGCCGTGAATCCCGGAACCTCGCTGCGGCTGGACATGCACGACGCCGCGCGGAGCATTGCCGTACTCGGCGCCATAATACCCCTGGTCGATGCGGAACTCCTGGACGATGGTCGCCGTAGCGCCGACGCGCACGTTCAGTTCACGCGCGGCGTTCGTGTCCACCAGTGTGATCTGGACGTTCTCGTTGCGGCGGGATTCACCCTTGGACGTGTCGGTCTGGCCTAGCAGATTCGCTCCGGAGCTTCCTTCAGCGCCGCTGGGCGCGGGGGCGTTCGCCTCCTCCGGTTGGTCCGGTTCGTCCCTCGCGGGTTCTTTCTGTGCGGGCGGCGGCTCCGCGGCGCGGCCGGACGCAGGCGGCAAGAATCCGAAGACAGCCACGAGAATGGCGCAGGGAAGGTGGCGGAGCATCACGAGCAGCCGGATTGGGTCGCCGAAGTTGACAACGATTTACGCCGCCGGCCTGGGGTTGGACTTGAGCAGCCGCGCGACGGTATCCGAGGGCTGCGCGCCGTTCTTCATCCAGTGTGCGATGCGGTCGTGCTTCAGGTTCACCGCGGCCGGCTTGGCCACAGGGTTGTACGTGCCCACCACTTCCACAGAGCGCGAATCGCGCGCGCGTTCCTTATCGATGACCACCACGCGGTAGGTCGGCTTCTTCTTGGCGCCAAAACGCGCCAGACGAATCATCAACATATTTCTCTATTCTAGCAGTGGGACAGGCGATCTTGTAGATCAGGCGGTCTTGTCGCCTGTCATCAAAACCCCATCCCCGGAGGCAGCTTGAATTTCCCCGCGAGCCTCTTGGCCAGCGCCCCTCCACCCGTAAACGTCTTCATCATTTTGCGCGCCTGCGCATATTGCTTGAGCAGCGTGTTCACTTCCTGCACCGTGGTCCCCGACCCCTTGGCGATCCTCCTCCGCCGTGCTCCGTTAATGATCATATGATTGCGCCGCTCCTTGTCGGTCATCGAATCGACAATCGCCACCAGCCGCGTGATCTCCTTTTCATCGACCTTGGCGTGCTTCAGCTCCTTCAGCGCGCCCATGCCGGGCATCATCCCCAGAATCGATTCCAGCGGCCCGAGCTTCCGCAACTGCTTCATCTGATCCCGGAAATCCGCCAGCGTGAACTCGTCCTCCAGCAGCTTGCGCTGCATCTCCTCGGCCGACTTCTGGTCGATCGACTCCTGCACCTTCTCGATCAGGCTCAGCATGTCGCCCATGCCCAGGATGCGCTCGGCCACGCGGTCCGGATGGAACGGCTCAAAGGCGTCCAGCTTTTCGCCCACGCCCACGAACTTCAGCGGCTGTCCCGTAACCGAACGGATCGAAAGCGCCGCGCCGCCCCGCGCGTCGCCGTCCATCTTGGTCAGGATGATGCCGGTGATGCCGAGGCGCTTGTGAAACTCCTCAGCCGATTTCACCGCGTCCTGGCCGGTCATGGCGTCGGCCACAAACAGGATTTCGGTGGGGTTCAGTTGCGCCTTCAGCTCGGCGAGCTCGGTCATCAGCTCGTCATCGATGTGCAAACGCCCCGCCGTGTCAACCAGCAACACATTGCGGCCCGTCTGCACGGCCTCGCGGCGAGCGCTGCGCGCCAGCTCGGCCGGCTTGGTCTCGTTCTCCGCACCCTCGTAAATCGGAATCTTGAGATCCTTCGCCAGGATGCTTAACTGTTTCCGCGCGGCCGGGCGGTACACGTCAACCGAAACCATCAGCGGCGTGAAACCTTCCTTGGTCAGCCAGCGCGCCAGCTTTCCCGTCGAGGTCGTCTTGCCCGAGCCCTGCAGGCCAACGATCATGTACGCCGTCGGCGGCTCGTTCGCGGTGCGCAGGCGCGCCTGGTGCTGCCCCAGCATCTTGACCATCTCGTCGCGCACGATCTTGACGACCTGCTGCGTCGGAGAGAGCGCCGTGAGCACCTCCTGGCCCATGGCTTTTTCGCGCACGGCGGCGATGAAGTCTTTTGCCACCCGGAAATGCACGTCGGCTTCGAGCAACGCGACCCGAATTTCCCGCAGCGCGGCGTCCATGTTCTCAGCCGTCAGCTTCCCTTCCCCGCGAAGGTTCTTGAAGACCCGTTGCAGCTTGTCGCTGAGAGTGTCGAACATAAAAGAAGGCGGCGTTCACGCCGCGTGGGCCTTCCGGCCCGTTCTTTTCAGCTTACCAGTCCCGCGGCGCCGTTCGTACGGGGT
>CAZTKA010000103.1:0-12310 GCA_964614015.1 uncultured Bordetella sp. | reverse complement strand
AACGAAATCGGATTCGCAGTTCACTTCGATGAGCACTCCAAGCTGCGATCCGGCATGAATGTAGCTGCCAATGACGCCCTGCTTCGTGGCGCGGGTAGACTTTTTGGAGGCGGAGGCGATGCCACGCTTGCGCAGGACGACTTCGGCTTCGGCTATGTCGCCGTTGGCCTCCTTCAGGGCCGACTTACACTCCATCATGCCCGCGCCCGTGCGTTCGCGGAGGTCTTTCACCATCTGTGCGGTGATTTCCGGCATACGATTTGTTTCCTTATCAATTAAGTTTCAGCGTCCCGTTGCATGAGGGGGCGATGATCCGGATCAGCCCCGGAAGAGATCATCGGCATCCTCCGACCTGCGGCGGCCCTTGATGGGCAGCACGGCCAAATCCTCCTCGGACATGCTCTCGGCCATAAGCTTCTGAGAGTACTGCGGATCGAGATACTGGTCCATGTCGGGAGGCTGTGCGGATTCTTCGACGGGCGCTTCGGCGGGCGGCTCGCCAAACTCGGCGAGCCTGACACGTTGCCGGCCTTCGATGACCGCTTCCGCGATTTTGTTGGTGAACAGGCGAATGGCCCGCAGCGCGTCGTCGTTACCGGGAATGACCTGATCGACCATGTCCGGATCGCAGTTGGTGTCGACCACGGCGACGACGGGAATGTCGAGCTTGCGCGCTTCGCTGACGGCGATTGACTCCTTGTTGGAATCGACGACGAACAGCAGGTCGGGCAAACCGGGCATGTCGCGGATGCCGGATAGATTCTGCTGCAAATGCTTGCGCTCGCGCTCCAGACGGATGACCTCTTTTTTGGAGCGGCCCTGGAAGCCGGCTTCGGCCATTTCATCCAGATCCTTAAGCCTCTCAATGGAGCGTTTGACGGTGGCAAAGTTAGTAAGCAGTCCGCCGAGCCATCGCTGGTTGACGAAGTACTGTTCGCAGCGCTTGGCTTCCTCGGCGACTGCATCCTGGGCCTGGCGCTTGGTTCCGACGAAAAGGATGTTTTTTCCCTGCCCCGCCATTTCTTCGACATAGCGCATCGCATCCTTGAACAATTTCAAGGTCTTTTGCAGATCGATGATGTAAATGCCGTTACGTTCGCCAAAGATGTACTCTTTCATCTTTGGATTCCAGCGCTTGGTCTGGTGCCCGAAGTGAACGCCGGCTTCGAGCAATTCCTTCATGCTAATAGCAGGCAATGGTTCTCCTTTGTTGCTGCTCCCGCCGCGGCCCAAAGCGGAATTTGCGGCGGGAGGTTGTCTGAACTAAACTTAGCCGCGAATGAACGCGAATGAACGCGAATCGCTTCCGGCCACACTTAACGCTTGGAGAACTGGAAGCGCTTGCGGGCGCCCTTCTGCCCGTACTTCTTGCGTTCATGCCGGCGCGCATCGCGCGTGAGCATGCCCAGTTCCTTCAGCTTGGCGCGCAGCTCGGCGTTGAATTCGATCAAGGCGCGCGCGATGCCCAGTTTCGCGGCGCCGGCCTGGCCCGATGGCCCGCCGCCGCGCGCGGTAATGAGAACGTCGAACTTGTCGGCCGTCTCGGTGGCCAGCAGCGGCTGGCGCACAAGGGCGCGCGCGGCCTCGCTGGGGAAGTAATTTTCGAAGGAGCGTCCGTTGACGGTGATCTCGCCTTTGCCGCTCCGCAGAAACACGCGAGCCACCGCGCTCTTGCGGCGGCCGGTGCCTAAGTGTTGAATCAATGCCACTGCTGTTTGAAATCCTCTCTTTAGCGGCCCGCCACCAATTCAACCGGTTTCTGCGCCTGATGCGGATGCTTGGGACCGGCGTACACCTTCAATTTCCGGTACATTTGTTTGCCGAGCTTGGTTTTCGGCAGCATGCCCTGCACGGCTTCCTCAACCATGCGCGTGGGGCGCGTCTGGCGCACTGTGCGCGCGAGCGTTTCGGTCAGCCCGCCAGGATAGCCCGAATGGCGGCGGTAAAGCTTCTGGTTTTCCTTGTCTCCGGTGAGACGAACCTTAGCCGCGTTGACCACGACTACGTGGTCCCCGGTATCCAGGAACGGCGTGTAGGTAGGCTTATGCTTGCCCATGAGGAGCGAAGCGGCCTGGCTCGCCACGCGCCCCAGGACCGCGCCTTCGGCGTCGATGACGTGCCAGCTACGCTCGAGGGAGGGCAGCGACGGAATGACAGTTTTCATTGAAGACAGACCTTCTCCTAAGCGCCTCGCACAACTCGCCGGATCACAGCCTTAGCGGGGAGGCGACGACAACATACTGATTATAACTCATTTGAGGGTATCTGACCGGTACCTGGGCTGTCAATCGGCGCAAAGGCCCCTTTCAAGCGACGCCCGGAGCGCGCCGAGGGCTTCCTCGAGGGCCGCCAGTGCCGCGGGCGCTTCCATGAGCCGGGCTTCCCGTCCGAGTGTTTCAAGGCTTACGGCGGCCTCATAGGCAGGCTGCGCGGCGAAGTTCGCAATCGCGCCTTTGAGCCCGTGCGCCACGTTTTGTAGATCCTTCGGGTCCTCCCGGCGAAGTGCTTCGTGCAGTTGGGCGAGCGAGCGGGGGTATTCGGCAAGGAACAGTTCGGCCAGCTCCTGGAGCAGCCCGGCGTCGCCGCCGAGGCGCGCCAAGGCGGTTTCGCGGTCGAAGACGCTACGGTGACCTTCGGCGCGCATGTAGCCCTCTTGAGAGGTATCGGCAGTTTTGACGCCGGTGTGATATCTTCGGAGAAACGAGGTCCTGCGCCCTGAGCACACGGGCCGGTTTTCAAGGGCCACCCTAGCTCAGCTGGTAGAGCGGCTGATTCGTAATCAGCAGGTCGCCGGTTCAAGCCCGGCGGGTGGCTCCAGGATTTTTTCCGCTCCGCGCTGCTCTCCAGCGCCGGCCGAGCGGTGAGGCTACCACAGGGGATTCGCCGCCCTGCGGTCTCCGTCCGGCCGCCGGACTGAGGAACAGGGCCGGCGGGCCGGCTTGCTCATGGCGGTGAGGGTGGGATTCGAACCCACGGAACCCGTAAAGGTTCAACGGTTTTCGAGACCGCCCGATTCAACCACTCTCGCACCTCACCGCGGGCTCTTTCAAGGTAGCCGATCCTTGCGCGCGGCGGCAACCTGGCGTAGTCTCCTGTTAAGGTGAATATGCTCCGCTACTCCGACGTCACGCCGACACGCGCCTACCTGAATCGCCGAAAGTTTCTGGGGGCGGCAGCGGCCGCAGCGCTTGCTCGGCCCGCGCAGGCTGCCGCGCTCGCCAATGGCTCGAAAAGCGGGCGCCTCCACAATCTGATGAACGACACTCCCGGGCCCAAGGCCACGGTCACCGGCTACAACAATTTTTACGAATTTGGCACCGGCAAGGATGAGCCGGCCCGGAACGCTCCGGCCTGGAGGCCGGATCGCGAGTGGCCGGTGCGCCTGGAGGGCGAGGTCGGGCGGGCCAAGACCATCGCGCTCGATCAGATCCTGAAGCTCGCACCGCTCGAGGAGCGCATCTACCGGCTGCGCTGCGTCGAAGGCTGGTCCTATGTCGTGCCGTGGATCGGCATTCCGCTGAACGCACTCCTGAACCAGGTCGAGCGCACGGGCAACGCGAAGTATGTCGCTTTCGAGAGCTTCTATGATTCCAGCATTATGCTCAGCTCGCGCCAGGCGGGCATTCGTTTTCCGTATGTCGAGGGTCTGCGCCTGGATGAGGCGCTTCACCCGCTGACGCTGCTCGCAGTGGGCGTCTATGGCGAGACACTGCCGAATCAGAACGGAGCGCCCATCCGGCTGGTGGTTCCCTGGAAGTACGGCTTCAAGAGCATCAAGTCGATCGTGCGAATCCGCTTCGTCGAGAAGCAGCCTGCCACGACGTGGAGCCTGGAGTGGCCGGAAGCTTACGGGTTCTACTCGAACGTGAATCCCAATAGGCCGCATCCGCGCTTTAGTCAAGCCGATGAGGACCGCCTGGACGGCTCGGGGCGTTTCCGGCAGGGGCGCAAAATGCGGACAACGCTGTTTAACGGCTACGGCGCGGAGGTCGCGGGGATGTACGCGGGGATGGATTTGATGCGGAATTATTGAGCCCTCGACGGAGGTCCCGATGCTTGACCCCAAGCCCGCGGTATATCGCCGGCTCGGCGGCTGGGATGCCATCGCCGCAGGCTCACGGCCGTAGTGGAGACAAACCGAGTTTGCCTTCGGGAACCTGCTAAGCCGCGCGCGCGGAGAGCAGACGGATGTCCACGATCGGCGAGGTGACCACCGCGCCCTCATAGTCGGGATGGCGGAACTCCAGGCGCATCCCGCGGCCAATGAAATGCAGCTTGATCATCGAGCCGCCCCAGTTGGAGCCGGAGATGCGCACCAGCACCGGCTCAGGGCAGAAGCGCGGGTGCCCGGCGATCCAGGCTTCTCCATCGCGGTCCATCACGATGATATAGCGCGTATTCCGCGTGGTCACTTCCAGCGTGTCCATGTAGCTCAGGTCGCGCAGGTACACGCCGCCTTCGATTTCGCTTTGGATGATGTTCCGGTTGATCTCATCGCTGAGATTTTGGTGCGGCTGAAACATCGTTCCATATCTTACAACGCCGTGCGGCGCCGTGGTGGTATACTTGTGGCTCCCCAACCGGGAGCCGCGCCATGAAGATTCCCTCCAGCTTCTAGCCCGTCCCCAAACGGTTCCCTCGTTTCCCGCTACCTGGAGATTCGTGTATGAACGTACATCAAACGGCGCCGGCGTCTTCGCCGGGCTGGTGGCCGCAGATTCTCGACGCGCTCCGCGGCGTGCATCATGATTACACGGACGGCAGCCTCAACCGCGCCATCGTGCTGCTCGCCGTGCCGATGGTGCTCGAGATGTTCATGGAGTCGCTGTTCGGCCTGGTGGACGTGTTCTGGGTCGCGCGGCTGGGACCGGAGGCAATGGCCACAGTCGGCCTGACGGAAACCAGCCTGACGCTGGTGTTCGTCATGGCGATCGGTCTGAGCACGGGCGCGACGGCGATCATCGCGCGCCGCACCGGCGAAAACGACATGGCGGGAGCGGGGCTCGCGGCGGTGCAGGCGATTCTGCTTGGCGTGGCGATCTCGTTCGTGGTCGCGCTATGGGGCGTATGGCTCGCGCCGGACTTGCTGCGGGTGCTGGGCGCTTCCAGCGAGGTCGTGCGGACCGGCGCGGGCTACACGCGTATGATCTATGGCGGCAGCGTCACCATTTTTTTGATCTTCCTGATCAACGCCGTGTTTCGCGGAGCCGGCGATGCGGCCATCGCGATGCGCGCGCTCTGGCTCGCCAACATCGTGAATATTTGCCTGAACCCGTTTCTGATTTTCGGCTGGGGTCCGTTTCCGGAATTGGGGGTGACGGGTTCGGCCGTGGGGACGACGATCGGGCGCGGCACGGGCGTACTGTATCAGTTATGGGTGCTGAGTTCGGGGCGCGGACGCGTGCGCGTACACGCCTCGGAGCTGCGCGTGGATCTGGTGGTCATGACGCGCCTGGTGCGTCTCTCGGCGACCGCGATGTTCCAGTACCTGGTGCAGATGGCGAGTTGGATCGGCGTGGTCCGCATCATCGCCAGCTTTTCGAGCGCAGCGGTGGCTGCGAACACGCTTGTAATCCGCATCATTCTGTTCGCCATTCTGCCGAGCTGGGGCATGAGCAACGCAGCAGCGACGCTGGTAGGGCAGAGTCTGGGCGCGCGGAAGCCGGAACGCGCCGAGCAAGCCGTGTGGCGCACAGGCCTCTACAACGTTCTGTTTCTGGGCGTCGTGGGGCTTGTCTTCATCGCGGTCGCCAAGCCGCTGATCGCGCTGTTCACCGCCGACCCCGAAGTCGCGCCGATCGCCGTGCGGGGGCTGCGATTGTTGAGTTACGGGAATCTTGCGTACGCCTACGGCATGGTCGTGAGCGCGGCGTTCAACGGAGCGGGCGATACGATCACGCCGACCGTGCTGAACCTGATCTGCTTCTGGGCTTGCCAGATTCCGCTCGGCTATGTGCTCGCAATCCCTCTGGGAATGGGGCCGAGCGGCGCATGGACGGCGGTCCTGGCCGGCGATGGTCTGCTGGCCCTGCTGGCGATCCTGTGGTTCCGGCGCGGCGCGTGGAAACAGACGCGAGTTTAGCCGGCTTCCGAGAGACGCCGGCCGCCCCGGCGCTCACTGCCCGAGCAGCTCCTGGGCGAGTTTCCCGGCTCCGTACAGTTTCTGGAGCGCCTCGGTCATCGCCGCGGTGTGTACGGCGACGGCGCGATTGGTCACGCCTTCATAGACGAAATCTCCAACCAGGCTTTCGATGTTGCCGTCGAAGATCAAGCCCACCACTTCGCCGGCGCGGTTGACGACGGGCGAGCCGGAGTTGCCGCCGATGATGTCGTTGGTCGTCACGAAATTCATGGGCGTCGCCAGATCAAGCTGCGCGCGCCCGTCCACCCAACGCTGCGGCAGGTCGAAGGGGGGCTGTTTGCCGAAGCTGGCCCAGCGGTCATAGAGGCCGTAGAGCGTCGTCATCGGAGGCGCGATGGTGCCATTCATCGGATAACCCTTCACCTGGCCATAGGAAAGACGCAGCGTGAAGGTCGCATCGGGATAGCTGGTCCGCCCGAAGGCGGCAAAACGCGCCTTGCCGAGCTGCTCGCCCGCGCGCTGCACAACGCTGTCGACATTGTCTTCGGTCCACTTGATCAGCTCGCGGCGGATCGGGTCAAGCTTGCGCGCCAGCACGATCATCGTGTCGGTGGAGGCGGCCACGGCTGCCTCGCCGCCATCGACCAGTTGCTTGCGATAAGCCGGATCGGCGAGCCTGGTGCCGCGGACCAGCTCGGTGGCCACCTCGCGCGGCGGTCTCCCGTTCAGCACCAGCTTGATCCAGGGATCATTGGGGCCGTTCTCGGCCAGGTCCAGCTCGAGTGCGCCAGTGATGCGCGCGATCTCCATCTCGGGATAAATCGGAGCGGGTGAGAACATCTGCAAGCGCAGCGAGTCGAGCTGAGATTCGTGGTAGCCGGCCAGGCGCTGGCCATCGGGCTTCTTAATTTCCGCCACATACTGGACCACCTGCTGCGCGAGATTCGCAAGCTGCGAATAGAGGCCGTGATAGTAAACCTCCTTCATGCGCGATTGCGCTTTCTTTTGTGCGGCCGCAATCTCGTCCCAGGCTTTGCCGTAGGCGGCCTTCCATTCACGATTCGCGTTCACGCGGGCCTTGAATGCGTCTTCATCGGCCTTCTTGGCGCCCATGACGCGCGGGTCCTGCAAGCCGCGCAGGCGCCCCTCGTACGCCTTGAGCGAATTCTCCAGGCCAAAGATGGTCGAGCCGGCCTGCCGCGCTGCTTCCTCGCTGGTTGCCGAGTACCGCTTCAACGTATCGATGCGGTTGTGCAGGATCTTGAGTGTGGCGGGCATGTTGATATCGCGCTCATATTCCAGTTGCGCAAGGGTATCGAGGCGCGAAGTGGACCCCGGATGGCCAACCACGAACACCAGCTCGCCATCGGCCGCGCCCTTCGGATTCCACTTCAAATAGTTGTCGCTGCGGATCGGCCGGTCGTTTTCGTATACGCGGAAAAGCGCCATATCCAGGTCGTAACGCGGGTAGGTGAAATTGTCAGGATCGCCGCCATAGAAGGCGATCTGCTGCTCGGGGGCAAAGACGAGGCGCACGTCAGTGTACTTCTTGTACCGGTACAGCCAGTACTCGCCACCTTGATACAGCGTCACGACGTCGGAACGGAAGCCGGTCTTCTCGAGCGATTCGCGTTCGATCGCGGCGATGACATCCTTACGCTTGGCGAATTCCTCCTCGGCGTTCCTGGCTCCCTTGATGCCCTCGAGCACGCGCGCGGTCACGTTCTCCATGGAGACCAGTACGTTGACTTCGAGGTCGGGTGATTTCATTTCTTCTTCGGCCGTAGCTGCATAGAAGCCGGTCTTCATGTAATCGCGCTCGGCGGTCGAGTTCTTCTGCAACTGGCCGCGGGCCACGTGGTGATTGGTCAGCAGCAGGCCGTTCGGACTGACAAAGGAGCCCGAGCCGCCATCATTCAGGCGCACGGCGGACAGCCGCACATGATCGAGCCACTGCGGCGTGATCGTGAAGCCGTATTTTTCCTGTAGTTGTTTCGCCGGGGGATTGTCGAAGGTCCACATGCCCTCGTCGGCATGCAGCAGGGTGAAGAGCAGCAGCGCGGCCCCGGCCGCCAGGATGGCTCGTCTCATGCCCACCATGTTACGCGGGGCAGGTCTCGGCCTGCAAACCGGCCTAGCCGCCTTTCTTACATCTTGGTCTTGAGGATGTCCACCAGCTCCTGCACGGCCGTGGCGCTCTTGGCGAGTTTGGCTTTTTCGCTGTCGTTGAGCTTCATCTCGTAAATTTTCTCGATACCTGAGGCGCCGAGTTTCACCGGCACGCCGACGAAGATGCCGCTGATGCCATACTCGCCTTCCAGATAGGCCGCGCAAGGCAGGACTTTCTTCTTGTCCTTGACGATGGATTCAACCATCTCGGCCGCGGCCGCCGAGGGGGCGTAATAGGCGCTGCCGGTCTTCAAGTATTTCACGATCTCCGCGCCGCCATTCGCCGTGCGGTCGACGATCTGGGCGAGACGATCAGCCGGGATGAGATCCTCCAGCGGGATGCCGCTGACGTTCGACAGACGCGTCAGAGGCACCATCGTATCGCCGTGCCCGCCCATGACGACGGCGGTCACGTTTTCCACGGAAACGTTCAGCTCCTGCGCGATGAACGTGCGGAAGCGCGCCGAATCCAGCACGCCGGCCATTCCCATCACGCGGTTCTTGGGGAACCTGGAGGTCATGAACGCCGTCCAGCACATGGCGTCCAGCGGATTGGTGACCAGCACCAGAATCGCATCCGGGGAATGTTTGGCGATCTGCTCCGTCACGCTCTTGACCACTTCGTGATTGGCGATCAGCAGATCGTCGCGGCTCATGCCGGGCTTGCGGGCCAGGCCGGCCGTGATCACAACGACGTCGGAGTTCGCCGCCGGCCCGTAGTCATTGGCACCGGTGATGTGGACATCGTAGCCTTCGATCGGCCCCATCTGAAGCATGTCCAGACCCTTGCCCTGCGGCACGCCCTCGACGACATCCACCAGCACGACGTCGCCGAGCTCCTTCATGGCGAGGTTCACCGCACAGCTCGCGCCGACGTTGCCTCCCCCTACAACAGTGATTTTTTTGCGCATAAACATGCAATTATATCATCCGGTGTTGGATGAACCTGAAACTTGATGAAGTTGTTGCGGCGCGCCTGGCGCGGCTGGCCCTCAATTGCGTCGCGCGCGAGTATCCCAACAAGATCACGCACGTCATGACCTCGGACGCCGACGTGCTTCCGCCGCGCAGGCTGACGCCAGCCTTTTACGGATGCTTCGACTGGCACTCGGCGGTGCACGGCCACTGGACGCTGGCGCGGCTGGCGCGGCGGTTCCCGAACGCGGCCTTCGCAGCAGAAGCACGTACTGCGCTGGCGCGAAATCTGACTCCGGCAAACATCGCCGCCGAGTGCGAATACATGCGTGCGCGGCCGGGATTCGAGCGGCCGTACGGGCTCGCGTGGCTGTTAACGCTGGATGCGGAACTGGATTCGCGAGTGCTTGCTCCGCTGGCCGGGATCGCAGTGGGGCACCTCAGTGCATGGCTGCCGAAGCTTCCGCGTCCGGACCGTTCGGGGCAGCATGCCAACTCCGCTTTTGCCATGGGGCTGATGCTGGATTGGGCGCGGGCGCAGCAAGCGGAGGATTTCGAGCGGCTGCTGGTGGCGCGGGCGCGCGATTTTTTTCTCGCGGATCGCGCGGCCCCGGTGCGCTATGAACCCTCCGGCGAGGATTTCCTGTCGCCCTCGCTGTGCGAGGCGAATCTGATGCGGCGGGTGCTCGCACCGGACGAGTTTGCCGCATGGCTCGCGACGTTTCTGGACGTCTCCTGCCTTCAGCCGGTTGTTTCGCCCGATCGCGCCGACGGAAAGCTGGCCCATCTGGACGGTTTGAACTTAAGCCGCGCGTGGATGCTGCGGTCGCTCGGTTTCCGCGACTTGGCCGAGGCCCACGCGCGGGTGGGTCTTGCCGCCGTCACCGGCGAGCATTACGAAGGCGGCCACTGGCTTGGTACGTTCGCCGTGTATCTGCTGGCGCCCCCGTCATCCCGAGTGTGAACGATTCGCCGGGGCTTCCTTACGCGCCTGCTCGAACAGGAACGCCAGCGTCTTCTCGGTGCGGATGTGGCCGGCGATGCGGGCCAAGGCACCCTCTTTCTGAAGCCTGGCGCGCGTCACGGCCACGGCTTCCTTCTGCTGGCGCGCGATGCGGTTCACTTCGCGGTCCACTTCTTCCTGCGTCGCGCCGATGGCCTCTCGATCGGCGATCTTATCGAGCAGCAGCGACGCCTTCACGTCCCGGATGGCGCGCGCCGCTTGCGTCTCCTTGAGCTTGGCCCAATCCAGCTTCAACCGGCGCGGGTCGACACCTTGACCGGCCAGCGTGCGGAGCTGGCTCTCGACATTCATCTCGATCTGCCGGTCGACGTACGCCTCTGGCACCGGGAAATCGTGCGCATCCACCAGTTTGTCGAGCAACTCGTGCTTGGCGGCTTCCTGGGCCTGATACTCGCGCTCGCGGAAGATGGTCTTGCGGATGGTTTCCTTGAATTCATCGAGCGTCTGGAAATCGCCCAGATCCTTGGCGAACTCGTCGTTTGCCTCCGGCAGCTCCTTGCGGCGCACGGCTTTCACCACCGCGTGGAATTTCACAGTGCGCCCGGCAAGTTTAGGGCTGTCGTAGTCTTCCGGATAGGTGATGGTGAAATCGGCGGTCTGGTCGGGCGCCAGACCGCGGAGGTTTTCGCTGAACTCCTTAAGGGTCGCCTCATCGCCGATCTTCACCATGATCTCATCCTGCGAGATCTTCTCCTCGACGCCCTCCAGGCTTTCCAGCGAGACCACGGCGTAGTCGCCGTCGGCCAGCGGGCGCGGTTCTTCGTTGACGTACTCGGCCTTCTGCTCGCGGATCTGGTTGAGGCGCTCCTCGATATCGGCTTCGCTGACTTCCGGCTCGGCGTAGGTGACCGTGATGCCGCGATACTCGCCCAGATCGAACTTCGGCGCCACCTCGAATTCCGCTTTGAAGCGCAGCGGCTCACCCGCCTGGAAGTGCACGCCGGAGACCCGCGGGCGGCTCACCACGTCGAGGTTTTCCCTCTCGACTTGGGCGCGGAAAAAACGAGGGACCAGCTTGTCCAGCGCCTCCTGGCGGATGTCGTCGGCAAAGCGCGCCTTCACCAGCGACAGCGGAGCCTTCCCCGGACGGAATCCAGGCAGGCGAACCTTCTTTTGAATTTCAGCGGCGGCGCGCTCGGTTTCCTTCTCGACTTCCTCGACGGGAACCGAGATTTCGATCGCGTGCTTGCATCCCTCAACTAGTGCCACGTGGCCCCCAAATAAGTTCAGGAGTCAGATGCCTCGCGCATTCTGACTCCTGCCTTCTGACTCCTGACTTCTTTTCTATCGCGCCGCCGCCGTGGTCTGTGCAGCTTCCCGGAGCACGTTCGCTTTGTCGGTAGCCTCCCAGGTGAAGCTGTCGCCGGTGCGGCCGAAGTGTCCATAGTAGGAAGTCTTGCGGAACACGGGACGCCGGAGCTTCAACGTATCGATCATGCCCTTGGGAGTCATATTGAAATGGTCGCGGATCAGCCCGACCAGGCGTTCCTCGGAGAGCACGCCGGTGCCGAACGTGTTGACCGAAACGGAGACGGGCTCAGCAACGCCGATCGCGTACGCCAGTTGGACTTCGCAGCGCGTCGCCAAGCCCGCGGCCACGATATTCTTGGCGATGTAGCGGGCGAAGTAGCAAGCCGAACGGTCCACCTTCGTGGGGTCCTTGCCGGAGAACGCGCCGCCGCCATGACGGCCCATGCCGCCGTAGGTGTCCACAATGATCTTGCGCCCGGTGAGGCCGGTATCGCCGTGGGGCCCGCCGATCACGAAGCGGCCGGTCGGATTGATGTGATACTTGGTGTTCGAGTCGACCATGTTGGAAGGGATGATCGGATCGATGATGTGTTTCTTGACGTCGGCGCGGAGTTGCTCGGTGGTGACATCGGCGTCATGCTGCGTGGAAAGCACGACGGCATCGATGCGCTTCGGTCTGTCGCCGTCATATTCCACGCTGACCTGGCTCTTGGCGTCCGGACGCAGGTAAGTGAGTTTCCCGGTGCGGCGGATGGCGCTCTGCTGTTCCACCAGCTTGTGGGCCATCATGATGGGCAGGGGCATCAACTCCTCGGTCTCGTCGCAGGCGTAGCCGAACATCAGGCCCTGGTCGCCCGCCCCGCCCGTGT
>CAZTKA010000102.1:0-12487 GCA_964614015.1 uncultured Bordetella sp. | reverse complement strand
CGATGAACGGAACGCCATCCTCGGATTCGTCGATGTCGTCCACGCGCACCGCGTTGGGGTGCTGAAGCTTGCGCGTGATCACCGCTTCGTGCTTGAAGCGCTTCACGAAGAGCTGGTCGCTCAGGTATTCCTTGTTGATAACCTTGATGGCACGGAGCTCATCGAAGTTGACGTGCAGCGCCTTGTAGACGGCGCCGAAACCGCCCTGCCCCACTTTGCCGATGATCCGGTATTTGCCGCGAATCACCGAACCGGGCGTCCACGCGCCCACTTCAATCAGCGGCGTGCCGTCCTGCGGACAAACCGCAAAGGTGACCGGGTAAGTTGCCTGACACGTGGGGCAGTTTTTCATGGCCTGCGGCGCTTCAGCCTCTGCGTGCGCAGTATAGCATAAGAA
Organism: uncultured Bordetella sp.; assembly: GCA_964614015.1. GTDB lineage: Bacteria > Acidobacteriota > Terriglobia > Bryobacterales > Bryobacteraceae > Palsa-187. The sequence continues at coordinate 12,090 of CAZTKA010000102.1, read as the reverse complement.
AAGTATATTCCTGCCAGGAGGACTCCAAAAAATGACCCCTCCGCTTTTGTCACCGCCGTCCGCCGCGCGGGTCCGCGAGCTTGATCCCGAACCGCTGGCGTTCGGCGCCGCAACCGGACCGCCTCTGGACGAGCCGTCGGGCCTCGCGGCCACGCCGCCAGTCCTTTACTGGCGCATAGGAGTCGGGCGCTAGGGTGGTGCGTCTAACGGTTCTATACAATGGCGGATGTCCTTCGTGGTTTCGGCCGAGCGGGACGTCGCGTCGCCCTTCAGGGCGACACGCAGGGGTGGCGGCCTGAAGGCCGCCGCTACGAAGTGCCCCGCGTTGGAATAGTCGCCCGCGATGCACCACACCAGCTCTCGTGGGGGCACCATCCGGCCCTCGTTGCACGCGATGAGCAGGGTATGAGTGTCCTCGCGAAAGGCATGGCCGCGGGCTTCGGCGCCCGACACACGGATAGGCAAATAGTGAGAGATACGGTCGCTGCACCGATGGGAATTCGGCTCGGTGTCCAATCCTCGTCCGGCCGCTTCGCGATCGGCCCCGCTACATCGCACCCGCTGCCGGGCTGAAGCCCTGCAGGTCCGCGAAACTCGAGGTCATCCGGAGCAACAGCCGACGGCCATCGCGCGTGATTTCCAGCGACTGCATCGGATTGGGCCGGCCGGGATTGGTGTTCTGCCACGCCATCTGCTGCACCATGCGAAGGCCCTCGAAGATTTGCCGCGTGCTCTCGGCCGCCTGGTCGCCCGTGCAATCCATTCTCACGTCCAGACGGACGTTGCTGGAAGTGTCCACGTAATAGGTAAGGGCCTCAACATTCTGGAAGGCCTTTGCCCAATCGAGCTGGATATTGCCCTGCGGCAGCCAGGCGCGGAAGAAGTCCGGGATCGCCATGCCAACCGCCACGCCCCAGATCGGCGATGCCACGCCCGGCTCGTTCACAAACTGGGCGAACCGGCTGTCGGCGCCCAGGCCCACGGCACTCCCATCCCGCACCTCCAGCATTTGATTGAGGGCACGTTCCGGGCCGAAAAGACCCAACCCGTCCCGCAGCACCACCAGGCAGGAGGCCGCCATCCCGGCGCCAACGCAGTAAGCCTGCGAATTCCTCACCGCCGGCGTGGTCACGTCGCCGGAGGTGGCGCGTGCCGCGATCTGCCGCGCCGTGAAGCGTCCCGCCACTAGGCCGGACAGTTCCATCATGGATTCGCCGGGGCGCCAGCCGAGAATGATTTCATCCAAATCGCGCTCGCCCACCCCCAGCCCGGCGAAGGATTGCTCCAGATCTCGCAGGCGGGGACCGACAAATTTCTGCCGGAGTTCCTCGTAATTGGGCAGCGAGCGCAGCTTGGCAGGGCTGGCACATTCGATGCGGATGGTGTCCGAAGCAAAGGACGCCAGCGCCTCCTTGGCAAGACCCTGCGCTTGACCCATGGAGGTCCACGACAGCAAGAGAGCCACGGCCGTTCCACCTATCCTAAGATGCTTCATCATTTCTTCCCTCCCGCCGGTCACCCCCACGGCCCTCTGACTAATGTCGCAGGTTCTGCAAACCAGGTCAATCCGCTGGATCAATTCCCTTCGCCTTGAAGGACCACCACTTCCCGCCAGCCGGAACGCGTCAGGAAGGTCTTCACGCTCGCCTGGGGGCAGAGTTTCTCGACTTCCCGGTTCGTCACCACAGGATGCGCAAACGGGCGAACGCCTTCCCGCGCCGTCCCCAGCTTGGTCAGGCCGTCGAGCCACCACGCTGTCTCGGCGCCCTTAGCGAGCCGCGGCTCCCGCAAGATGCAGAAGAGAATTCCGCCCGGACGCAGGTAGGAAAGCCATTGGGCCACCACCGCTGCGTGCGCTTCGTGCGGGAGCAGGTCCAGCAGACTCCACCCGAAAACGGCGGTCAGCGATCCCGGCTCGATGGGCAGAAGTTGCGAAAGGAAGTGGTCGGTGCGAAAGACTGCGGTTTTGCCGCGCCGCTCCCAGAATTGCGCTTCGTTCCGCAGGAGGGGCGTCACCAGGTCGGCGATGTAGATCTTGGCGCCGCGCCGCACCAGCACGTCCACTGTCGCCTGCGACACAGGGCCGCAGTCCATGATGCGAGGCGCAGGGAGATCCGAGAGGTACTTCCAAATCCATTCGAGCGCGGGACTGGAATGAACGGGAGGACTGCCACTGCCCACAGAGCGCGGCGAGGGCGGCTGGGTACTCATGTTCGGCATGCATTCGGCCCGGCGAAAGCGTGTAACGGCAAGTTTCGAAAGATGGCCTCGCGACAGGATCGCTTCAAGATTCCGGCCCGAGCGCGGCGTGCGCGACGGCCTGGCCCGCCGATTCCCGGACGATATCAATGCTGCCCTTGAAAAACGCCCCATCCTCGATAGCGATGGCCGCCGCCACGAGATCGCCCACCACGTGGCCCGTCTTGCGGATCTCAATCTTTTCGCCTGCCGAGATGTTACCCGTCACTTTGCCCTGCACGATCACCTGGCGTGCGTGAAGTTCGGCCTTGACTTCGCCGCTCGTGCCCACGGTCACGCAGTGTTCCGGCAGGTTGATGACTCCTTCGAACTGGCCCTCGATGAGCAGGTCCTCCTTGCCCATCAGATCGCCGTGCAAGACCATGGAACGGCCCAGCACGGTGTGATTCGGATTGGTAGTCATCATCTCGATGTTCCTCGGCACGTTTTCGGGCCCGACCCGCTCAGCGTGCGACGGCGGCGCGGGGGGCGATTCTTTCGCCTCCGCCACTCCCAATTTCTTCTTCTCCCACCACATGGCCGGCCCCGATCGCTTCCCCGCGGGCGGGTATCCCCTTGCGGACTCCCTTCCCCCCTCACTACACAGCGCATCTTAGCGCGACCCGGCGTGGAGCGCAACGCTCAGGGTTTCTCGTAGATGACTCTTCCCCCGACGACGGTCATAAAGACCTGAGCCTCGGCGACGCGGGCCGGGGAGATTTCCAAAATGTCTTCCGAGAGCACGACGAGATCCGCCAGCTTGCCTGGCGAGATCGTTCCTTTCTCGTTCTCCTCGAACGCCGCATGGGCGCTGCCGGAAGTGTAAGCGCGCAGGGCCTCTTCAACGCTGATGCGTTCCTCCGGGACCCACCCGCCCGGATGCTTGCCATCGAGCGTGGCCCGCGTCACGGCCGCATAAATTCCCAGCATCGGGCTGAGCGGCGCCACCGGCCAGTCCGAACCGAAAGCCAGTCGAGCGCCTGCCTCCAGCATCGAGCGCCAAGCGTAGCTGGTTCGAGCCCGCAGGGCGCCGATCTTCTTTTCCGCCCATCGGCCGTCATCAATCGCGTGATAGGGCTGCATGGAGGCAATCACCCCCAGCCTCGCAAAGCGCTCGAAATCCGCCGCCCGCACGTGCTGCGCGTGCTCGATGCGGAATCGCTGCGCCGCCGTGCCGCTTCCGCCCACGCGCTCATAAAGATCCAGCATCGCGGTGACGGCACGGTCGCCGATGGCGTGAATGCAGGGATGAATCCCGGCGGTTTGCGCCCGGCGGACCAGCGCTTCCATCCTGGCCGGCGGATCCATCAGCTCCGTGGGGAGACCGCGATTTCCGGGCGCGTCGTCCAACGGCTCAAACATCCACGCCGTGCCCGAGCCGAGCGAGCCGTCGCTGTAAGCTTTCACGGCGCGCAGCCGAATCCACTCGCTCTCGGCACGCCGGGCGGGCGACGCCCCCGCCAACTCTTCCAGCTGCTCGCCCGGAACGATCAGATACTGCCGCACCGTGAGCCAGCCTTGGCGCTCGGCCCGGCGCAGGAGTTCCACTTCGCCCCAGAAGTTTCCGCTCGGTGTTTGCCGGTCAAGCGTGATGTTATGCACCGAGGTGACACCCAGGCGGGCTGCCTCCGCCAGCGCAGCGCGCAATGCCGCCTCAAACTCCGCTTCGCTCGGCCGCGGAATCACCCGCGCCACCAGGCTCTCGGCTGCGTCTTTCAGCACGCCGGTGGGCTCGCCCCGGGCGTCGCGCACGATCACGCCGCCCGCGGGCTCCGCCGTATCGCGCGTGACGCCGGCCAGCTCGAGAGCCCGAGAATTCGTCAGCACGGCGTGGCCGTCATAGCGCCGCAGGTACACCGGCGTATGAGGCGTCACCGCATCAATCTGCCATCGAGTGGGAAGCGCACGCGAAGGCCAGGCCTCCTCATCCCAGTTTCCACCCTGCAGCCATTGTCCGGGCGGCAGCGTCCGCGCCCGCTCGCCAATCAGGCGCACAAACTCCGCTTCGTTCGTGACATTCTTCAGGTCCAACGACAGCAGTTGAAATCCGCCGCCGATGAAATGCGCGTGACTGTCAATGAATCCCGGAACCACGCGCCGGCCGGCAAGGCGGATGAGGCGCGTGTCCTTGCCTTTGAGAGCCAGCACTTCCTCATTGCTCCCCACGGCGGTAAATCGCCCGCGCGCAATGGCCACTGCCTGCGCGGTACGCGTCTGGCCACGGGCGCCGCGTTCGCCCGTCCAGATCCTTCCATCCATCAGTATCACGTCGGGCGCAGCGGCTCGGTCTTCAGATTGCATCGGCAGAGTCCCCATGAACAGAAGCATCAGGAATGCGACAGCGTGGGTGCGCACTTCATCCTCCGCACGCCGATTATTGGGTGGAAAGGCAGCAAATGCAATCCCGCTCTGGCAACGCCGTTCGCCTCAGGCGGATTGCCGGCACCGCTTCAAGTTCTTGCCGGCAGGACGCCGGTGCCCCCAGGCTACCGCTTGCGCGCTTTCTCTTTCAGGCTGGCTTTGAGAATCTTCTGCGTTTCCGCCGCGATCAGGTCGCCCATGCGAGAGGTGCTGACCGCCCGCTTTTTGCCGGCCATGTCGGCGGTGCGCACGCCGCGCTTCAGAACCCGGGCGATGGCGGCGTCAATGGCGTCGGCGATACTCTCCAGGCGGAAAGAATACTTCAGCATCATGGCCGCGGAGGCAATGGTGGCGATGGGATTGGCCCGGTTGCACCCGGCGATATCCGGCGCCGAGCCGTGAATCGGCTCGTAGAGCGCCGTCCGCTCGCCCAGGCTGGCCGAGGGCAGCAGGCCGATCGAACCGGTCAGCATGGCGGCCTCATCGCTCAGAATGTCGCCGAACAGGTTGTTGGTGAGCACGACGTCGAACTTGGTGGGCCGGTCGATCAGTTGCATCGCGCAACTGTCCACGTAAAGGTGTTCCAGCTCCACATCACTGTACATCCGGCCGATGCGTGTCACCACGTCGCGCCAGAGGCGAGAGCTCTCGAGCACGTTGGCCTTGTCCACCGAAGTAACTTTCTTGCGCCGCAGGCGCGCCAACTGGAAGGCCCGGTGCGTCACTCGCTCGATCTCGTGCTCGCGATAGACCTCCGTGTTGATGCCCATGCGCTCGCCGTTCTTGGCGAAGATGCCGCGCGGATTGCCAAAGTAAATCCCACCCAGCAGCTCGCGCACGATCACCAGGTTGGTGCCGCGCACCACATTCGGCTTGAGCGCCGAAAGATATACCAGCGAGTCGTGCACCACCGCGGGGCGTAAATTGACGTAAAGCTCCTGGCGCTGGCGAAGCTGAAGCAGCCCCGCCTCCGGTCGCAAATCGTGCCGCTGGCTGTCCCAGCGCGGTCCCCCCACGGCGCCCAGCAAGATCGCCTGCGCGTTGTGGCAGATGGAAATGGTTTCGGCCGGCAACGGAACCGCCGTAGCGTCAATCGCCGCTCCGCCGATCAGCCCTGTCTGGAAACGAAACATTGAGCCATGAACCTGTTCCACCGCCTTCAAGACCTTTATGGCCTCGGCAGTCACTTCCGGCCCGATTCCATCTCCCGGTAATACGGCAATACGGTAGCTACCTTGCATATGGTTAATTTTGAATAGCTTAACGAAGGGCTTGGGATTTTGGCAAGAATTAAGTGTACCGAAACGACCAAAAAGCGATTTGACTTCGATCAAGCCGAGGTGGCAAGGGAGGAGGATTTGTGAGATAACTAGATGAAATACAAGGACTTATATATGAATATCAAGTATTGGTTTAATACCTGGCGGCGGATCTGGAGCCAGGTTCGCACCCCGCTAATTTGCAGCCTCTCCTGCCGTGACGGCAATTCGCTTGAGTTCATAGGCAGCCTTGTTCGCCGCCATCAGATAAGCTCTCGCCGCAGCTTCCACCAGGCTGTGGCTGGCGTAGCGGCCGGAGAACTCTCGCCCTTCGAACTTGGCCACCACGATCACTTCCGCCTCAGCGCTCGCGCCGGGCGTAATGGTGTGGACCGAAAAATCCACGATGGTCCCCGAGACGCCGGTAATCTTATCGATCGCCGCAAAGGCGGCATCACAAGGCCCCTCGGCGGTCGCTGTATACTGGAACACTTGCCCGTCGCGCTCCAGCTCGATGGTCGCCGTGGAGCGCCCGCCCGTCCCCGTCACGCTCTGGATGAGCTTGAGGGTGAACATTTCGGGAATATCCTTGAATCCCTCGCGCACGATGGCGATCAGGTCTTCGTCGTACACGTTCTTCTTGCGGTCGGCCAGCTTGCAAAACTGCTCGTAGGCGCGGTCGAGTTCGGGCTTGGTCAGCTTGTGGCCCAGCTCTTCGTAGCGGCTGGCGAGCGCGTGACGGCCGGAGTGCTTGCCCAGCACGATGCGGTTGGTCGGCATACCCACGGTCTGCGGCGTGATGATTTCGTAAGTGATCGTGTTCTTCAGCACGCCGTCCTGATGGATACCCGCCTCATGCGCGAAGGCATTGCGTCCTACGATGGCCTTGTTGGGCTGCACGGCGACACCGGTGATGTGGGTCAGCAGCTGGCTCGAGGGGTACAGTTGCTCGGTCACGATGTCGGTGGTAAACGGCAAGAAATCGCGCCGGACGTAAAGCGCCATCACGATTTCCTCCAGCGACGCGTTCCCTGCCCGCTCCCCGATGCCGTTGATGGTGCACTCCACCTGGCGCGCCCCGCCACGGATGCCCGCCAGCGTGTTGGCCACCGCCATGCCCAGATCGTCATGCGTGTGGGTGCTGAGGATCACCTGGTCCATGCCCGGCACGCGGGCCTTGACGTCGGCGAACATCCTTTCGTACTCGGGCTCCATGCAGTAGCCGACCGTATCGGGGAGGTTCAGAACGGTCGCGCCCGCTTCCACCGCGGCATGGCAGCACTCGATCAGATAATTGCGGTCGGTGCGGCCGGCATCCTCCGGAGAAAACTCCACATCCTGGCAGAGCGATTTGGCCAGCCCCACCGCAAAACTGATCTGCTTCAGAACTTCCTCGCGCGTCTTGCGCAGCTTGTACTGGAGATGAATATCGGAGGTGGCCAGGAAGGTGTGAATGCGGGGGCGCGCCGCATCCTTCAGCGCCTCCCAGGCGCGCCGGATGTCAAGTTCATTGGCGCGCGCCAACGCCGCGATGATCGGCCGGCGGATTTCCGCCGCCACGGCGCGTACCGCGTCAAAATCGCCCTGCGAGGCAATGGGGAAACCCGCTTCCAAGATGTCCACGCCCAGGCGGTCGAGCTGCCGTGCCATTTGCAGCTTCTCTTTCAGGTTCATGCTGCATCCGGGCGACTGCTCGCCGTCGCGCAAAGTGGTATCGAAGATGAAGACCTTCTCGGGCATAGGGCCTCCGGCCATTCCAAGACTGGGGGATCGAGAGATTGAGCGAACTGCTCCACCCCAGAGTCCAAGCCGCAACCGCGGGTCTCAATCGCTCAAGGGCTGATTTTCCGACCGGCCGCCCGTGAAGTCAAGTTTATCTTAATTCTGATATCATTAAGTTTGGTTATGAAGCGGAAGGCTGTCAGCGCTCCGTAGTCCGCTGCCAGCCGGTTGCGCCCTGGTCGCTGGTCACGAGGTACTGAGGATGGAGATTACCCAGCTCGAAGCCTTCGTTGCGGTTGTGGATGAGAAGAGCTTCTCCCGCGCCGCGGCCAAGCTGCACCGCACGCAGCCGGCCATTAGCCAGGCGGTGCGCCGCCTGGAAGACTGGGCGGGTGAGCCGCTGCTCGACCGCTCGGCCAAAAGCGGCGTTCTCACCGAGGCCGGACGAATCCTCTACGACCATGCCAAGCGCGTGCTCAACCTTCGCCACGACGCCCGCGCCGCCATCGAAGAACTCCGCGCCCTCGACCGCGGGCGCGTTTCCATCGGCGCCAACGAAAGCACGGCGCTCTATCTGCTGCCCATCCTGAAAAAGTTTCGCGAACGCTACCCCCGCATTCGCGTGGACGTGCAGCGCCGCCTCTCGCGCGAAATCCCCATTGCCCTGCTGCGTTACGAAATCGATCTCGGCGTACTCAGCTATAACCCGCACAATCCCGAGTTGGAGTCGAAGGTGGTCAGTCTTGACGAACTCTGCCTGATAGTCCCGCCCAAGCATCCCATGGCGCGACGCCGGCAGGCCAGCGTCCACGACCTCGGAAATGAGACCTTCATCGCGCACAGCATCGATTCACCCTACCGCCAGCGCGTCATTGACCTTTTCGCCGAACTCGGCGCCACGCTCACCATCGGCATGGAGTTGCCCACCGTCGAAACCATCAAGAAAGCCGTGCGCATGGGCATCGCCCTGGCCTTCGCACCGCGCATGTGCCTGGAAGATGAGCTGGCGCGCGGCGAACTGGTGGCGGTCCGCCTGAAGGAAATGCGTATCCAGCGCGAACTGCGCCTCGTCTACCGCCGCCACACGCGCCTCTCCGCCGCCGCCCAGGCGTTCCTGCAAACCGCGCGCGAGATCGCCATCGTGCAGGGTGCAGGAAGCCGGACCTAGCGATTCCCGATCTTGGATTTTCGGTTCTGGATCACAGGCCAGCGGCCAGGCTGAAGGAATCCGAGCGGGGCGCCGGGTGTGCGACGCGAAGTATTGGTGTTTCATGAAACCGGCGACTGCAGATCCTTCGCCGCACTCACGATAAGCGGTACGCCGTCTCTGTTTTCACACTTCTCTTCATCTAGTGCCCCGCGCTGACCGCGACAGATTCAAATGCGGTCTTGCCTGGTTCGCGCGGGATCCAGACGGTCATATCGGCGAAGCCGCGGTTATTCCAAACGGCATAGGGAATCGCTGTCAGGTTCGCCCCGCGCAGCACGGTGACGCCGCCCAGCAGGTCCGGCCGATACTGAGCTTCGAGCGGCGCGGCGTCAGGCAGGATCCGATCCTTCACGGCGCCCTTGTTGTCGGTCGCTTCCAGGCAGTACAGCACTGGCCCGCGTTCGAGTGCTACCAAGCCTCTCAAATTCAGCACGCTTTCGTGCGCCAACACGCGGCGAATCGTCATGGGCAGGTCCAGTTCGACGACGTCACCGCTCTTCCAGTAGCGCGAAATCGTGACGAAGCCTTTTTCCGGTCTGCCGCTGAACGGCGCCCCGTTGATCGTGATGCGCACCGGCTCGCCCTGGTCGTTCAGGTAGCGGTAGAGGTCGGACGCCACGGGCCGTCCCTCAACCCAGCCGGGGACGCGCAGCGCCAGCGCGAAGGTGGCGGGCGTTTTCGGGGAGACAGCGATCGAAATCTTGCCGTCCCAAGGATAATTTGTGGCCTGTTTGATCGCGACGGACTGGCCCGCCACCGGAATCGTTGCCGCATTCGCGCCGTAGAGATTGACCGCGATGCCGTCGGGCCGCGTACTGTAAAAGTAATCGCCCAGTGAAGCAAGCAGCCGCGAAAGATTCGGCGGGCAGCAGGGCACGCCGAACCACGGCTTGCGGGGCGCGCCCCGCTCTTCGATGGGACGCGTGGTGTCGGCCACCAGCACGTTGCGATAGCAATACTCGGTCCCCGAAAGGCTGAGGCCCACGATGATGCCGTTGAAGAGCAGGCGCTCCATGTGGTCGGCGTATTTCGCGTCGCCCGTGGCGAGCAGCAGCTTGTGCGACCAGAAGAAGGCGCTGATGGCGGCGCAGGTTTCCGCATATGCATCATTCGGCAATTCAAATTTGTCCCCGAAGGCTTCCCCACCGCGGCGAGAGCCGATGCCGCCGTGCAAATACATGCGGCCGTTCAGCATGTCCTGCCAAAGGCGCAGCGGCGTGGCCAGTTGCGCCTTGTTGCCGTCTTCGAGATAAAGATCCACCGCCGCCGCGTTGAGCAGCGCTTCGCGCACCGCGTGGCCGTCGATCTGCCAGCGCGCCCAGTAGTTGTATTCGTCGAGCGTATGCTGGGTGAAGTCGCGGTAGCGCCGGTCGCCGGTGACGCGCCAGAGTTCCACCATCGCCAGCTCATGATTGGGATGCTCCACGCGCATGTTGATTCCCTCACGATTCATGCGGTAAGGGAGATGATTCGGCGCGCCGAATTTCGACACGATCAGGTCAGCGAACCGAATCGCCGCCTCGAGAAACCGGCGCTCGCCCGTGGCGCGGTACTGGGCCATCGCCGCCTGCGCGAGGTGGCCCCAGTTATAGAACTCGTAGTGGCCCTCGCGGTTAAATGGCGTGGTGCCCAGGCCCACGTCCACCGCGTGGGGATTGCTATAGAACGAGTTGATATAGCCGTCGGGCGTCTGAATGGCCAGCACCATTTCGATCGCTCTCTGAAGGTGGTGCGAGATGCGCTGGCAGGCCGGCCCGCCCTCCGGATAAGCCGAGTAGAGCCCGCCCGCTTCCATCCACTTGTAAACGAACTCGTCGTTGTTGGGACGCTTGGGGCTGGGAACCGGTCGTTTCTCGATCAGGATGCGAAAGGGTTCGAAGTGACGGTTCTTGTCGAACTTCTCCTCCAGGTCGAACCATCCCTTGTTGATATTAGTCTCGATGCGCGGCTTCCAGAAATCGTCGGTAAGCCTCACGCTGAACAGCGGCACAGGCTTGAGCGCGGCGTGGGCGTAACTGCCCGGCGCGGGGACCTCCCGGCGCAAGTCGGCGGCGCGGCCAAGGCCCGCACCAGCGAGTGCCGCGGCCGCGATGAGTGAAACTATGTCGCGATATCGCACGTGAACTCCTTTGCCCGAGCAGCGCGGTGGCTGGGTCAGCCGAGTCGCTGCGGCACCGCCACCGCAGCCACTACGCCTTGGGCGGAGCGGCGGCGTCGGCGGCGGGCGCTTGGAATGCATCCATGCGCGCCAGGAAGGCGGCGTAAACGGCGCCGATTTCATCCACCGCCTCGGCGCCGATCTTTTCCGTCGGCTTGCGGCGCGAGAGCACCGCATTCACTTTATCAAAGTAGATCCGCGTAAGCGTCGCAGCAGCAACTTCCCTACTCATAGGTTCCTCCTGAATCCGTCCACTCAGGACTTGAGCGTTCCCTGGTCCGCGTCCCAGACCATTTTCCGGCCGGAGCGATAGGAGAGGTTGACCATGTGGCCGGCGGCGGCAGCGTGATGGCCGACCTCGGGGGGCTCGCTGGGCTGCCGGCGCGTGCGCACGCAGTCGAAGAATTCAGCCAGGTGCCGCGCCGTGGCGTCCAGCGGGTCGGGCGACTGCATCTCCTGCGGCGGCGGCGCGGTGCGTTTCGATTCCGCCAGGTGTTCGCCCTCGCTCATGAACTTCTCCTGCATGGCCCGGGGCCAGCTGTCGATCGAATAGCTATAACCTTCTCTGAGACTCTCGCCTGCCAACGTCATGGAAGGTGAACCCAATAGCAGACTGAGCGACGCGTTGGTTCCGAGGAGCTGGATCCCCTGCCCGGCGGTGCTGGCGCTATTGAACGTCGCGGCCATATTAACCTGGAAGCCCTCGTACTCGAACAGGGCGTCGAGGGTGTCGGGAACTTCGCGGCCGTCGAAACGATACAGGATGCCGCCGCTTGCCACGACGCTCTTCGGCATCTGCACGCCCATCAGAAAATGGATCGAGTTGATGAGGTGCACGAATAGGTCGGTCGCGATTCCTCCGGAGAAATCCCAGTACTTCCGGTATCGAAACACGAAGTCGGGATGGAACTCGCGGTACGGCGCGGGACCCAGCCACTCCTTCCAGTGGAAGTTTTCGCCGGGCCGCAGGTCGGGCGGAATGGGATAGTTCCACGCGCCGGTCGAACTGTTGCGATTGTACGAGGCGGTGACTTTCGTCACGCGACCCAGCTGGCCCGACTGCACGATCTCACGCGCCTTCCGGTGCTGCGCCGAGGAAACCCACTGGCTGCCCACTTGCACGATGCGTCCGGCCTTGCGCG
>CAZTKA010000101.1:0-12539 GCA_964614015.1 uncultured Bordetella sp. | reverse complement strand
AAGCGCGTCTTCGACGATGCGGGCATCGAGAACCGCATCTATGCCCTGGAACCCAGCCGCGCCAACCTGGTGGCGCGCATTCGCGGGAACGGATCGAAGCGCCCGATTCTGGTGATGGCGCACACCGACGTCGTGGGCGTACAGCGGGAAAAATGGCCGGTGGATCCGTTCGGCGCCGTCATCAAGGACGGCTATGTGTGGGGACGGGGCACGGTCGACGACAAAGACAAGCTGGCGGCAAACCTGATGCTGATGCTGCTGCTCAAGCGCAGCGGAGCCCGGCTGGACCGCGACGTTATCTTCCTGGCCGAATCTGGCGAGGAGGGTGACACGGGACCGGGCATCGATTTCATGGTGAAGGAACACTTCGACGCCATCGACGCCGAGTTCTGTATCACCGAAGGCGGCGGCGCCAAGCTCGACAACGGACGGGTCACCGTCGTGAGCGTGGCCACGGCGGAGAAACTGCCGCGGCGCGCGCGGCTCGTCGTCACTGGAACGTCGGGTCACGGTTCGGTCCCGCGCACCGACAACGCCCTGGTGCGGCTATCGGCGGCGGTCTTCAAGCTGGGCACATGGCAGACGCCGATGCGGCTCAACGATACCACACGCACGTACTTTGAGCGCCTGGCAGGCGTCAGTCCGCCCGATCAAGCGGCGCGTTACAAAGGACTGGTCGATCCCGCCCGCACGAGCGAGATCCAAAAGTATTTCGCCGAATACGAGCCGATGCATTATTCCATGCTGCGCACTTCGGTCGTGCCCACGATCCTTAAGGCCGGATTCCGCATGAACGTGATTCCCTCCGAGGCGGAGGCCACGCTCGACATTCGGGCCCTGCCCGACGAGGACGTGCCAGCCTTCTATGAAGAAATGCGTAAAGTGATCGACGATCCCGGGATCAAGATCGAGCCTCTGAGCGCCGGCGCGCGCACGGCGACGCCGCCCTCGCGCATCGATACGGAAATGTTCCGGGCCATCGAGAGCGTCGCGCGGCGTCTCTATCCGGGCTCGACGACGCTGCCCACGATGCTCACGGGAGCCACCGACATGGCTCAGCTCCGCGCCAAAGGCATCCAGAGCTACGGCATCGGCCCGGCGTTGAGCGATCAGGACCGCAACGATTACGGAGCGCACAGCGACGTCGAGCGCATCCCGGTCGAGCAGCTCTATAACTTCGCGCGCTTCACGTGGGAAGTAGTGCTGAGCGTCGCCGCATCGAAGTAGGATGCTGGCCGCGATCACGCGGAAAGTAAGCCCGCGCCTGAGCGAGTGCGAACTTTCCTTCCGGCAGCGCCAAGTGATGGGTGCGGCCTCCCGCCTCGGCGAAACGGAGAGCCTCGCGGAAGCGATCGCGCCGTACCGCGAATTGCGCCGCATGGAGGCACCTGCCACGCTCGACGGCGGCGATGTGATGCGCGCGGGCCGCACGCTCTATGCCGGCCTTTCCCGCCGCACGAACGCCGCGGGGATCCAGCAACTGGCGCGCCTGGTTGAGCCGTTCGGTTATTGGGTCACGCCAGTGGAGGTGCGCGGCTGCTTGCATCTGAAGAGCGCCTGCTGCTGTCTGGGCGTCGGCATGGTGCTCGCGAATCGCCGGTGGATGGATGCGGACGCGCTGTGCGGCCTGCGCATCCTCGATGTTCCCGCAAGCGAGCCACAGGCCGCCAACGCGCTGCGCATCGGCGATCCGGTGGTGCTCCCGGCGGAGTATCCGGAAACGCGGGCGCTGCTCGAGCGATCCGGGTTCACAGTGCGCACCGTCGATATCTCGGAATTCGGCAAGGCGGAAGGCGCCGTGACGTGCATGAGTTTGCTGTTCGAGGCGGGTGAACATCACGCGCGCCGACGCATCCAGAACGATCATCGCCCGGATCTCACCCGCCGCGGCTCGGCGACGCTGGACCCCCTGTCTTCTGGCTCTTGTTTTTCAATTTCCCCCAATCGCCAGCCGCAGCCGGTCAACCGCCTCCGGCGGACCCGTGAAAAGATCCTCCGGGTACAGGCGGAACCGCACGATTTCCCGCATGATCGCGTCCGCGTTCTGGTAAATCGCACCTATGCCGGCGAGATATTGCAACCGCAAATTCATATCCTCGTTGATCGCCGAGCCGGCCAGCCACGCCCGCAACTGCGGCGCGCTGCCGCTGTAGTTGGCGAACAAATCCACAGCCGAGCGAATCCCCACAGCCGCCAGGGATTCCGCCACCCTGGGGGCACTCTGCACCCGCTGCTCTACCTGGCGGAGATCGATTTTCGTCGGCTCCGCCTGGCCCAGCAGGACAACGTCGTAGCCCTCGCCGTCCACGTTGTTCGCCCACACGGTGCCGTTCGGAAAAACTTCAAAAAATGTCGCAATCTCGCTCTTGACGGTCGCCACGTCGCTCTCATAGAGCGGCACCCACTGTGTGATCACGCCGCCGGGATTCAGGTGCTGCCTGGCCAGCTCGAAGTATTCTTTCGAGTACAGGGTCGCCGCGCCCTTCACCCACGGATGAATCGGATCCGACGTAATGATATCGAACTTCTCCGGAGTGGTCAGCACGAAATGCCGCGCATCGTCGTAATGAATCGTCGTGCGCTTGTCGTACAACACGCCGTAATTCTCGGCGCCGAAGTATTCGGTCGCGGCGGGAGGGATCAGAGGCTCCAGTTCGCAGATGGTGATACGCTGGATGCCCGGATACGTCGTAAAGCTACCGGCCGTGACGCCCGCACCGAATCCCACCACAAGCACCGACTTCGGATCCTTGTGCGCGAGCGCCGAAATATGGCCCAGCATGCGCTGCAAGCGCATGTCAAAGGGCTCGGTCGAGGCCTCAACCTTGCCGCTCACGTGGAAGTAGCGCTGTCCTGCGGGTAACTGCGAAATCACGATGGAGGCATTCCGTCCTTCGCCCACATACAGGGCCTCGCCCGCGCCCGTGGTGGTGATCGCGCGGCGTCCGTAGGCCAGCGACAGCCACGGAACGGCCGGAAGGCCCCGAATCAACGAAATCGCCCCGCCCAGCGACAAGATCACGATGACCGCCGCGCCGGTTCGCTTCTGCGATAGCCGCAACACGGGCCACAGGGCGATGACCGCCGCCGCCACGGCCAATCCGACCAGCAGCCGCTGGGCATTTTGCGTGCCCAGCCACGGGATGAACGCGATGCTGAACAGCACCGCGCCGCAGATCGCCCCGACCGTGTTGGCGGCGTACGTTTCTCCCGCCACGCGCCCCGGATCGCGCTTCGAGGCCTCGGCGACCGCCGCCATCGCCAGGGGGAAACTCGCTCCCCACAGCAGCGCCGGAGGCAGAACCGCCCAGAACGTCCGCATCAGGTCCACTTGAAAGTTAAACCACATGCTGCTCGAAAGCAGCGGATTGATGGGCCAGTGCGGCAATGAATCGGCGATCATGTAGGCCGTCCAGGCGATGGCGCCCGCGGCCATCAATTGCGCCCACCCCAGCGCTTCGCGCGCCCGCGCGCCGCTGCGCGCCAGCGCGGATCCCGCACCGCTCCCCAATCCCAGGCCCACCAGGAACACAGCCAGGATGATCGAGAACGTGTAGACCGTCGCACCGATCATCGTGGCCAGCAGACGCGTCCAGACGACCTCGGCGCCCAGAGCCGACATCCCGGAAATCGCGGTCACCAGGAACACCAGGCGAGCGCCACGGCTGCGTTCCGGGACGCCATCGGAGGTTTCTCCGGACGGCGTGTACGGCGCCTCCTTCGCCAGCGCCAGTCCCAGCGCGCCCACCGCCAGGTTGATCGCAACCGCGACGTAGGTGGCGACGGCCATGTCATACACGCGCAGCAGATAGAATCCTGCGAGCAGGCATCCGAACACGGCGCCGGCGATGTTGCCGCCGTAAAACAGCCCGAGCCAGGAAACGCCCCGCGGCGTCAACTCCATCCAGCGCGCGATCGCGGGCAGCGACGCTCCCATCAGCAGCGTCGGCGGCAACAGGCAAACGGCCGAAACCACCGCGCGGGAGAACACTCCATTCAGCCCAGACACCGCGATGCCCGCATACACACGATCCACCAGCGGAATCAGAAACAGCACCATCAGCCCCAGCGCGCCGATGCCGATCTCGATCCAGCCATACACACGCAACGGATGAACCCGCGCCGGAACCTTGCGCGGCAGCAGGAGACTGCCCAAGCACATGCCTCCCATGAACACGCCGAGCAGCGCCCCCAACGACACGGCTGAAGATCCGATCGAAAGCTGCAACAGTTGAAACCACACGATTTCGTAGATCAGCGCGGCGCACCCGCTGCCAATGAACAGCAGCAGAAGCAAGGGCAGGAAAGGCCGAAGAGAGGAAGAAGCGGGCACCAGTGCACTATGATACCTGCTGTGACCTCATTTCATGCAATTCTCGTTACGCAAACCGATAGGCAGACCCGGGCCGAACTCACGCGGCTGGAAAAATCGGACCTGCCGCCGGGAGAAGTGCTCGTCCGCATCTCCTATTCCAGCCTGAATTACAAGGACGGTCTGGCCGTCACCGGCAAGCCCGGGGTGATCCGCAAATACCCGATGGTTCCCGGCATCGACTTCGCGGGAGTCGTCGAGGAATCCGCCTCGAGCGCGTTGCAGCCCGGCGACTCCGTCGTCGTCACCGGATGCGGCACTTCCGAAACCCTGTGGGGCGGTTATGCCCAATACGCGCGCATCGACGCCGAGCATCTGATTCCTCTGCCGAAAAACATGACTTTGAAGCAGGCCATGGGGATCGGCACGGCCGGTTTCACCGCCATGCAGAGCCTGCTCGCACTGGAGCAGCATGGTCTGAAGCCCGGTGGCCGTGAAGTTCTGGTCACTGGAGCCGCGGGGGGGCTGGGCAGCACGGCGGTCGCGATCCTGGCCAAGCTCGGCTATAAGGTTGTGGCATCGACTGGCCGCCGCGAGCATCATGATTATCTGCGCCGCCTTGGCGCGAGCGAGATTATTGACCGCTCCACGCTTGCCGCGCCTTCGAAGAAACCGCTGGAGACGGAGCGCTGGGCGGCCGCGATCGATTCCGTCGGCGGGGACACGCTGGCGGCCGTGCTGCGCTCGATTGCGATCCACGGAAGCGTCGCTGTTTGCGGCCTGGCCGGCGGGGCGGCGCTCAACACGACTGTGTTCCCGTTCATCTTGCGCGGTGTGAACCTGCTGGGTATCGACTCTTCGAAGGCCCCGCGCGCACTGCGCCTGGAGATCTGGAAGCGCCTGGCGGCCGACATGCCGCTCGATTTGCTGGATTCGATGATCGAAGTCTTGCCGCTGGCAAGCGTCTTCGAGGCGGGCGAACGGATCCTGGCGGGGCGGATCCGGGGGCGCACCGTAATCGACGTCAACGCCTGAGGCCCGCTAAAATGATTCCGAAGATGCACTGCCGGCTTGCCTTCGGACGGACGGGCCTCGACATCGATCTCCCTCCGGGCCACGACTATCGGATCCTGGAATGCCCGGAGCTGCAGGGCGTCGCTGATGCCACCGCTACCGTTGAAGCCGCGCTCGAGTGTCCCATCGCCGGGCCGCCGCTGAGCGTGCTCGCCTCGGGAAAGCAGTCGGCGGCCATCTCGGTCTGCGACATCACGCGGCCCGCACCGAACCCGATCACGCTGCCGCCGCTGCTGCGCACACTCGAAGCGGCCGGAATTCCGCGCAGCGGCATCCGCATTCTGATCGCCACCGGACTCCACCGCAAAGCCACGGACGCTGAAATCCTCCAGATCGTCGGCCCCGAGGCCGCCGCAAATTACATCGTGCTCAACCACGACGCGCGCCAGGCCGCCGAGCACCGCCGTCTGGGCACAACGCGCTCCGGCACCCCGGTATTCATCGATGAGCGTTTTCTCAGCGCCGACCTGCATATTTCGCTGGGATTCATCGAGCCGCACCTGATGCTCGGTTTTTCCGGCGGCCGTAAGCTGATCGCGCCGGGCCTTGCCGCCGAAGCCACCATCAAGGAACTGCACAGCTCGCGCTTCATGCGCGACGGCCGCGCCCGTGAGGGCTCCATCGACGACAATCCGCTGCACGCCGAGCTGCTCGAAATCGCCCGCATGGCCCGGCACGATTTCATTTTGGATGTGTCGCTCACGCGCGACCGACAGATCGCCGCCGTGTTCGCTGGCAAACCCGAGGACGCACACCGCGCCGGAGTCCGGTGGGTCTCCGGGGCCCTGATGCAGCGCCTCCCCAAACCTTTCGATGCGGTCATTACCTCCGGCGCGGGTTATCCGCTCGATCTGACGTATTACCAGACCATCAAGGGCGTCACCGCCGCGGCGAATTACGTGCGCGAGGGCGGCCGCATTCTCGTCTTTGGCGCCTGCGAGGAAGGAGTAGGCGCTCCCGAGTTCGCCAGGATGGTTCGCCAATACCGCACCGGCGCCGAGTTTATGCGCGCCATCGAAGGCGCGCCCGTCACCATTGACCAGTGGCAGCTCGAAAAACTCGCGCTCGCCACTGCCAAGGCGCGTGTGTCCTATTGCCTGCCCGGCGTGCCGGGCGACATCCTTGGCAATTTATGGGGTCCCGCTTTCCACGAGCCGGCCGAGGCGGTTGCGTCCCTGTTCGACGGTCTGCCGCCGGGGAGCCGCATCGCGGTGGTGCCGGAGGGTCCGTACGTGCTGGCGGGAGTCGCCCGCGCCGGAGAAGTGTTAACCTCTTAGGGAGCCCCTCTGGGAGGTGTGATTCCATGTTCTTGAGTTCCGATCGGGTCAGGCAGGTGGCCGTCCTGGCCTCGGCCGCCTGTCTGGCAGCCTGGCTGGCGACTGCCCAGCAGCCGCAGCGCGTCACCGATGACCTCCTGCGCACCGGCAGCAAGACCGGCGAGGAGTGGATCAGCTATGGCGTCAACTGGGCCGAGCAGCGCTACAGCCCGCTGAAGCAGATCGACACCTCTAACGTTTCCCGCCTGGGTTTGGCGTGGTCGCTGGATATTCCCTCCACCAGCGGCAACCCGGCGAGCCAGACCCGTCATGAAGCCACGCCGCTCATCTTTAACGGCGTGCTGTACAGCATCGCCCCCTGGAGCGTGGTGTACGCCGTCGATGCCCGCACGGGCAACGAGATCTGGCGGCAGGATCCCGACGTGAATCAAGCCGTGTGGCAATCGCGTATCTGCTGCGGCGTGGTCAATCGCGGTATCGCGCTGTACGAAGACAAAGTGATCGCCCCTGTGGTTGACGGGCGCCTGCGGGCCCTCAACGCCGCCGACGGCAAGCTGCTGTGGGAAACGCGCGTGTCGCCAGAAACGCAAGCCTACACGATCACGATGGCGCCCCGGGTTGTCAAGGGCGGCAAGGTCATCATCGGCGTCAGCGGCGGCGAGTACGGTGTCCGCGGCTTCTTCTCCGCCTACGACGTGCGCGACGGAAAACTGCTATGGCGCTTCTACACTGTTCCCGGCGATCCTTCCAAACCCTTCGAGCAACCCGAGCTGGAGATGGCCGCCAGGACCTGGACCAACGACTGGTGGAAGATCGGCGGCGGTGCGCCGGTGTGGAACGGCATGGCCTACGATCCGGAAACCGACCTTGTCTACGTCGGCACAGGACAGCCGGCGACCTGGACTTCCGCGACGCGCGGCCAGGGCGACAATTTGTTCGCGAATACGCTGCTGGCGGTGAACGCAACCACGGGCAGGCTGGCTTGGTATTACCAGGAAGTGCCCGGCGACGATTGGGATTACGATTCCGTCGCCGACATCATGCTGATGGATCTCACCATCAACGGCCGGCTGCGCAAGGTCGTGATGCACGCGCCGAAGAGCGGATTCTTCTATATCCTCGATCGGGTGACTGGCGAATTCCTCTCCGCCGATCCAATCACGAAGATCAGTTGGGCCAAGAGCATCGATCCGAAAACCGGCAAACCCGAGGTGAATCCGGACGCGCGTTATAAAGGCGAGCCCGTGCGGGTGATGCCCGGTCCTTCCGGCGGGCACGTCTGGCCACCTTGGTCCTACAATCCCAACACTGGCCTGGTCTACATTCCAGGCACGGCGGGCGGCAGCTACACCTATGTCGCGGATCTCGATTTCGTCCCGAATCCTACCGAAATCGGACCAACCGGCCGCGGGTTGATGAACATGGGCATGGGCCGCGGAGGCGGAGGCGGCCAGTTGAAGGGCAAGCAGGACGCAGTTCCCGATGCGGTCGCGGCGGCGGGCAAGGGCGCGGCTCCGGCTAAGCCTGTGGTGAAGGATCTCCCCTCGTGGGGACCCGACGGACCCGAAGGGAACGTGCTCTACGCATGGGATCCGATTGCGCGCAAGGAACGCTGGCGGGCGGCGGGAGCCGGAGCCGGGCCGTTTTCCGGCGGAAGTCTGTCCACCGGTGGGAACCTGGTCTTCTCCTCGGTGAACGATCGCCTGATGGCCTTCAATGCAGCCACGGGCGAGAAACTACTCGAGTTGCAGACCGGGCTTTCGCAGATGGGCCCCCCGGTTTCGTTTATGCTCGACGGTAAGCAGTACATCACGGTGGCCGGCGGTCCGCCGCAGGCAGGCGGCCGCGGCGGACCGGGTCGCGGAGGGCAAGGCGGCCAAGGCGACGCTTCTGCAACTCCGCCGCAACCTTCGCGGATGCTCGCGCTGGTGCTCGATGGCGCACCTTTGGCTGCGCCCCGCCCGGCCGAACCGGCAAAATAGAAATGTTTGGCGGCAGGCGGTTTGGTCTGCCGCCGGTTATCAAACCAGCGTTTGTAAGAGCACCGGAGCCGCTGGTGGCGGCAGTGGCTGCCGCGCAACAGGGACAATTTTGCTTGCTGTCATCACCGGAGCCTCGGCCGGCATCGGAGCGTCCTTTGCCCGCAAACTCGCCGCGCGCGGCTATGATCTGCTGTTAGTGGCGCGGCGCGAGGACCGGCTGCGCGCCTTCGCCCGCCAACTGAGCGAACAACACAGAGTCCAGGTCGAGTACGCCGCCGCCGATCTCACCGATCCGGCCGCGCTTGAATCGCTTGCCGATCGCATCCGCACCGCGCCCGACCTGGCGCTGCTGGTGAACAACGCCGGATTCGGCACCAATCACTACTTCTTTGAGACCGGCGCCGCCGGCCAGGATCTGATGCACCGGCTCCACGTGATCGCCACGGCCCGCCTCACGCACGCCGCGCTCGCCAATCTGCACCCGCGCGGCGCCGCAGGAACGGGCGTCATTAACGTTTCCTCCGTGGCCGCCTTCGCCCCGGCCCCGCAGAACGTCAGCTATTGCGCGACGAAAGCCTGGATGAATCGTTTTACCGAAGGACTCGCGATCGAACTCGCATCCTGGAAATCGCCGGTCGCGGTGCAGGCGCTGTGCCCCGGCTATACGCTCACCGAGTTTCATGATGTCACCCGGACCGACCGCTCGGCCATCCCGCGGTCGTTCTGGTTGACGCCCGATTTCGTGGTCGAGGAGAGTCTGCGGGCGTTCGCGCAACGGCGGATCTTCGTCATCCCCGGGTGGCGCTACAAGTTGCTGGCGGGATTCTTGCGCATCGTGCCCGCGCCCGTGCTCCGCTGGGGATCGGTTTACTTCGTCCGCCGCTACCGGCGGTCACGGGGTTCCGCTGAATAAGTTGAGGCGGTGCCGCTTCAGGTAGTCGAGCTTCTCTTTGAGCCGCGTGCGCTGGGCATCGGGATAGACGGGAAAGCCCGCCAGGGAGTCGCAATAGGCGATGTCTTCGGTGGCGTAATAACAGGCTGCCCACACGCGTTTTCCGTTCGCCAAGCGTTCCGCGTCCCTGCTGACGTGCACGTGGCCGGGCACCAGCGCGGCAGCCAGCAGCAGCAGCGCGCCGTTTCGCGCCGCCCGTGATTCGATGGTTGTTGTATGCAGGTAGAAAGCCAGGAACGCCGGGATCAACAAAGTCACGTAACGGGATACTTGCGCGGCCTGTGGAAGCTCCAGGCAGATGCGGCCGATCGCCGCGTTTACGGCGAATAGAAGGCTGTATGCCAGCAGCACAGCGATTCCCATACTGACCGGGGACTTCACGCTACCCGGCCGCACCAGCTTGCCGACGTGGTGCGCGAGAAGCCCGCACGCGAGGATCAGCGCAACGGCGCCCACCGCCGCGGCCAGCGGCAACGGCCTGACAATTCCGGTGATTCGTGAAAACAGCAGAACGAGGAAGGACGGATAGGCTGAAAGATCGCGGTACGGGAATTCGAAACACTGCACGGCGGACTGAAACTCGTAGCCGGCAAAAAAGGATCCCATGGCCGCGACTGACAGTAGCAATGCCGCGCTCGGTGGCCCCCTTCGGCCGCGCGAACGGTAGACTTCCAACGCGAAGTACGCGATAGTCATGATACCCATGAACACGCCACAGCCGGTGTAGATCAAGAACAGATCCAGCGCGAGCACGAGGCTGTATCTCACAGCCGTGCGCTCCAGGAGCAACGCCGCCGCGTAGAAGAGGATCAGCAGCAGCGGGAAAGCCGAGTAGGCTGGATTTGGCGTCCCGGTCATGGTCTCATATTGCGCAAGCGTCAGGAAGATCAGCGGGATGCAGACGTCCGCAAAACCGATCGCGCCAAACAAGCGGCGCTTCCACCACAGTGCCACGAGCATCGCCGCCACGATCGCGCCGCCGATCAGGAAGGACTCCGCGCGCACGTTCCAGGCGGTGAGCGGGTACAGGAACTTGTTGGCGATCAAGCCCAGCCCTTCGCGGTGCGGCCCGTGCCGGAGTAGGAACAAATCCGCGAATCCGGGATCGCCTTCGAAGAACGGCCCTAGAAAATCCCACTGGTCCCAGAACAGGATGTTGACGGAATACCGGTCGATGAACAATAAGAATCTCGCCGCAAGAATCAGCGTGACGCCGGCGGCGGCGGCGCGGCCTAAGGCTGGGGAGGTTCGTTTGTCTTGCGCCACCGCGTCACCCAAGCCTTCGCCCGCTCTATTTGCCGGAAGCACCACTTAATGATCACGTGATCGGTTCCCAGGATCGCGACCGCGGCGGCGAAAAATATCCATCCCTGCACCAGCGGAATCGGGCCCGAGATCACGGCCAGAATAATCAAGATGACACCGATCACAGTCCTGATCTTGTGAGCCATACGGTTCCGGCGAGCCTGCTTCCAGGGTAGCCGTTCCCCGGCAGTAAAATGGAGGCATGGCTCTCCTCAGCGACCGCGCCGGCAGAACCGCCGAAGTCGTTGTGTTGCCCGCTTCGATCGAAGATCCTTCGAAGCCGCCGCCAGGCCTCTACCGCATGGGCGTGCTGCTGGCCTGCGGCGCCATCTCGACTTTTTTCGGCGCGCTGGTCATCGCCTATTACTGGCGCAAGGCTTCGCCGGGCGTCTGGGATCAAATTGCGCTGCCCGGCACTCTGTGGATCTCCACTGGCATTATCCTGGCTTCCAGCGTCACGTTCGAATCCGCCCGCCGCGTCTATCGCCGGGGCGCGCACGCCCTCTCGGCAAGGCTTCTGCTGATCACCTTCGGCTTGGGCTCGGCCTTCCTGGTAGCCCAGCTCACCGCCTGGCGGGCCCTGATCTCCCAGGGCGCTTACATGGAACAAAACCCGTACAGCTCGTTTTTCTACATCTTCACGGGGCTGCACGCGGCGCACTTGCTGGGCGGGTTGCTCGCGCTGGCCATCGTCGTCTTCGTCCGCGATCCCCGCCGCGAAATCGTCGACGCGGCCGCATATTACTGGCACTTCCTGCTGCTCCTCTGGATCGTGCTATTTGTGGTTCTTTCCACGTGATCGATCCGTCCGCGCACATTGCTCCCACAGCCCGAGTGGACCCTGCCGCCGTCATCGGCCCCGGAGTCGTCATCGGCGACTTCGCGATCGTGGAATCCGATGTGGTGATCGGCGCAGGCTGCCGCCTGGAGCCCTATGTTTACATCAAGCGCTGGACCACACTGGGCGAGCGCAACCAGATTTCAGCGGGTACCGTTCTTGGTACCGATCCGCTCGACAAGAATTTCACGGGCGAGCGCAGTTATCTCAAGATCGGCAACGACAATGTGATCCGCGAGCACTACACGATCTCGCGCGGCACGCAGCCGGAATCGGAAACCGTGATCGGCGACGGCAACTACATCATGACCTCCGGCCACATCGCCCACAATTGCCGGATCGGGAACGGCACGGTGATCGCCAGTTGCGCGCTCGTCGCCGGGCACGTGGATGTGGAGGATCAGGCGTTCATCTCCGGCGGCGTCGTCATTCACCAGTTCTCGAAAATCGGCCGGCTGGCGATGATCGGCGGCAACACGCGCGTGAACCTGGATGTGCCGCCCTACTTTCTCTATACCGATTTCAACGTGACGCCGTGCGGCCTGAACCTGGTCGGCCTGAAGCGCGCGGGCTTCTCGCATTCTGAAGTGCAGGCGCTGAAGACGGCCTATCGCCTGCTCTACCGCAGCGGTCTGAAGCTCGATGATGCCCTGGCGCGCATCGAGGCCGAACTGCCCACCGAACACACGCTGCATCTGGCCCGTTTTATCCGCTCGAGCAAACGCGGGATTTGCCGGGAATAGCTTCGCCCCGGGAGTCCTTCCCGGGGCGCGAACCAGCGCCCTACTGCGTCACGCCC
>CAZTKA010000100.1:0-12568 GCA_964614015.1 uncultured Bordetella sp. | reverse complement strand
GCGTATTCGCCGTCGTCAGGAACAACACTTTGGACAGATCGAAATTCAAGTCGAGGTAGTTGTCACGGAAGGTTTTGTTTTGCTCAGGATCCAGCACTTCCAGTAGCGCCGCGGCCGGATCGCCGCGGAAATCGCGGCCCAGTTTGTCGATTTCGTCCAGCATCAGCACCGGATTCGAGTATCCCGCCCGCCGCATGGCCTGAATCAGGCGGCCGGGCATGGCGCCGATATAGGTGCGGCGGTGGCCGCGCAGCTCTGCTTCGTCGTGCAGGCCGCCCAGGCTCATCCGCTCGAACTTGCGGCCCAGGGCGCGCGCGATGGACTGTCCCAAGGACGTTTTGCCGACGCCGGGTGCGCCCACCAGGCACAGAATCGGAGCCTTGGCGTTCGGGTTCAGCTTCAACACGGCCAGATGCTCGATGATGCGGTCTTTGACTTTCTCAATGCCGTAGTGGTCCGCGTCCAGAATTTCGCGCGCATGCTTCAGGTCGAGGATATCCTCACTGCGCACCTTCCACGGCAGTTCGATCACGTATTCCAGCCAGGTGCGGATCACATTGTGCTCGGGCGAGGCCTGCGGGATCTTTTCCAGGCGTTCCAGTTCGCGTCCGGCTTCCTTGCGGACATCGTCCGGAAGATCCGCCTTGGCCAGCTTTTCCCGCAGCGTGGCGATCTCTTCGGCGGCGCCGTCCCGTTCGCCCAGTTCCTGCTCGATCGCTTTCTTTTGCTGGCGCAGCACATATTCGCGCTGCTCTTTGGAAATCTCGGTGCGCGCCTGCTCGGCCACTTTGTTGCGGATCTCGGCGATCTCGGCCTCATGCGTCAGCCAGCCGAGCGTCATGCGCAACGCTTCCAGGCGCGTCGGAGCTTCGAGCAGCGCCTGGCCCTTTTCCACCTCCAGATTGAGGACGCTGCCGACCATGAACGCCAGTTGCAGGGGGTCGGCCTGGCCGCTGAAGATGCGCGCGATTTCTTGCGGGGATTGTCCGGGCAGAAGGTTGATGAGCTTCGAGCCGGTCTCGACGATGGAGATCGTCAAGGCTTCGATTTCCCGGCTCGTGTCATCGGGCAGAGGCAGCGGCCGCACGCGCGCCTTCAAGTGGCCATTTTGGTCCACCTTCACCAGCACCACGCGCTCGATGCCTTGGACGACCAGCTCGATGTGGTCCTCTTTCGGCCGCATCGTCTTGCGGATCACCGCGCGCGTACCCACGGTGTACAAATCGCCCGCTGCAGGCGCGTCCACGGAATTGTCCCGCTGCGCCACGACAACAATTTCTTTTTCTTCTGTCGCCAGGGCCGCCTCGACCGCGGCGATCGACGCCGGCCGGCCGACCGACAGCGGCATCAGCAACCCGGGAAACAACACCGAGTTCTTCAGCGGCAGTACCGGCAGGGTTCGGATTTCAGCTTCGCTCATTTCGTTCCTCTTCCTTTTCTCAGGAAGTGCGGGTGGCCTCCAGCGTCGCAGCCTCCATCACCATCGCCCCGCCCCGCACGTCCACGGTCACCTTCTGTCCATCCCGGATTTCTCCAGCGACCAGCTTACGCGCCAGCGGCGTTTCGATTTCCTTCTGAATCGCGCGCTTCAACGGCCGTGCGCCGAAAGCCGGATCGTATCCCACCTCGATGATACGCTCGCGGGCCGCATCGGTCAGATCCAGCTCGATGCGCCGCTCTGCCAGACGGGTCCGCAGCGCCCCCAGTTGAATCTCGACAATCTTCTTCAAGTGCTCCTCGGTCAGGCTGTGGAAGGTGATCATCTCGTCCACGCGGTTCAGGAACTCCGGCCGGAACAAACGGTTCAGCTCATCCTTCCGCGCGTTGGAGGTCATGATAATGATCGTATTCTTGAAATCCACCGTCCGGCCATGGCCGTCGGTCAGGCGCCCGTCATCCAACACCTGCAGCAGCACGTGGAACACGTCGCTGTGCGCCTTTTCGATTTCATCCAGCAGCACCACCGAGTACGGACGCCGCCGGACGGCCTCCGTCAACTGGCCGCCCTCCTCAAAGCCGATGTATCCCGGAGGCGCTCCCATCAGTCTGGACACGGTGTGCTTCTCCTGGTATTCCGACATGTCGATGCGGATCAAGGCGCGCTCGTCATCGAACAGGAATTGCGCCAGCGTCCGCGCCAGCTCCGTTTTGCCGACGCCCGTCGGTCCCAGGAACAGAAAGCTGCCCACGGGCCGCTTGGGGTCCTTCATGCCGCCGCGAGCGCGCATCACGGCATCCGCCACCGCGTCGACGGCCTCATCCTGGCCGACCACGCGCTTGTGCAACTCATCGGCGAGGTGCAGCAGCTTCTGAATCTCGCCCTCCACCAGTTTCGACACCGGGATGCCCGTCCAGCGGCTCACCACCTGCGCGATGTCTTCTTCGTCGACTTCTTCCTTAAGCAGCGTCGGCTCATGCGACTGCTTCTCCAGTTCTTTTTCGAGAGCGGTCAGCCGGCCGTATTTGAGCTCGGCGGCCTTGTTCAGATCGTAGGCGCGCTCGGCTTGCTCGATATCGTGCTTGACTTGCTCGATCTGCGCGCGCACGTCCCGCTGCTTCTTGAGGTTCTCCTGATCCGCCTTCCAGCGGGCCTGGAGGCTTGCGGTCTGGGTCTTCAGATCGGCCAGCTCCTTTTCGATTTTGCCTAGGCGTTCGCGCGAGGCCGCGTCGGATTCCTTCCGCAGCGCCTCCCGCTCGATTTCGAGCTGCATCTGCCGGCGCAGAGCCTCATCCAGCTCAGCCGGCATCGAGTCGATCTCGGTGCGCAGCTTGGCGGC
Source organism: uncultured Bordetella sp. (assembly GCA_964614015.1). GTDB lineage: Bacteria > Acidobacteriota > Terriglobia > Bryobacterales > Bryobacteraceae > Palsa-187. The sequence continues at coordinate 9,791 of CAZTKA010000100.1, read as the reverse complement.
GGCTTCGTCCACCAGGTCGATGGCCTTGTCCGGAAGGAACCGGTCGGAGATGTAGCGCTGGCTCAGCACGGCCGCGGCGACCAGGCTCGAGTCCTTGATCCGCACGCCGTGATGCAGCTCGTAGCGCTCGCGCAAACCGCGCAGAATCGAAATCGTGTCTTCGACCGAGGGCTGGTCGACCAGCACCGTCTGGAAGCGGCGCTCGAGCGCGGCGTCCTTTTCGACGTGCTTGCGGTATTCATCGAGTGTGGTGGCGCCGATGCAGTGCAGCTCGCCGCGAGCCAGCATGGGCTTCAGCAGGTTGCCCGCGTCCATGGCGCCTTCGGCCTTGCCCGCCCCGACCACCGTGTGCAATTCGTCGATGAACAGAATGATGCGGCCCTCGGAGGTTTGCACCTCTTTCAACACCGCCTTCAGGCGCTCTTCAAATTCGCCGCGGAACTTCGCTCCCGCGATCAGCGCGCCCATGTCGAGCGCCACCACCCTCTTGTCCTTCAGTCCTTCGGGCACGTCGCCGCGGACGATGCGCTGCGCGAGGCCCTCCACGATCGCGGTCTTTCCGACACCCGGCTCCCCGATCAGCACCGGGTTGTTCTTGGTGCGCCGCGACAACACCTGGATCACGCGCCGGATCTCATCGTCGCGCCCGATCACCGGATCCAGCTTGCCCTGCCCCGCCATCCTGGTCAGATCGCGGCCGTATTTCTCCAGCGCCTCATAAGTCGCCTCCGGATTGGGCGACGTCACGCGCTGGCTGCCCCGGACTTCCAGCAACGTGCGCATCAAGCGCTCACGCGTCAGGCCCAAGTCCTTGAAAACCCTTTCCTCCGCAGCCGCGAGCAAGATATGCTCGACCGAGATGTATTCGTCTTTGAACTGCTTGGCTTCGTTCTCAGCCGCCACCATCAGCTTTTGCAGGCGGCTGGTAACGTAGATCTGATCTGCCGAGGCCGCTGGCCCGGAAACGCGGGGCAGCTTGTCCAGCTCAGCCGACAGGCGCTGATGAACCGTCTCCAGTTTCACCCCAGCCTTCACCAGGATGGACTGCGCCAGCCCTCCCTCCTGCTCAACCAGGGCCAGGAGCAGATGCTCCACATCCAACTGCTGCTGGCTGCGCGCAGCGGCGATCGACTGGGCGGCCCGAAAGCCTTCCTGTAGTTTTTCGGTGAATCGATTGAAGTCCATAGCCGTTATGCCTTCTGTGACAAGTCTAACATATTAGCCTAACATTATTCAATAACCTGAGTCCTACACTATAAGATGTAGATCTGCCGCGTGGCGCTCCAGAAATCGCCACGGCAATGCAACTCATTGCAACAAATCGTCCAAATCCGTGAAACAATGGGACCTGGATGCGAATCCTAGACGTCGGCTGCGGCCTCAACAAACTGCCGGGGGCCATTGGCCTAGATCGCAGTCCTTTCTCCCGTGCGGATGTTTTGGCTGACCTGGACCGGTTCCCCTACCCTTTCCGCGATTCGGCCTTTGACCGTCTGCAAGCCGTCCATGTGATCGAGCACGTTTCCGACGTCATCCGCACGCTGGAGGAATTTCATCGCCTGGTTCAGCCGGATGGCGAAGTCTTCCTGGTGACGCCTCACTACACCGACTTCAGTAGTTTTTGCGACCCCACCCACCGCTGGCATCTGAACAGTTTCTCGCTGCGCTACTTCGGAGCCGACAACGCCGGTTATGGCTATTATTCGAAGGTTCGATTCGATGAGACTTCCGTCCGCGTAACGCTACTATCGCTATGGCGATGGCTGGGCTTCGAATTTCTGGTGAACGCGTTCCCGCGCTTCCGGCGTTTTTGGGAGCATTACCTGTGTTACGTCGTGCGGGGCAAGGTGATCGAATGGCGTCTGCGGGTGCTGAAAAATGATTGCGGCGTTTCTTGATCGCCTGCGTGACCGCCGCCGGAAGGACAGGGGCCGGCGCGGCGAGGATCTCGCCCATCGTTTCTTGCAGGCGCAGGGATACATCATCGTTGCCCGAAATTATCGCCTGTCCTCGGGCGATGCCGAAGCCGATCTGATCGCCTGGGACGGGGACGAGTTGGTCATCGTCGAAGTCAAGAGCCGCGAAACGGACGCCTACGGACCGCCTGAACGCGCCATTAGCCCCGAGAAGGAGCGCCATATCATGCGCCTGGCGCGCAGTTACGTGCGGAAGGCGGGCGCCGATTGGTCGAAAGTCCGCTGCGATGTTGTGAGCGTAGTGCTCGCCGAGCCGCCGCGCATTGAACTTTTCCGCCGCGCCGTCCGATTACCGGACCATGGCTGACACCAGCGCCGCCCCTTTTCGCTATCCTGATAGTCCAGTGTTTCATTCCACACCGGCCAAGAAGCGCCGATCCCTGATCCTGGTTCTGTGCTCGACCGTGCTCATCGCGGCGGCGCAAGGACTGATCAAGTCGGGCACGGGCAGCCTGACCCCCAACGCAACCTTGCTCGACACGGCGGCCGGCATCCTGACCACCCCGAACTTGTTTGCCGGCTACTCGCTATACGGCGTGGTTACGGTGATGATGGTGCTGGCCCTGCGCCACGCCGAGCTGTCCATCGTTTATCCGGTCATCGCGCTGTCCTACGTATGGGTCAGCATCTTGTCGGTGGTCCTGTTTCACGAAGTCATGAACGGATTCAAAATCGCGGGCGTGATGGCGATCATTTCCGGCGTCGCCGTGCTGGGGAAAGGCAACCGCGCATGACCACACCCGTCTCTTCCATGCTCTGGGTGGTCGCCGGGTCTTTCATCGGGAGCATCGGCGCGGCCGGACTCAAAGCCGGCGCCCGCCGGCTGGCGCGGGACAACATTTTGTACTCGGCGCTGACCAACTGGCGGCTGGCCGCGGGTGTTCTGGCCTACGGCGTGTCTTCCGTGTTTTTCGTGTTTGGATTGCGGCGCGGCGAGCTGAGCGTGCTTTATCCGCTGGTCTCGCTCGGATATCTGTTCACGCTGGCCTGGTCGCGCATTTTTTTTGGAGAACCATTCACGCGGCCCAAATTCCTGGGCATCGGGCTGATTTTGGCGGGTGTAACGCTGCTCGGCTTCGGCACGCGTTGAGCCCCCAAGCCACCCGGCGCCGGGAGCTTACTCCAACCTGTAATTCGGGGCTTCCTTGGTGATGATCACGTCGTGCACGTGGCTTTCGCGCAATCCGGCCGAGGTGACGCGGACGAACCGCGCGCGTTCCCGCAGCTCCTGAATCGTCGCGCATCCGCAGTAGCCCATGCCGGCGCGCAAGCCGCCGACCAACTGGTAGACCAGATCCGCCAGCATCCCCTTGTACGGCACGCGGCCTTCGATGCCCTCCGGCACAAGCTTTCCGCCGGCCGTTCCTTCCTGGGAATAGCGGTCCGCCGAGCCTTGCGACATGGCTCCGAGCGATCCCATCCCGCGGTAGCTTTTGAATGTGCGTCCCTGATAAAGGATCGTCTCGCCGGGAGATTCTTCGGTCCCGGCCAGCAGGCTGCCGATCATGACGCAGTCGGCGCCCGCGGCGATAGCTTTGGAAATGTCGCCGGAGAACTTGATGCCGCCGTCGGCGATCACCGGCACTCCGCTCCCTTGCGCGGCCTTCGCGCATTCAGCGATCGCGGTGATCTGGGGCACGCCGGCTCCGGTGACCACGCGGGTTGTGCAGATGGAGCCGGGGCCGATGCCCACTTTGATGCCATCCACGCCGAGCGCGATCAAATCCCGCGCGCCCTCGTAGGTCGCCACATTGCCCGCGATCAGCTCCACATCCGGCAGCGCCCGTTTTACCGCCGCAATGGCCTCCATCACGCGGCCCTGGTGGCCGTGCGCGGAATCGATGGCCAGCAGATCGACTTTCTTCTTCACCAGCTCCTGGGCGCGCTCCAGATAATCGCCCGAGGATCCCACTGCGGCGCCCACGCGCAGCCGTCCCTGCGCGTCCTTGGCGGCGTTGGGGTACTTCAACTTCTTCTGGATGTCCTTGACCGTGATCAGACCCTTGAGGTAGTAATGGTCATCGACGACCAGCAGCTTTTCCACCCGGTGCTGATGCAGGATCGCTTCGGCCTCTTCAAGCGTTGTGCCGACGCCGACAGTGATCAGGTTCTCCTTGGTCATGGCCGAGGAAATGGGCAGGTCGTAGCGTGTTTCGAAACGCAGATCGCGGTTGGTGAGAATCCCCACCAGTTTGCCGTTCTTGGTTACCGGGACGCCCGAAATGCGGTAGCGTTTCATCACCTCGAGCGCCGCGGCGATCGGCTGTTCGGGATCGACCGTCACGGGGTCGACGATCATGCCGCTTTCCGAGCGTTTCACCCGGTCGACTTCCTCGGCCTGTTTCTCGATGTCCATGTTGCGGTGAACGATGCCGATGCCGCCCTGCTGCGCGAGCGCGATCGCGAGGTGCGACTCGGTGACGGTGTCCATGGCGGCGCTGACGATCGGGATATTCAGTCCGATCTTGCGCGTCACCCAGGTTCGCGTGTCAGTTTGCGCCGGGACAACATCGCTGCGCGCCGGCAGCAGAAGAACGTCGTCAAAGGTAAGGCCTTCCGGGATCGTGTCAGGGATCATGCGGGGTGTATCTTTTGATGATACAGCAGAGCCGCGAGGGACTGGACTGAGAAAGACCGCTTGCTCGTTGCTGGCCGGAGGCAGGGGCGCAAAGGCGCTCCGCAACCGAGCTGCGTCATGCGCGCCTGAATGATCGCGCTGTAGTGATCCATGCGCGCCGGACGCCGGCGGCGCGGCGAGGGCAGGCACGCGGCCAGCCGCGCCCCCTGCTCGGGGTTACGGTGCGTGGTAAAGAACAGATTCTTCACCAACTGCTGGGTAATGGTCGACGCCCCGCGCGGCGGCTCGCCAGTCGCGGCGGCTTCCTCCGGAACAAGTTCGACCGCCGCCAATCGATCCCGTAATGCTGGTAGAAGCGCCCGTCCTCGGCGGCGATCACGGAGTGTTGCAAGTGCGGGGAAATGCGCGCCAGCGGGACCCGCACCGAGCGCTTGTCGTAATCGCTCCCGTTCAGCCATGCCTCGACCCGACGCTGGATCTGCAGGGCGGTTGTACCTGGATTGATGAAACCGAGGCCAGCCAAGGCAGCGGCCGCCAGTTGCGCGGCGGAAACCGGAGCTTCACGGCTCAGTCCGTCTTGGCGGGCGTTGCGGGTTTCGCTTCGCTCTTCGTTTCCGAGGCGGGCTTGGACTCCGCCTTGGATTCAGCCGGCGTCTTCCCTTCGGTTGTCGCTTCCGGCTTGGAGGATGCGCGAGCGTAATCGGTGATGTACCAGCCGCTGCCTTTGAATTGCAGGCCCGGCGCCGACAGCCGCTTTTGGACCTTGCCGCCGCAGCCGTCGTGCACAATCAGAGGCGGATCGGAGAACTTTTGAAGAATCTCAAAAACGTTTCCACACTTCTCGCATTGATACTCGTATAGAGGCATGGGTTCATCGACTGCACAAAAGAAGTCAAGGAATATCCGGAGGCAGGGGTCGCAACGCGCGCTGCAGGATCTGATCGATCCTATCCGGGGGCGGCCAGACTTCCAGCGCGGCCGGATCGTCGGCAGCCGAGGCGTCATACTGCGCCTGGAGCACGTTGGGCGTCACGCGGGTGTCCTGAATCGCCTTGCCGTTGGGCGTATAATACTTGGCGACCGAAAGAATCACCGCGCCGCCGTCCGGCATGGTCACCGCCCTGCGAATCGCGGCATCCCCCCAGGAAGGCGATCCCACCAACTGGGCGCGTTTGGCATCGAGCAAGGCGGCCGCAGCGACTTCGGCCGCGCCCGCGGTGCCGGTATTGATCAACACCACCAGCGGCAGCCTCGTTACCGTATCCGGGGAAGCCTTGAATTCCTTACGCGGCGATTTCTGCCCTTGCGTGTACGTGATCAAGCCGCCGTCCATGAACAGGTCGGCGAGGGCGATGCCTTCCTCCACCGGGCCGAGCGCCGTGAACCGCAAGTCCAAAATAATTTTTTGGGCGCCCTGGCGTTCCAGATCCATCACCTGTTGCCGGACCGCCGCCACTTGTCCCGGACGCAGCGTGGGGACCACGACGAGACCCGCCGGCACGGACCCCTCGGTGATCAGGCGGCCCGTGGCGGGGGGGAACGCGATGGGTGCGCGCGTCAGCTTGATATCTTCGGGGTCGGACTGGCGCGGCGTCAGGACGCTCATCTCGACGGTCGCGCCTGGCTCGCCTTGGAGCAGGAGTTCGGCGAACGCCAGCGGCATATCGCGCGTGGAAATCTTGTTGATCGATTCAACGACGTCGCCCGTGGTCAAGCGCGCCAAGGCGGCCGGCGAGCCCGGCACGGCATGGACGATCCGCAGGTAACCCGGGCCGCGCGACAGATACAGCCCCACGTCGGCCTTCCCCTTGCCGTGTTCGGCCTGATACTGCTTGTACTGATCGGCGTTCAGGTAACTGGCGAACGGGTCGAGCGACTCAAGCAATCCGTTGATCGCGCCCAGCGTGACGGCCTTCAGATCGGGCTCTTCGACGTATTCGACCTTGATCTTGGTCAGCACGTCGCTGTATACGCCGAGCTGCGTATAGGGCTCGTCGGCGGGAGCGCTCCGCACCGAGACAGCGCCCATCACCAGCAACAGCACAAACAGCGTGGAGGAAGCCACCACGGCGTAATGGAATCGTCGGGTCATAACGGCGTCGCGCCTCGAAACCTCTACTGACGAGGATAGCAGGATTCTGAAAGCAACGGAGGGAAGGCGCGGCAAGCGCGGGGGTTCAGGGCCCCGCGCTCGCCAAATCCTCGAACGCTCAGAACTGGAAGCGCGCCACCAACTGGCCTTGCCGCGGCTGCCCGCCGCCGGTGGCGAAGGTGCCCTGGTTCAACACGGCGTTATTGATGAAGCCGAACCCGGCGATGGTCTGCGCGTTGGGATCCGTGCTGCCGCCGATCCGGTTCTGCGGCGCCGCGGGGTTGGTCGAGGTCGGGTCGTTGATGTAGGCGCGGTTGAAAAGATTGGTCATCTCCACGCGGACCTGCAACGTCATCCCTTCCCGAATCCGGAACAGGCGGGCCAATGAGAGGTTTTCGAAGGGGTGGCGCTGGCGGCGGTAATCGTTGTAAAAAGTCGCGCCGCCGAACTGGCCGGGGGCCGGATTGGCCCAGGCCTTGGGGTTGAGAACGAAGGTCGTGTTGGGATCGAAGCAGTGGCAATTCAGGCTCGGAACGGTAAACAGCGGTTCGCCCGCGACGCGATTCTGATAGGTGCTCTTGAACACGATGTTGCTCAGCGCCGGCGTGGTGGTGGCCACCGGCGGGGCGAATGGCGTGCCGCTGGTGTACTGGAAGAAGCCGCTGAACTGCCAATCTCTCAGCAAATAGGACACGGTTTTATTGGTCTGCCAGACCGGCACCGTGTAGTTGAAAGCCAATCCGCTGATGAACGGGCGGGAGTTCGACGAAAGCGTCTTGAACAGCTTGCGATTCTCCACGTCGAAGGTGCCGGAGGACAGCGTGTCGATCTCCTTGGAATAGGTGAAATTGTAAGTGAAATCCAGACCACGCCACAGCCGCTGAGTCACCTTGACCTGAAGCGAGTCATACCAGGCGTTGCCGATGGGCGCCCACAGCGGCGTCAGGCCGCCGTTAAATTGCGGAAAGAGCCGCAAGGATTGCGCCACAGTGCCAGTGAAGCCCGAGAACGGAAACTGGTTCCGGAAACGCCCCGCCCCGGTGGAGGTGATCGACGAGTTCAGGATTGTAAGGTCAGCCGGGTTAGTGAGGCTGAGCCCGGCGGCCTGGAGGCGGCTGGTCGGAATGTAGTTGTAGTTGACCAGGTTGTTGTTGAGCAGCCAGACCTGGCGATTGGCGACATAGGAGGCTTCCACAACCAGATCGCGCGTGATCTCGCGCTGCAGCCCGACCGTCCATTGATAGGAACGCCCAGGCCGCCCGCCGTTTTGATCGATGACCGAGGTCGGGCCCGTGCCGACCTTTGCATTCACCGGGAAGTAACCGGGGCTGAAGTTCGGCCATGCGATTTGCGCCGCGGTCAGGGGCAGGCCGCCTGCCAGCGTCATGATCTCCCGGCCGGGTTCGGGATTCGGTCCGAAAGCATTGTTGGCCGAAATCACGCCGCCCGCAAGATTGTATTGCGAGGTGCCCGTGTAGACGATCCCGAAGCCGACGCGCAGAACCGTCTTCGGATTAATTTGATACGCCAAGCCAAACCGTGGACCAAAACCGAAGGGATAGTTCTTGGCGAAACTACAGCCGCAGGTCGCCTCATATTGGACGGCGCCCGGATACCCTCCCGAGGTCGGGTTCGCCACATTCGGCGCCAGATTCGCCATGCGGCCATATTGTTCCTTGAGATACGTGGAGTAGTCGTAGCGCAGACCGTAGTCAAGCGTCAGCCTGCGCGTGATCTTCCAGGTGTCCTGGGCGTAGAACCCGAGCTGATGTTTTCCAATGCGGCCGCGGGAACCAGGTCTCACGTTGCCGGTGTTCACCAGACCGAGCAAGAAGCTGGCATACGGAAATCCGATGGCCTGGCCGGAAATCTGGGCATTTGCATTAGCGGCGACCACGTAGGGCATCGCCGTCTGCTGCGGACCGAAGGCATAGGTGCCGTTGATGGCGCTGTTGTCGAGCCGGTAGTCGCCCTGATTGCGCAGCTCGCCTCCAAACTTAATCGTGTGGTTTCCCTTCACCCACGTCAGACTGGCGTTCGCGGTGGTCTGCTGGAAAACGTCGTCAGCCAGCGCGCCGATGGAGCTGATATTGGCGCTGCCGCCGGCTTGCGCATTATTGAGTCCCGTAAAGTTGGGAAAGGTCCCGGTGCGTCCGGTGAACGGACCCCTGAGGCCGAGCAGAGCCGTCGCGTCGTAGTTTTTGGCCAGCGCGGGGCGTCCCAGCCAGTTCTGCGTGTAGCCGATGCCCCAGTGGAACAGGATGGTCGGCGTGACGGTGGTATCCCAGTTCAGGCGCTCGGTGTGGGCGCGGATGTCGGTGCCAATCGCCGCGGTCACCGGCAGGGGCAAACCTTCCGCCCCCGCGCAGAAATCGCACTTGGTGCTGGTGCGGTTCCAGGAGAAGGAGAAACGGTTCTTGGAACCTACTACCTGGTCGCCCTTGATGGAGGGCACCTGGGTGACGCGCTCCTGCGGATAGCTGCCCTGGAAGTTGTTCACCAGCAGATTGGGACTGGTCGGATTGGGAATCAGCTTCTGCACATTCAAAGCCACGGGATCCAGCCGGGCCGTTGGAATCGTGTTGTTGGTGAACTGCGTGGTCACGACGCGGCCGTCGGCCAGCGTCTGCCGCGTGGCGGGGTCATAAATCATATTAGGGCGGATGGGATTGCCCAGCGGATCATTGCCCAGATTATTGGGCAGCACGGCCGCGCTGAAGTTGCCTGTGCGATAGGCCGCGGTGGGAACCGAGATCGCGTCCGCGATCACGTTTCGTCCGGCGCGATACTGTTCCCAATTAAAGAAGAAGAAGGTGCGGTTGTGGCCGTCGTAGACGTTCGGGATCCACACCGGACCGCCGAAAGTGACGCCGTAGTCGTTGCGCCGCGTCCGCGGCCGTGGATTCCCGTTCGCAATGTTCGCCGGATTCGTGTTGTAGTTGTTCAGCAGGGGCTGTGCGGAGTTCAACTTCTCGTGAACGAAATATTCATAGGCGCTGCCATGGAAGGCGTTGGTGCCCGATTTGAACGTGATGTTCATAATCGCGCTGCCGGCCTGCCCGAACTCCGCCGCATAGTTGCTGGTCTGAATCGCGAACTCCTGGACCGCATCCACGGGCACCTGATTCTGCTGCGAAGCGCCCTG
>CAZTKA010000099.1:0-12587 GCA_964614015.1 uncultured Bordetella sp. | reverse complement strand
ACCTGGACATGACGGTGAACGTCACGTGGGCGCATGGGATGGCGCTCGGCGTCAGTTCCGACACGGACTTCTTCTTACGGGGCCGCCCGTCGGTGACCGATCCGTTCAACCGGGGCATCAACAAGCAGTTGAACCAGCTCGTGCAGCCGCTGAAGACCGTTATCGCAGCCGTTTACACGACGCCGCGGTGGAATGCGGACAGCATGGCGATGAAAACGTTATCGTGGATTGCAGGCGACTGGCAGGTTGCGGCGGTACTGCAATACCAGAGCGGCGATTTGCTCCCAGTGCCCAATTCCAACAATCAGCTATCGCAGCAGCTTCGGATCAATTTGCCGGCCAATGGAGCATTCGGAGCAGGCATCGCGAATTATAATCCGTGGAACTACATCGCCGGCGCTCCATTCTATAGGGCAGGGTTCGATCCCAACGGTGACTTTGATCCGCGCCAGTATAACCCAGCGAACCCGACGGACCCCAACGTGGCCAGCGTCCTGACCGGTGGTGTTCAGGCCAATGGGGCTTGCCTCGTTCAAACTTGCGCGTGGACGAATCCGGCCGCTGGAGAATGGGGCACAACGGCGCCGTATCTGGAAGGTTTCCGGTGGCGGCGGCGTCCCAGCGAGGCGTTTAACTTCGGGCGTAACTTCCGGTTTGGTCCGGAACAGCGTTTCGTGTTGAACGTCCGGGCCGAGTTTATGAACATCCTGAACCGGATGTTCTACAACGCCCCGGCCAATCTGAATCCGCTTGCGGCGGTGACCACCTTCACGCAGCGCGGACAAGTATTTCCGAACGGCGGATATGGGGTTGTATCCACGTTGAACGGCGCCGGCTCCAGTCCGCGCCAGGGAACGCTCGTCGCCCGCATCACGTTCTGACGGCTCTACTGCGACCCCCTCAAACGCCGCGCCACGGCACCCCCGTGGCGCGGTCCCATTTGGGATGGCTGTAACGCGACCCCCGGGCCTCGCCGCCGCATGGGCGAAGCGGGGCCCGAGAGCCCGAACTCCTTTAGGTGAGGGGGCACACTCAGGAGTTCAATATGCGTCTGTCCAAATATAACCGGGCTTCCCGGTTTCGTCGATGGAACGGGATTGATAGTCGGTATCGAAATTATTGAAGAATGTTGTACCCGCCCGGCGCTGAGCCGATAATAAGAGAGACTTTATGAACACTTCGCGGATCCAGCCGGTGGAACGCCGCGGGGAAGGCACCTCCCAGACCGCGCGCGCGACGCTCGCCCTGCGCGAGATGCTGGTGCAAGGACTGTTCCCTCCTGGCGAACGGCTGCGCGAAATTCCGCTGGCCAAACAACTGGGTGTCTCCCGCATCCCCTTGCGGCTGGCGCTGGAGCGCCTAGCGCACGAAGGTTTTCTCGAGATCCGGCCCACCCGCGGATTCGTCGCCCAGCAGTTCTCCATCGCCGATATCTACGACGCCATCGAACTGCGCGGCGCCATCGAAGGCACGGCCGCCCGCCTGGCCGCCGAGCGCCTGACCGAGCCTCAAAAGGTCGAACCTCTGCGGGCGCTGAACGGCGAAATGACCGAGCTGGTCCGCCGCCGCAAGCTGTCACTGGACATCGTCACGCAGTATATCGACCTCAATTCGCGTTTCCATGCCGAGGTGATCGAGTTGTCAGGCAGCCGCCTGCTGCGGCGCGCCATGGAGCAGGTGTGCTCGCACCCCTTCGCCTCTCCGAACGCGTTCGTGCGCCGGCACTATGTCGCGCCGGAGTCGCACGAGCTGTTCCTGATCTCCGTGGAACAGCATAGCGGCATCGTGGAGGCCATCGCGGCGCGCGAAAGCGCGCGCGCGGAAAGCGTCGCCCGGGAACACGCGCGCGTCGCGCGCCGCAATCTGGAAAGTGCTTTGAGGAACCGCGCTATCGGCGAGTCGGTGCCGGGCCTGCGCCTGATTAAGCTCTAATCGTTACGCCAGGCCGGACTCGATGGACGCCGCGCGCTCGTTTTTTCTGTTCGCAATACTTGCCGCCCACGAAATCGGAGCGCACGCGCGCGCAAGGGTTTCCTGGCCGCCGAGATGAAGGTGATCGAGCGCATCCGGCGTCCGGATTTGGAGACGGGCAAATGGTCTGGAAGTATCAATTATATTGATTCCAAATATCACAAAATCTCCATCGACTTACTGAGCGCCTCGGGTTTAAATTGTTACTAAGGTGGTCTTTGAGGGTAGGGGCTCTCATCCGCCGGAGGTCCGTCTTAAGGAGTCTTGCCATGAAAAAGCTTACGATTGTGCTGACCGCGCTACTGTGCTGCCTTGCAATGCCCTTGTTTGGTCAGGTGAACGCCACGTTGGGCGGCACTGTATTGGATCCGACCGGCGCCGTGATTCCCGGGGCGCAGGTCCGCGCCACGAACGTGAACACTGGCATTGTGACGAATGCTACGACCAACGAGGTCGGCAGTTATCAGTTCGCCAGCCTTCAGCCTGGCTTGTATACTCTCACGGCCACATTCCAAGGATTTCAGACCACGACGTTGACGAACCTGGATCTTGGCCAGGGCCAACAGGTCCGCCAGAACATCACCATGCAGATCGCCGCCGCGGCGCAGACCGTCGAAGTGACGGCGGAAGCCGACACGCTGTTGGCGACGACCACAGCGTCGGCGGGCGCGGTGCTCAATGAGCGCGCCGTGCTGGCTTTGCCGGTCGTGACCCGCAACGTGCTCGACCTGGTGACCACCGCCCCGGGCGTGATTACGGTGCGCAATGCCTTCGCCGAAGTGCCGAATTTCTCGGGCGCGACTGCGGGCCAGGTGAACACCACGCGCGACGGCATCATCACCAATGACGGCCGCTACAACGATTCCAACGGGGTGTATTCGTCTATCTTCACGAGCCCGGACATGGTGGAGGAGGTTCGCGTCAGCACGAACACGATCGATCCGTCGGTGGGCCGCGGAGCCGGGCAAGTCCAGATGCGCACGCGCGCCGGCAGCAACTCCTTTCATGGGGCGCTATTTTATACCAACAATAACTCGGCACTTAGCTCGCTGACCTGGTTCGACAATCTGCGCGGCGCGCAGAAGACCTATGCCAACCGCAACCAGTATGGCGGCCGCATCGGTGGGCCGATCGTCCAGAACAAGGCGTTCTTCTTCGTGCTGATCGACAACCAGCGCTACCTCGATAAGAACCTGACGACGGCCACGGTCCTCACGCCGACGGCCCGGCAGGGTATCTTCCGTTACCTGACGGCCGGCGCCCCAGGCGGCACCGCGCGGCAGAACGGCAACGCGCTTTCCGCGACGCCTTCGGTGGATCTGAATGGCAACATTCGGACGGTTTCAGAAAACGGCACGCCGTTGTTCCTGAACAGCTTCAACCTCTTCACGGACGTGCAGGACCCGTTCCGCACCAAGATTGACCCGGTCTTTTTTTCCTCGCAGTACCTCACCAGAATGCCGCTGCCGAACGACTACACCGTCGGCGATGGCCTGAATACGGCCGGGTACCGTTTCTTCCAGCGGCGCAGCGGCCTGGATGGTTCCACGGGAGTCAGCTCCAACACGAACCGCGATCACCTGACGACGCGTTTCGATTATCAGATCAATGACAACCACAAGGTCACCTTCACAATGAGCCGCGAAAAGAACTGGGGGCTGAACGCGCAGACCGGCATCCGGGGGCTCCCGGACGGCTTTGACGGAACGCTGGTGCGCAGGCCCCGATTCTACACGGCCCAGCACACGGCCGTGATCTCGCCGACCGTGTTGAACGAGTTCCGGTGGGGTATGAAGATTGACCCATGGCAGGGGACCTCTCCTTTCGACGCCGGATGCTGCTTTGACGGCGCCGGCGAGCGCGACCGGACCAAGGACGCCCAGCAGGCCATGTCCCTTTATCCAACGACACCGGATGGCACGCTCATTTACATCAATCCAGGCTACGCCAACCTGGCGCCCTTCGGCGTGGCCGCGCCGCGTTACAACATCAGCCCGCTGCGGCAGGTCGCCGATACGCTCTCCATCAACAAAGGCGCGCACTCGATGGCGATCGGGTTCGAACTCAACCGCCAGTACTCGGAGGGCAACAACACCGGAGGCCAGGGAACCACGCGGCCGAGTGTGGCGCTGGATTCGAACAACACCGGCTTCGCCATCAACATCTCCGGGACCCGTTTCCCCGGCCTGAGTGCCAACGATGTTAATCCGGCGCGCACGCTGCTTGGACGCCTGGCGGGGACGGTCAGTTCGATTACCGAGCAGTTCTTCATCAACTCGCCGACCGATACGGCTTGGCTGGATTACCGGTCCACGTATTTCTTTAAGCGCAAGCACCACCAGAACGACTGGGCAATCTTCTTCAGGGACAACTGGAAGGTCACGCGCGATCTGACGTTCAACATCGGCCTGCGGTACGACAAGTACGGCACGCCTTACGACGCCACCGGATTGGGCGCGCGCTTCACGGGCGGTCAGTCGGCTTTGTTCGGCATCTCCGGAACGAATTTCGCGAACGCAATGTACGCTCCGGGTGTCGCCAACGGCGCGCTCACGACCACTGAATTCGTAGGCAAGTTTTCACCCCAGCCCGACAAGCTCATTTTCGGCAACGACTGGAACAACTGGGCGCCTTCGTTCGGTTTCGCCTGGAACGTGCCCTGGCTTAAGCGGGCCACCGTCGTGCGCGGAGGTTACGGAATCAACTACGCCGGCGCCGTCGACTTCCTGTCGTACTCCAGTAATATCGCCAATATTCCGGGCTTGAACGCCAATCCCCAGTTCGTGCCGTCGGCGGCGAGCGGATATTTGGATGTGGCCGGTCTGGTCGCCACCGCCTCCACGCGGCTGCCCATCGATCCGGGCGTCGCGCGCCCGGGCTTGCCGCAACCTCTTCTGGCCGCCACGGGCAGGAACCAGAACATCGTCGGTTACGCCGATGACCGCAAGATTCCCTACATTCAAACCTTCAATTTCTCGGTCCAACGAGAGCTTGCGCGCAACATCACGCTCGAAGTCGGCTGGGTTGGAAACAAGGGGACCGGCCTGTGGGGCAACTGGCAGCTCAATGAGCTCAACATCTTCGAGAACGGATTCCTTGAAGCCTTTAACGTCACGCGCGCTGGAGGCAACGCACCGTTGTTCGACCAGATTCTGATGGGCCGGAGTATTCCGGGCGTCGGCACAGTAAACGGCACTACGCTTACGGGTTCCTCCGCCATGCGGCGCTGGTTGAGCACCAACGGGTTCATCGCCAACGGGAACGTGGGCGGCTTGGCCAACTTCCTCAACAGCAGTACGTCCATCACAGGAATTGCCGGTGGCTTGCTCCGGCAGACCGCACCCGGAGTGGGTACCGACTTGCCGTATAACTTCTTCTCCGTGAATCCGCAGTTCGCCAGTGTCAGTCTGAACACCAACCTGAACAATTCCACCTACCACTCGGTTCAGGCCTCTGTTACCCAGCGTTACACGAAGGGCTTCAGCGGTCAGTTCAGCTACGTGTTCTCGAAGAACCTGGGCTTCACCGGCTTGCGCGACGCGCGCGACCGGAGGATCAGCAAGGGCGTGCTCGACAACAACCGCACGCACATCCTGAAGGTCAACGGCGCCTGGGACCTGCCGTTCGGTTCCCAAGGCTACATCCTGCGCAACGCGCAGGGCTGGCTTGAGAAAGTGGTCGGCGGCTGGACGCTTTCGCCGAATCTCCAGTGGATCTCCGGATCGCCGCTTTCCTTCACTTCAGGCAATGGCACGCTGGGTTTCCGCGTGGCGAATACGGCGGACCTGGTTGGCCAGATCAACCCGGGCAAAGTCGTCAAAGGCAACAATTTCGTGCAGTACTTCTCTGACTTGCGCATCCAGAACGCTCCCTTGCCGGGCTTCGCCAGCGACGCGGCAGCCCTGAACGCGCAGTTTACGAACCGGGTTGTCGTCGACTCCAACGGCAACACGGTGCTCCAGAACCCGGTGCCGGGTAAAACCGGAAACCTGGCGCAGAACTTGGCCAGGATCACCGGCCCGGCGTCGCTGGGCTTTGACCTGTCGCTGAGCAAGAAGGTCATGATTCGCGAGGGCACCAGCTTCACGCTCCGCGCTGACGCCATCGACTTCCTGAACCGGCCGGTCTGGGGCAACCCGAACACGAATATCAACTCGAACGAATTCGGGCGGATTACCCAGGCAGGCGGCAATCGCACCGTCACGCTGAGCGCCCGCATCGATTTCTAAGACGGGTTTCGAAGTTCCAGCCCCGGCTGGGATGCCGGGGCTGGGTCCGTTTTACTGGCTCTGCTCGCGCCGCCTCTTCCGCTCTAGGGTTGTCGAGTAGCCGCGGTCGCGGTCGATATCCTGCACATGCACGGTCAGCGACGCGAGGCCCGGCAGATCGCCGACGAACCTGTCGGCCTCATCGCCCAGAGTCTGCGCCGCCCGCCGGCGCACCTCCGCTGTCCGTCCGGGCGTCTCGTTTCCCGCAGCGAAGGTGATATGCAGGAACCGCTTCGAGGCATCGCCGGCGACGTGCGCGTGGCGGAGGGGCTCGATGGCGTGCTTCAGGTTGCTCAGGTTGATCATCGGCACCATCTCGCCCGTGGCGGGACTTTCCATGCGCAGGTTCGCGACCGCCTGCACCAGGTGATCCAGCAGCTTCCTCGCGTCGAAGCCGGTGTTGCGTGTGAATTCTTCGGTCAGCCACTCTTCGGGCACTTGCAATCTCAGGTGCGGCATCAGGACTCCCGGAAGCTGTACAGTTTGCGCGGATTGTCCACCAGCATCCGCGTGAGGATGGCCGGATCCTTGCGGGCCGCCGGCCAGATCCAGTGATTCATGATATCGCCGTCGTTGGGCATCTTCGTGGGAGGATTGCCCCGTGGCGTTACGATGGCCGTATTCATGTTCGGGCGCGGGCGGTCCGTGCCGGTCAGCACGTTACCCGGAAAACGTTCGATCAACGCGTGAGCAAAGGGCAGGCAGACGGCCCAATCTTCCGGCCGCGCCGAGCGTGTGCAGCGGTCGGGCGATGTCACTTTCCAGTAAATGTCATCACGCCGCGCACCCAGTTCCAACAGCTTCTGGAAATATTCGTTTTTCTCCACGGGCGTCTTCACGTCCGGCCGCCCCATGTGATCGATCAGCACCGGCGTCGGCAGCGAGCGGATCAGCGGCTCCATGACCTCGAAACTGTCCGGCAGAAAATACAGATCCACATGCCAGCCGAAAGGCTCGATTTTTTTCGCAATGCGCTGGATCACATCGGCTGGCGTGGTTTCGCTGGCGATGTGCGGCAAAAAGGCGAAGCGCACGCCGCGGATTCCGGCCTCGTGCATGCGTTTCAACTCATCGTGAGTGACGTCTTCGGTAACGCTGGCAACGCCCGCGGCTCGTCCCTGCATGTGCTCAAGCGCATCGACGACCACCGAATTATCCGTTCCGTGGCAGGTAGCCTGTACGACCACATAGCCCCAGAAGCCGAGCTTGCCGATCAGGATATCGCGCTGCTCTTCCCAAGTGGCTGGAAACGGCTTGTACTGCGCCTTGGGCGAGAGGGGAAAGCGGTCAAACGGTCCGATGACGTGCATGTGGGCGTCGATCGCCCGGTCCGGCATGGTGAATTGTAAAGGGTAAGGATGATGATCTTGTTCGACGTACGGTTCGACACTACTCATGTGTTTCCATGATATGTTGGAGGACCGCGTTGACGCTGTGCGGCCTGAAGGTCGCCTACTCGAACTTCACCGCGTGCACCGGTGGCAGGCTGGACGATATCGTGGTCCAGGACTCCCCGCCATCCTCACTCGCCCACAGCGAGCCCGTGGTCGAGCCGAAGATCAACTGCTCGCCGGTTTCGTCCACGTCCAGCGCGTGGCGATAGACCAGGTCGTAGGCATGCACTTGCGGCAAGCCCTTAGTCTGCGTCCGGAACGTCTTGCCTCCGTCGCGCGTGCGGGTGACCACGACGCGCCCGTTACAGGCGTAGCGCTTCTCATCCTTCACAGCGGGCACGAACCACGCCGTATCGGGGTCCTTGGGATGCACCGCGACCGCGAAGCCGAACACCGACGGATGCACGCCCTCGATCTCCGTCCACGATCCCGCGCCATCGGTCGAGCGGAAAATGCCGTTGTGATGCTGTACCCAGAGAACCTCCGGATTGGCAGGGCATTGGACCACGCAGTGCGGATCCTGCGCATTCGGCTCGAACTGAAGCTCGGGCGGCATGTAGGCGGCGCGCATGCCGTGGCCTGTCACGTTCCAGCTCGCGCCGCCGTCCTTGGTGATCCATATGCCGCCGCAGGAAACGCCGAGGGTCACGTGGCGCGCGTCGCGCGGATCAACGCAGATGGAATGAATCCCCGGCTGGTCGGCGCCGCCGCCGAACCAGAACTCTCGCTTGGGATCGTCCCACAGCGGGCGGTTCAGCTCCCAGGATTCGCCGCTGTCGGTTGACTTGAACAGGCCGCCGGGCAGCGTGCCGCACCACACGACGCCTCGCTCGCCTTTGCCGCCCGGCGCAAGTGACCAGATCAGTTTCAGCGACCACTCGATCGGCTTGCCCACCGGAGGAGCCTTCGGCACGTAGCCTTCGGGCATGGGCGGATATTGCGGCGCCGCGATTTCTTGCCAGGTACTTCCGCCATCGCGCGAACGGTGCAGTTTCACGCCGAAGTGTCCGTGGTTGAGCGCGGCGAACAAGTCGCCGTTGCGCGGATCATGCATGGCGAAAGTGCAATTATCGCCCAGGAAATTGACCCGCGCGATGGACCAGCCGCCCTGCTTTCCCCGCTCCAGCGTGAACAGGCCCTTGCGGGTCGAAACGTGGCATCGATGACTCATGAATGTTTTATCCTCCGGAAAGCGCCTGCACCAGATCAAGCACGGCAGCCGGCCGCACGGCGTCGCTCAGGCGATCACGATCCCAGATTTGTCCGCCGTCCACGAAGATGGACATGTGCTCGCGAAGCCTGCCCTGGTCGTCGAGGACGTATCCGCGGGCCTGTGCGTGCAGCCGGAAATACTCTTCCAGAACCTCGCGGACGGTGGTCCCGCCGACTTCACGCGTGGGGCAGGCGACGTGGCGCTGGATGTTCTGGGTGAAGCGCACGGTGGGCATGGGAATCGTCAGAATGCAGTGTATCGGAACGCCCGGCTGGCGCGCAACCTCACGCCCGTGTTTCGAGGAGCAGCCTGAGCAAGTCGTCAATTTCCGCTTGATTCTTCAGGTAGTAAGCGGCGCGCGAACCGCGCCGCGCGCCGATGCGGATCGTGAGCAGGCGGTCGGGATGGGCCAACGCGAAGGCGTCTTCGTCGGTGGCGTCGTCCCCTACGAACAGGGCCGTGGCGCAGCGCAAACGCGCGCGCTCCTTCGCCAGCGCTTCTCCTTTGGTGGGGACCCCGTCCACCGTTACGTTGAGAGCCTGTTTGCTCGGCACCAGCCGGGCTCCTTGGAGCGTTTGAGCCGCCTCCATGATCGCCAGGCGCACGTCGTTTTTCTTCCGGGCGTTGCGGTAATGCACGGCGAGGGAAAGCTTCTTATCTTCCAGAAACACCCCAGGCATGCCCTGGAGAACTGGTTCCAGAACGATCTTCCACGCCGCGATTTTTCTTGTGATCGGAGGTTTTTCCGCGAGCTCAGGTTCAGCGCCATGATTTCCGATCACGTTGCGAATGCCGGTTCCCGCCAGCCGCCGCAGAACGTCGGCGCGTGACCGGCCCGAAATGATCGTGCAGGGATAGATCCGGGCCAGGCTCCGCAACAGCCGCCGGGTCCGTGGCCGCAAGTGCGCCTTGGCGGGATCGCGCACGATCGGTGCGAGCGTTCCGTCATAGTCGAACGCCATGAGATTGTCGGACCGGGCGAACTGCGCCAGAACACCCCGATTGGCGGGGGAAAGAATGTACCGCATTCAGGAAACCGGACTCCCAACCTCGGCGCGCGAGGCGAGATGGATCTCCAGGCGCTCGTGGCTCCGCAGCCGCGCGGCATCCGTCAGCATCTTGCCGGCCCAGCGGTAGACATTATATTCGGAGAGATACGCGCGCATGGCGCGCACGCGCACGCGTTGCTCTTCGGGAGACATCATGAGCGCGGCGGCCAGAGCGGAGCTCGCCTCTTCCAGATCGTAGGGATTTACGATCAGCGCTTCGGTCATCTCTCGGGCCGCTCCCGTAAACTGGCTCAGGATCAGCACACCGTGCTCATCGTCCCTCGCCGCGATGAACTCCTTGGCCACCAGGTTCATGCCGTCGTGCAGACTGCTCACGTAGCACAGGTCGGCGGCCCGGTAGTAGCGATACACGGTAGGCGGCTCATGGTGGGAACGCGCCAGAATCATAGGCTTGTACGACGCCGTGCCAAACCGTTCATTGATGCGTGCCGCAATGTGTTCGACTGCATCATTCAGGTGGCGGTACTGTTCAATCTTAGTGCGACTCGGTGCGGCCAGTTGCGCAAAAACGAAACGCCCGCGATATTCCGGGAACCGCTCCAGCAGACGCTCCACCGCCAGCAGCCGTTCTTCAATGCCCTTAGTGTAATCCAGGCGGTCCACTCCGACTCCGAGGAGGGTATTGGGCCGGAGCCCCAGCTCCGTGAACGTCTGCCGCCGGCACTCCTCCACCGAGGGGACGGAATTCAGCCACCGGACCGGCCATTCCAGCGAGATGGGATAAGGCCGGATCAGCGTCTTGTGCCCGCCTTGCACAACCGCGTTCTGTTCCCGGTCGATGCGGGATTCCAAGAAGTGGTCCACGGCGTCCAGAAAGTTGATGCAGTGTTGCTGAGTATGGAAGCCCAGAATGCTGCTGCCCAGCAGTCCGTTCAGCAAGTCGTCACGGTAGGGGCAGATGCCGAAGCGCTCAGCGTTAGGCCAGGGCGTATGCAGGAAACTAATGATCGCCGCCCGCGGCAGGCGTTCTCGAATCAGCAGAGGCGCGAGCGCGAAATGGTAGTCCTGGACAAGCACGATGGGGTCCTTTGAATCCGCCTCTTGGACGACGGCGTCGGCGAAGCGTTCATTGATGCGCCGGTAGGCGAGCCAGTCCTCCGCGCGAAATACAGGACGCGTGTGCGCGATGTGGCAGAGCGGCCACAGTCCTTCGTTCGAAAAACCATAGTAGTAACGCTCTTCTTCCTCCCGCGTGAGCCATACGCGGCGCAGGGAGTACGTCTGTTCGCCGGGAGGCACCAGCACTCGGTCGCGCTTGTCCACCGTATCGCGATCCGCGCTGCCGGAGCCGTGCGCGATCCAGACTCCGGAGCAGGCCCGCATGACCGGCTCGAGCGCCGTAACCAAACCGCTGGCCGGATGCACGACTTCGATCGCCCCCTCCGCGTTCCACTGGTGAATGTAGGGTTCTCGGTTGGCGACGATCACAACCTTTTCGCCATGCAGGAGCCGGCCGAGCACGTGCTTCAATCGCTGCGCCGTCCAGATGCCTCCTTCGCCTTCGGCCTCTCGCTCGCGAATCAGGCGATTCACTAACTCGCGGACGTCGCGCAGGATCGGTTGGAACTCCGCCTTTTGCGAAGTGCGGCCTTGCAGGATCTTCCGCAGTTCCGTGCTCCAGCCCCGCCGGGAGAAGCGCGCTACTGCAATCGTGATCCCGGCCGTGGCGACGGACAGGAAGCCGAACACGATCAGCAGAAACGTGCGCGTGCTGGCGTTCCGCCGCTGCATGTAGCTGAGGTCGTGCACCAGTACAACGAATCCTAGCGCGTGGCCGTCCTGCTCGATCGGGATGGCGCTCAAGTGGACGCTGCTGCCCAGAAACTCCTGGACGTCTTGCCAGATGCGCCAGGGCAGCAGGGCGCCGCCGGAATCAATCAGATTGTCCGCGACTTCGCTGCAGCCAAAGCGAGAGGGATAGTCCGGCGTCCACGCCAAGAGCTCGAGGTCCGAACTGCACGCGGCCGCAGCCACTAACCGCTGCTTGTCCATCATTCCACCGAGCAGCTTTTCCAGCTCTTGGTTGGTGTTAAATCCCCATGCGGCAACCAGGGAAGGCTGCGCCGCCCGCACCACCACCTGAGCCTGCAAGTTCAGATCGCGCCGGAACCAGTCCTGCACCGTGTTCCGGACGACAAATGCAACCGCGGCCGTAAGGGCCGCCAGCGCCACGATCAGCGCGATGATGAAGGATGCAATCCGGGACATGGCGTCTCCTCATTAACATTTCTTATTATAGACGCCGAGAGGCTGACCGCCGTACTAATGTTTCACCGAAGGGGCTAAGTCGTGGTATTTTTGCGGGTGGGTGCGCCTCGAAGATCTTGGCCTAATCGGCAACTGCCAGTTTTCCGCGTTGATCCACCGGAGCGGGGAAGTAGCGTGGTGTTGTTTGCCTCGTTTCGACTCTGAGCCCGTATTTGCCAGCCTGCTGGACCGCCAGGATGGGGGGTGCTTCCTGGCCTCTCCTGCGGAAGGCGGGCTGGGCGAGCAGCGCTATCTTCCGAATACGAATGTATTAGAGACTCGCTTCCGGAGCGCCGCCGGAAGCTTCCGCGTGATCGATTTCGCCCCGCGTTTCATGCAGTATGAGCGCGCCTTCCGACCCACGCAGCTCTACCGGATTCTGGAGCCGGTGGAGGGCACTCCGCGCGTGCAGGTGCGCTGTGAA
>CAZTKA010000098.1:0-13193 GCA_964614015.1 uncultured Bordetella sp. | reverse complement strand
GTGCCGGCTCCCCCTGGCAGGATTTCGACGTCCAGCCCGTGTTCCCGGTAATTAGCCGCATAGAAGCCGCCGAATTGCGGGTCAGGTTTCCAGTTCAGCGCCAGCCGCAGCCCGCCAGACCTGCCGCAGGAAGCCGCGAGCGCCAAGCCGGGCAGCGCCGCCAGGAATACTCTCCGGTTCATGTTTCATATTGTCCCGCGAACAGCGCGTGTGCGCACCAGCTCGGGATCGCGGAAAGGGGGTCTACACCGCCTGCGCGGGTGCAGGTAGAGGGACGGGCTGCTTCTTCACGTAATTGGCCTCGATCATTTCGAAGGCTTCCACGCCCTGCCAGGTGATCTCGTACTGGTTGTTGTCGGCGCGCTGAATGTGCCGCAGCTCGCGCAGGAACCAGAAACTGAAGTCGAGGTGCTCCGCTGGACAGCCCAGCATTTCCGCCAGCTCGCGAGCCCGCATCGCGGGCCGGTGGGGATCGGTCAAACGGCGCGTATACAGGAGCCGGAGGATGCCCTGGCGTTTGCGGATCTCCGCTTGCACTCCTTGCGTGCTCTCGAGCGAGTCGAAGATTCGCAGCCGGCCCTTATCCTCATCGGCGAGCTTCACGTCGTAGGCCGCGCGGCGCTCGGGATTCGTCAAGACGGCGTGTGCCTCCACCACCTGCCGAAACATCTCCTGATCGCCGGTGGCCGCGTTGTCGGGATGATAGCGCTGCGCCAGAACATGAAACACGCGGTGAATCGCTTCGGTGTCCGCGCGGCGGCTGACTTGGAGCACTTCGTAATAATCAATGTCGGCTTCGAGGGAGCGCTCCGTTGCGGGTGGAGCCTCCTCGGATCGCGCCTCGTGCTTGGGCTCGAGATTGACGCGATATCGGCCGGCCGCTAGCGGATGGCTGGAGCTCACTCGATACTGGCCAAGCAGGGGTTGCAAGCCGGCCCCGGTCTGGACCTCCCCCGCAACGCTGACGATGGTGCCCGGCCCCAGCGCCGTCCCGGTCTCAATCGTAAGGCCGGACGGCGAAGCGTTGCCCACATAACGAGCCTCCAGGCGAGAGCCGGGGCTGCCACTGGCATCGAGGATCACAGTAAGGTCAGATTGGAGATCGAGCGACTTGAGGATGCGAAGGCGAGCGTGTGCTTGGTTGGACATGAGGCTTGGCCCAGTGAATCGGCGTGCCGGCTCGCACGCGATAGAGAGCAGAATGCCCTAGTACCTCTCTAAGGGACAATAGAGAACTTGGAATTCCTGCAACGGACTCTGTGGGCAATGGGCGGGCTGTTGGGCCTGGTGGCGGTCGCACGTATGTTCGCAGGCCCGTTTCAGCTAGCCGGCGTCCCGGTGAATGTACCGCTGAATCCCGAAGGTGTGTTCGGTTTCGCCATGACGGTTCTGCTGGTTTGGCGTTCATCGACGCATCCGCCAGCCGAGACGGCGCGGCTGGCCGTGGTTCTGGGAGGGACCGCCGTGGTGGCGGCGATCTCTCAATTCCGTGTGCTCGGTCTGTACTTTCTTTCGGACGACTTCATTCTGGTCCTGCAGGCAAACGAATGGACCTGGGCGAATCTGATTCCGGTCTTCACTTCGGGCGGCGGCGACGGCTTTTTCCGCCCGGTCGGACTGGTTTCGCTGGCGGTCAGCGCCATCTGGGCGGGCGCGGATCCGCGACTGTGGCACGCCTCGGCGATGACGCTCCATGCGGCCAACTCCGTCCTGGTCGCCTGGCTCGGGGCGCGATTGGGCTTGCCCACGATGAACGCGTTTCTGGCCGGGGCGTTATTCGCGGTGCATGGTAGCCATCCGGAAGCCGCGGCCTGGATCGCAGGACGCTTTGATCTGCTGGCCGTCTTCTTTACGCTCGCGGGTTTGTTACTGTTCCTGCTCGGGCGCCGGTGGGCCGGGACCGCCGCGCTCGTCTGCTGCCTGCTCGCGGTGTGGAGCAAGGAAGCCGCATTCGTCTTTCCCGTGCTGGTGTTGTTTCTGGCTCGGATGCAAAGACGCCCGCTGCGTTCGGCGATTCCGTTTTTCGCCGTGGCCGGGCTGGCGTTTGCGTACCGCTGGGCGCTGCTGGGCGGCATCGGCGGATATGCTTCTGCGGAGCCCGGCCGTCCAGCCGTTCTTGCTCTGGGCCTCGCCAGCACCGCGAAGGTATTGTTCGTGCGGCTGTGGACGTCGCTCTATTTCCCGCTGAACTGGAGCCGCGAGCCCGCTTTGGTACTCGCGTTTGCGGCGCTGGCGATGCTCGCGGCGCTGCTGTGGATGGCTCTTAAGTCGAGACCCGGACCGGCGGCCCGCTTCGCGCTGGCGGCGCTGCTGGTATCGATTTTGCCGCCACTGCATTTGCTGGGCGGAGCCGCCGACCTGTCCGGCGGCCGTCTGGTGTACCTGCCTTCCATCTGGTTTTGTCTGCTGCTGGCGGCTGCCGCCTCCTCGCGGCCTTGCGCGGCCGCGCTGCTGCTGTTTCATGGGCTGGCGCTCCAGCACAACTTGATGTCCTGGGAACAGGCCTCGCAACAGGTTCAGAGGATTTGCACGGCCGCCGCCGAAGGCATCGTTCCCGCCAATCTGCCGGCTGATATCGAGGGAGTTCCGGCGTTCCGAAACGGCTTTCGCGAATGCGTGGAATTGGCGCGGCAGGCAGTGCAAAAATAGCCGAAAGAATGATGTTGACACTTCCGAACGGTCTGGCCGTGGGCTTCGGCATTATTTTCACCACGCTGCTGATCCGGGCTCGCATGAACTATTTGCGCCTTCCGTGCCTCGCGGAGCGTCCGCGCGAAGGTCCCCTTCCGGATTGCATGGTGGTGATCCCGGCGCGCAACGAGGAAGCCTCGATTGGCCGCGCCGTGCGGAGTCTGCCGCCGGACAGCGTCATCGTCGTGGACGACTTCTCCGAAGACGGAACGGCCAAGGAAGCCGAGGCGGCCGGCGCGGGCGTTCTGAAGGCGCCGGAGCTTCCGCGCGGCGCAAGCGGAAAGGCCAACGCGTGCATGGCAGGAGCACGCGTGCTCACCTCGCGATGGATTCTGTTCGCCGATGCCGACACGTGGTACGAGCCGGGCTTTCTCGACTCAGTGGTCGCGGCGGCAGAGGCAGGCAAGTTGGATCTGCTCAGCATCCAACCCGGCTTCCGGCCGACGGGGTTCATCGAGCGCACGCTGGTTCCCTACGCCGTGGCGTTGTTTTTCAGCGGCGTCAACCCGCGAAAGGATCCGGCGGCGGCGTTCAACGGACAATGCCTGCTATTCAAGCGCCAGGCTTACGAGTTTCTCGGCGGTCACGGGGCGGTGTTGTCGAACCCCGTGGATGATCTGAGGTTCGCGCATCTGGCCGACCGCCATCGCATGAAGAAGGCCCTGGCGCGAACTTCTCGCCTGGCGCACGCGCGGCTGCACGCGGGCTGGAGCGGACTCCGGCACGGCCTCCGGCGCAACGCTCTCCGTTTCACCCAACTGGACGCGAAGTTCGGACTGAACATCGTGGCGACGGCCGCGATCGCGGCTTTATGGTTGCCGCTGGTGGCCTGGCTCGCCGTGACCCAGCAGACCGTCGCGGCGGCTGCGCTGCTCCTGCTGGGATTGCTGCTGTTGGCTCCGTGGTATCGCGAATGGGTCTGGCTGGCTCCTGCGGGCGTGTACTTGATGCTGCCCGTCTTATTGTCGGCCGCGGCAGCCGCGGCCTTGCGCCGCAAGCTAGAGTGGAAGGGACGCCCCTATGGCTGAAACGACAACCACCACGGTGGCTCACATCGCCGTGCTGGATGATGATCCGGACTTCCGCACCTACCTGGAAGACTTTTTGAAAGACGAGGGCATCTACGCTGTGCGCGTGTTCGATAGCGCCACGGCCCTGTTTGCCGGCTGCGAGGAGCGCGTGCCCGACATCGTGCTGCTGGATATGAAGATGGGCGACACGACTGGCGACAAAGTGCTGGAGCAACTGCTGGCGCGCTGGCCGAATATTTGCACCATCGTCATTACCGGTTACCCGTCGCTCGAGGACATGCGCGCGACCTTCAAGCTGAAGGTGTTCGATTATCTGGCAAAGCCGTTTTCGCTGGCGCAGTTGCGGCAGGTGTTGCAGAACGCGGTGGAAGCCTACGGGCTGGGGCAGGCGGCTCCGGACCGGTTGCGGAACCGGCTGGGGCACGCGATCAAGTTGCTGCGGGTCGGCAAGGACTGGTCGCTCAAGGATCTGGCCTCGCATACGGATCTGAGTGTGAGCCAGATCAGCGCGATCGAGCGCGGGGCGAACCTCCCGAGCATCGAGAGCCTGCTGGCGATCTGCGCGGCGTTCGGCAAGAAACCGTCGGAGCTGCTGGAGTCGATTGAGTTTTGAGCTGCGACGGATCTGGCGCGGCTAATGAGCGCTTGCCTTCATTCGGGGCTATTATTCTTCCCTGAGGACTTCCAGCGGCTTCTGCCGCAAAATGCGAAAGCTCGCGGCCCATCCGGCCAGGTTCGCCAGCAGGGCCGACGCCGCGATCGAAAGCAGGGACGCAGTCCAGTCGGCATGGTACGCCGTCTCGAGCAACTGCGTCAGCGCGATGTTGGTGAATCCGCCCGCCAACAGCGCTCCCAGCAGGCCGGCCACCGCGCCCAGCGTCAGAAACTCAATTGAGAAAATGCGGACGACATGCCGCCGCGTCGCGCCGAGCGTCTTCAAAATCACCACTTCGCGGATGCGGCGGAAGCGCGTGCCGGCGACGCTCGCGCCCAGGATAATGCCTCCGGCCAGGATCGCGAAGCCGGAGAGAAACCGGATCACGAGCGCGACCTGATCGATCACCTGCTGCACGATGTCCAACACCTCGGCGACATTTACCACCGTCACCGTGGGGAATTGCTTGAAGACAGCGCGCTGGAGTGCACCGGCCTTATCCGGTTCCATTCGCACGCCGCCCTGGAACACCTGCGGAAACCCTTCGAGCGCGCTGCGGCTGAAAATGAAATCCGGGTCAGGCGTCGGGCGGAACGCCTCAACCACGTGCAGAGCGGCGACGCGCGCGCGCAATGGCCTGCCGGCGATGTCAAACTCGACTTCCGAGCCGACACGCAGATTGAGGTTCAACGCGGCGCCTTCGTCCACGGAGACCACAGACGCCTCCTCGCGAGGACTCCACCACTTGCCCTGCGTCACCTTGACGTTGTCCGGTTTCGCCTCCTCCCAGGTGACCGTGCGCGGCCGCTGCATGCGGCGAGCCATGGGGAGAGTGGTCCAGTTCGTGGAACCGTCGATGCTGGTCAATTGCGCCGCGACCGATGCGCCGAGCTGCGGCGCGCTCAAGACCCCGGGCTGCCCGGAAATGAGCTGCTTCAAAGGTTCGACTTGATCCGGGGTCACGCCGATCAGGAAAACGTTGGGCACTCCCGGAGGCGCGGTGGCGATGACTTCATCCAGCACCGAATTCTGGATCAGGTAAACGCTCAGCGTGAACATCACGCCCAGCCCCATGGCGACCAAGATGGCCTGCGCCTGATTGCCCTGACGATAAAGGTTCGCGAAGCCCTGCCGCGCCAGCGCCGGCAAACGGACGGGCGGGTTGCGCAGCACCGCGCGCAGTCCGCGCAGCAGGAGCCACGCTACCGCGCCCAAAGCCGCCAGACTGAACGCCAGACCCGCGGCGAAATAACCGCCGACGCGCGCGGAACCAGCCAGCCATCCGGCGATCGCCGCGAGTCCGCCGAGAATGACAGCGCCCGTCGCCACGGCTCCGCGCGCTTCCGGGATGCGCTTGCTCCAGGGAAGCTTCGCGTCCGGCATGTCGCGGCGCAGGATCAGCGCCGGCCGGATCTTGCGGATGGCGAGCAGCGGTGGCAGCGTGAACAGCAGCGTGGTCAGCGCGCCAACCGCGATTCCCTGCACCGCGGCGTCCAGATGCCAACTGGTTTCCGCGTTGATTTCGAAAATCTGCGAAACCAGCATCGGGAAGGCTTCCTCCACCAGCCGTCCGATGATGACGCCGCCCCCGCCACCCATCAGCCCGAGCATCAGCGTCTGCAGCGTATAAATCCGGATGATGTCCGTGGAGGTTCCCCCGAGCGATTTCATTACCGCGATGTTGTCCAGCTTCTGCTGCAAGTGGGCGTACATGGCCATGGCGACGCCGATCGCCCCGACGATCAGCGCGATCAGGCTGACCATGCTCAGAAACGTCGTGGCGGTGCGCAGGGTGCGCTCGATCAGAGGATGCGGCTGGCGCGAATCAGCCAGTAGCGCTCCGGGCAAGGCTTCGCGCAGGAGACCGCGCACTTCGCCGACCGGCGGCCCGCCGGGCTGGATCTTGAACAGGAATCGCGAAACGGCCCGGCTGCCGAGCTGCATCAGCCCGGTGCGCTCGAAGCCGTCGCGCGAGATCATCAGACGCAGGCCCACGTTGAGGCTTCCCGACATGCGGTCGGGCTCCGAAAGCACGATCGCGGCCATGCGGAATTCCTGGCTTCCCAGCCGGATCTTATCGCCCACGTTGATGCCGAGCCGGATCAGGACGTCTTCACCGGCAATGACGGTGTCTGGTTGCAACGCCTCGCGCAGCGGCATCGCAGGGGAGAGCTTGACGGTTCCATAGTAAGGATATTTCGTGGGATCGACCGCTTTGACCGATACGAGCACCGGTACGGCATCGGGCACTTCGGATGACGCCATAGAGACCGTTTCCGTAATCA
Source organism: uncultured Bordetella sp. (assembly GCA_964614015.1). Classification (GTDB taxonomy): domain Bacteria; phylum Acidobacteriota; class Terriglobia; order Bryobacterales; family Bryobacteraceae; genus Palsa-187. The sequence continues at coordinate 6,531 of CAZTKA010000098.1, read as the reverse complement.
GCGTGCGATCCACGCCGCGGGACGCAAGCGTGTTGAGTTGATCCATCTGGCGCGGGTTCGGCTCGGCAAACTGGCGCGCGGTGAGGTCGGCGGCCATGATGGTGCGCGTTTCCGAGTTCAGCATCGACTCGACGCTCTGGCTGAATCCGCGCACGCCACTCAGTGCGCCCACGCCCACGGCTACGGCAAGCACGACGAAGAGAAACTTGGCAGTGGAGGCACGCGTTTCGCGCCACGCGATGCGGGCGGCCGTGCGGAGGGAGAGCCTCATCTCCGCGCCGCGGCCTCCTGCAATTCGTCGGCGACGACCACGCCGTCGCGCAAAGTAACGATCCGATCGGCGCGGCTGGCAAGGGTTTGATCGTGGGTCACCAGCACCAGCGTCGTGCCTTCGCTCGCGTTCAGGCTCAGCAGAAGTTCCAGCACGTGCGCGCCGTTGACGCTATCGAGATTGCCGGTGGGTTCGTCGGCCATAAGCACAGGCGGCTTGGACATGAAGGCTCGTGCGAGCGCTACGCGTTGCTGCTCGCCGCCGGAAAGCTGCACCGGATAGTGATCCATGCGGTCTTCAAGGCCGACGTTCTTCAAAAGCTCGCGGGCGCGCGCGATGCCGGAGGAAACATCGCCTCCGGAGAGCTCGTAGGGCAACAGGACGTTTTCCTCGGCGGTCAGCGTGGGGATGAGCTGGTAGCTCTGGAACACAAAGCCGATCTTGCGGCCCCGCACCAGTGCGAGGTCGTCTTCGCGCAGCGCGGTGATGTCGACGCCATCGAGAATGATGCTGCCGGAGCTGGGGGAATCAAGGCCGGCCAGCAATCCGAGCAGGGTGCTCTTGCCGCTGCCGGAAGCCCCCATGATCGCGACAAATTGGCCGGCGGGAATCGCCAGGTCGATGCCGCGCAGGATTTCCACGCGGTGAGAGCCGGTGTCGATGGATTTGGTGAGGCCGCGAGTTTCGAGGATCGTCACTTCCTCTATTATGCTGGTTCTAGTGAGACGCTTTCTCATCCCCTTGGTTTTTGGCCTTCTGGCCGCATGCTCGAAGCCTGCGCCCGTAGGGGAGGCTCGCGAGGCCGCGCCCGTTGTCGCGGCCCCTGTTCCCGTATCTGCACCGGTTCCCGACGATCGCAAAGTCATGGTGGTGTTCGGCGACAGCATCAGCGCGGGCTACGGCCTGGAGGCCGGCCTGAGTTTCCCGGACGTGATGCAGCGGATGCTGGATGTGGAAGAGCTGCCGTGGCGGGTGGTGAAGCAGGGGATCAGCGGCGATACGACGGCTGGCGGCGCGGCGAGAATCGCTGGGGCGCTGGCGGCGAAACCCTCGCTGGTGCTGGTGGAACTGGGAGGCAATGATGGCTTGCGCGGGATTCCGCTCACCAGCACTCGCGCGAATCTCGAAGAGATGATCGTCGCGTTCCAGGGCGCGGGGGCTCGCGTGGTGCTCGCCGGGATGACGCTGCCGCCGAATTACGGCCCCGATTACATCCGGGGCTTCGAGCAGATTTTCAAGGATCTGGCGGCGAAATACAAGGTGAAGCTGATTCCGTTTTTGCTTTCCGACATCATCACGCCGGACCTGCGTTATTTCCAGAGCGACGGAATCCACCCGACGGCCGCCGGGGCGGAGATTGTGGCGGGAACCGTGATGAAGGCCGTCCGGCCGATGCTGTGAACAGTAGTGTAAAACGGGCTGGCCTCGCTGCCCCGGCAGAGGTACCATAGGAGGCTATGAAGAGTGTCTTCCTGTTCCTGCTGGTTCCGGCCGCCGCGCTTGCCGCTCCGGCCATGAAATGCGAAGAACTTGCCCGTGTGCCCTTCGGCAAAGATGTCACAATCGAGTCGGCCAGGACCGTGGCCGCGGCGAACAACCTGCCCGAGCACTGTGCCGTCAGCGGCGTCATCTGGCCCGAGGCGCGCTTCGTCGTGAAGCTGCCCGCAAACTGGAACAACCGCTTCCAAATGGTCGGCAACGGCGGCTGGGCGGGAACGATCTCCACCGCGGCGGTCGACGCGGCAGTGCGTCTGGGCTATGCATCCACCTCCACCGACACGGGCCACAGCGCGCAAAAAGAACCGGGCGCGATCTTCGCCATGAAGACCCCGGAGAATCCGCATGCGCTGCGCAAAGTCATCGACCACGGCTATCTTTCCGTGCATGAGACGGCGCTGCTGGCCAAGAAAATGATCCGTGCCTATTACGGGTCTGATCCGCTGTATTCCTACTGGGTCGGATGCTCGACGGGCGGGCGGCAAGGCTTGATGGAGGCGCAGCGCTATCCCGAGGATTTCGACGGCTATGTGATCGGTGCTCCGGTGCTGAACCTGACCGGACTCCAAACCAAGGCTGTCTGGAACCAGATCGTCATCGGTCCGGGCCCGGGCCAAGTGAAGCCGGAGAAATACCGCGCCTTGGCTGACGGAGTTTACAACAAATGCGATGCGCTCGACGGCTTGAAGGACGGGATCATCGAAAATCCGCTGGCCTGCGACTTCGATCCAGCGCGCGATCTGAAAAAGTGCGCCCCGGGAACTGACACGTCCGACTGCTTCACAGCCGAGCAACTGGCCGGCCTGAAGATCGTCTATGACGGCGTGCGCACCTCCAAGGGCGAGCTCCTGTTCCCCGGCTTCCCCCCCGGCATCGAAGCCTTCACCACCGATGCGCGCGGGCAATCCACCAGCGGCTTTGCGAGCCTCGCCCCAAGCTTCAACCTGGGCGACACTTTCATGAAGTACATGGCCTTCGAGAACCCTCCCGGAGCGAGTTGGGACTACCGCACGTTCAATCCCGAAGTCGAATTGCCGCGCATGACCAAGGTGGGCCAGATCATCAACGCGACCATCACCGACCTGACGGCCGTGAAGGCTCGCGGAGCCAAGATCGTGCACTATCACGGCTGGGCCGATCCGGGGGTGACAGCGCAAATGTCAGTCGATTACTACGAAGCGGCGAAGAAGACCATGGGCGATACGACGGACTTCTATCGTTTCTTCCCGGTGCCTGGGATGTTCCATTGCGGCGGAGGTCCAGGCTGCGGCAACGTGGACTGGCTGACGGCAGTGGTGAACTGGGTGGAAAAAGGCGTGGCTCCGGACATGGTTGTCGGCGCCCACGTCGAAGGCGGGCAAACGACGCGCACGCGTCCGATCTGCATGTACCCCATGGTAGCCAAGTACAAGGGTTCGGGCAGCATCGACGCGGCCGAGAACTTCCTCTGCGCGGCGCAGTAAAACGAAAGCGCGCGTGTGTGTGCCGTTTTCAAATCTTGAACGACTCCAGAGACTCCGGCGCGAACAGCTCCTTGGGGTCCAGCAAGCGCTTCGATAACCCCTGCTCGAAGGAGTAGCGCAGGAATGTCGCGAGCGTGTGCTGGTTCGGTGCGAAACCGTAGGCCCACCAGTCGCGGCCCATCAGCTTCTCCGCCTCTTCGGCGTGGGCGAGCGCCCAGGGCAGCATCGTCTTGAGCGCCGCCGTCTCGCGCAGATCGGCGTAGGCGATGCGCTGCGCCAGAACGAACGCTTTGAACAGCGACTGCGCGAGCCACGGATGCGCGCGATACAAACTGCGGCGGATCACTACCGTGTGCATGATCGGAAAGATTTTCGTCTTCTGGTAATAGGCCCGCTCGACCGCTTCATAATCCTCGAATAACCTCCGGACCGGACCCTTGCCGTCACCAAACGTGGAGGGCGCCCGCGCGGTGTACAGCGCGTCAATCTCGCCCGACTCGATCATTCGCGAAAGCGTCTCATCCACAGGAATCGGCGTCACGCGGATGGCGGGCGGCAGGTCGAGCGCGATTTTCTCGGTGCGCCCCGGCTCCTCTTCCCCGCCTGTGAAGTACGGCGTGCTCGAAACCGGCACACCGTATTCGTCTTGAAGAATCCCGCGGATCCACACCGGAGCCGTCATCTGATACTCGGGCGAGCCGACGCGCTTGCCGCGCAGATCGGAGGGCTGGCGGATCCCGCTATTCGCGTTGATGAAAATACAGGAATGGCGGAAGAAACGCGAGGGGAACACGGGAATCGCAATGAACGGCGGGTCGGGCTCGAACAGCGACACGACGTAGGAGGAAAGTGACATCTCCGAGACGTCGAACTCGCGGCCGCGCAGCATGCGGAAGAAGGTCTCCTCCACGGGCAGGTTCAAATAGTTGATCTCGGCGCCGTCCACTTTGACGCGGCCGTCCATCAAAGCGCGCGTGCGGTCGTAATCCCAGCAAGCCAGCGTGATGGAAAGCTTCGACTGAGCGCGCAATCGCGACAGGCTCGAACCTGCTCCCGCCGATGCGATCACCGTTCTGATCAAGGCGCGCCGGTTCATGTGATGTGCCCTTCCTTCAGATCTTTGTTGTTCTCCAGGCAGGAGTATTCCATGATGTCCCCGTCCTTGCGAAGCGTAAACGTCCGCACGTTGTTCCAGGTGGGATCCAGATCGTCGCCGGTGGGACACTTGCGGCCGTCGGTAGGGGCTACCCGGCAGTTGCCGGTGTAATCGAACTTCGCTGGATCGTAATTCTTAAACCCCTCGGCGCCTTCAGAGGTGAACGGCAGAGGGGCCGTGCCCTTCTGAGTGGCGGCCGTACGCGTCATGTCGGGAACATAGGGACGCTCCCAAACTCCATTGAGGTCGGGCTTGCCGTTTGCGAGGCGGGGGATTTGCGCCCGGGCACATGCGGCCACCGGGACTCCGCAGATCATGCTTCGAATCAAAAGCGGTACCTTCGTGCCATGATATAACGTCATCATGCCCGCGATGAAAGCCATCCGCTTGCACGAATACGGCGGACCGGAGGTGCTCCGCTACGAGGACGCGCCCCGGCCCGAGCCCGCGAAACACGAAGTGCTGGTGCGCGTGCATGCGGCTTCCGTGAATCCCGTGGACTGGCACATTCGCGCCGGACACCTGCGCGGGCTTCGCAATGATCCGTTTCCCCTCATCCTCGGCTGGGATTTTTCAGGCGTCATTGAACAGGTGGGCGCCGAGGTCGAAGGCTGGAAGAAGGGCGATGAAATCTACGGACACCCAAGCATCGCCTCCACCGGCGGAACCTATGCCGAATATGCGATTGCCCCCGTGGGCTCCTTCGCGCACAAGCCGAAGGCGCTCGATCACGTGCATGCGGCCGCGATTCCGCTGGCTGGCCTGACTGCGTGGCAGGCGCTGTTCGAACACGCGGCCCTTACGTCCGGACAAAAGGTGCTGATTCACGCCGCCGCGGGAGGCGTGGGCACGTTCGCCGTGCAGTTCGCGCGCATCCAAGGGCTCCACGTTGTGGCAACCGCCTCGGCGCGCAATCATGCTCTGCTTCGCGAACTCGGGGCGGCCGAGGTGATCGATTACAACACGACACGCTTCGAAGACGTGACGCGCGACGCCGATGCGGTGATTGAAAGCATCGGCGGCGACGTGCGGGAACGCTCGTGGAGGACACTGAAGGAGGGCGGTATCCTCGTTGCGCTGATCGGCCCGCCGCCTTCGCAGGAAACCGCCGCCGCCCACAGGGTCCGGCAGACGCTCATGTGGGTGCGGGGGAATCAGGCGGAGTTGGAGGAGATCGCCGCGCTGGTCGATCGCCAGCAGGTTCGCGTGGTGATCGATTCGGTTTTCCCGCTGCAAGACGCCGCGCGGGCGCACGAGCGCAGCCAGACCCGGCATGCCTGCGGCAAGATCGTATTACAGGTGTGAACGCTGATCTATACTATCGGATACTCGAATGAACCCCAGTGTCTTGGCGGAGTTTCAGGCCGCGCTCGGTAATCGCAGCGTCATTTCCGCGCCCGAAGAGCTCAAGACCTACGAGTGTGATGGCCTGACCAACTTCCGCGTCGTTCCGCAGGCTGTGTTGCTGCCGGTCACCACCGAACAGGTGCAGGCCATCGTGCGCATTTGCCACCGCGAACGGGTCCCCTTCGTCGCACGCGGCTCGGGCACGGGATTGAGCGGCGGCGCTCTTCCCGTTGAAGGCGGCGTGGTCATCAGTTTGGCGCGGATGCGCCGCATCATCGAAGTGGATCTGGTCAACCAGCGGGTCGTGGTGGAACCCGGCGTGATCAACTCCGATGTGACCGCGCGGGTGCAGGACGCGGGATTCTTTTACGCCCCGGACCCTTCCTCGCAATCCGTGTGCAGCATCGGCGGCAACGTCGCGGAAAACTCCGGCGGCGCGCACTGTCTGAAGTATGGTTTCACGGCCACGCACGTGCTCGGCCTCGAGCTCGTGCTGCCGGACGGAAGCATCGCCCGCACCGGGGGCAAGGCGCTGGACCATCCGGGCTACGATCTCGCTGGCGTGTTCGTCGGTTCCGAAGGCACCCTGGGCATCGCCACCAAGATCACGCTGCGCATCGTCAAGCGGCCGGAGAAGATTCAAACCCTGCTTGCGGCATTCCATACTGCAAACGAAGCTGGGTCGGCGGTCAGCGGCATCATCGCGGCAGGCATCGTCCCGGCGGCGATCGAGATGATGGATCATCTCTCCATCCAGGCCGCCGAAGCCGCCGTGCACGCGAATTATCCGGCTTGCG
>CAZTKA010000097.1:0-13197 GCA_964614015.1 uncultured Bordetella sp. | reverse complement strand
AGCCGGCCCGCCTTCGACGGCTACCTGGTGCGCAACCCGCCGGCGCCCGCGGCGATCCATAACTGCTCGGGCGGCATCCCGGCGGGAGATGCGCGGCGGCAAATCAAGGACATCGACGTCCCGGTGGTCAGCGTCGTGGCCCAAGGCGAGGTGATGAGCGCGTTTCCGGTGCGCAAGGCCGATAGCGACGCCCCGCTCGGGTCCTACCGTCTCTATGAAGTCGCTGCCGCGGCGCACATCGACGCGCACGCCTACGAAGGCTTCCCTTCTTTCGCCGAGCAGACCGAGGCCACCGGCGTGGCGCAAGGCACTCCGCAATGGCCGTTCAACGCGCGCTGCGAGCCGGAGATCGTCCTGCAAGACTTGCCCCTGCTGCGGTACGCCTTCAACGGCGCGTTCGCGAATCTGGACCGCTGGGTGAAGGACGGCGTCGCGCCTCCGAAGGTCGCGCGCCTCCAGGTGAAGGACGGCGCGCTGGTGCTGAACGAATTCGGGATCGGCTCGGGCGGCATCCGGAGTCCGTACAGCGACGTTCCCACGGCGAGCTACACGACCTCGACCGGCGGTCCGGGTAACTGCCGCGAACTCGGCCAGACGCGGCCGCTGAGCTGGGCGCGCCTGGAGCAGCTCTACGGCAATCACGACAATTACGTGCAGCGGGCCGCTGCGGCGATTGATCGCATGCTGCGCGAGCGCTGGGTAACGGAAAGTGACGCGCGCCGCATGCGGGAGGAGCTGCTGACCACCCGATAGCCCCGCATGCCTCGAGCAGGATTCCATCCAGATTCCATCCTACGCCCGATTTCCAATCGCGCTTCTTAAGCGGGTTGGAAACCCGTCGCCAACCCCACGCCGCTATAATGGAACCTTTCCATGCAGATCGACTGGTTCCCGCTGTGGCTCAGCCTGCGCGTGGCGTTTCTCGCCACCGCAATGGCCGTGGCCGGCGGAGTATGGCTTGCCTACGTGCTCGCGAACCGCGAGTTCCGCGGCAAGGAAGTCCTCGATGCGGCCATCGCGCTGCCGCTGGTGCTGCCGCCCACCGTGCTCGGCGCGTACCTGCTGGTGGTGATCGGGCGCGCCAGTCCGTTCGGCCGGATCTGGGAAGACATCTTCGGCGAGCCTCTGGTGTTCACCTGGAAAGCAGCCGTGATCGCGGCGCTGCTGCACTCGCTGCCGCTGCTGGTGAAGTCCACGCGCGCCGCACTGGAAAGCGTGGACCGCAGCTACGAACGCGCCGCGCGCACGCTGGGCGCTTCCGAATGGCGCTTGTTCTGTCGCGTAACTCTGCCTTTGGCCCAGCGCTCGATTCTCGCGGCCGCCGCGCTTGCGTTTGCGCGAGCGCTTGGCGATTTCGGCGTCACGCTGATGGTGGCGGGCAACATTCCCGGCAACACCCAAACCGTTGCCGTCGCAATCTATGACGCCGTCGAAGGCGGAGACACCGCCGTGGCGCGCGCGCTGGTGCTGGTGGTCTCCGCCGTCGCGCTCGGCATCCTGACGCTGGCGAAGCGACTGGAGCCGCGATGATCGAAGCCCGCTTGCGAAAGGCCCTTCCGGCGCGCCAGGATTCGGCCGGATTTTCGCTCGAAATCGAGTTCCAGGCCTCCTCGGGCGTCACGGTCCTGTTCGGCCCCAGCGGATCGGGCAAGACGCTGACGCTCGATCTCATCGCGGGATTCGTGAAGCCCGATGAAGGCCGCATCCTGCTCGACAACAGCATCCTGTTCGACGGGGCCTCGGGAGTGCATGTGCCTCCCCGCGCGCGCCAGTGCGGCTACGTGTTCCAGAACTACGCGTTGTTCCCGCACATGACGCTGCGGCAGAATCTGGAGTTCGCGGCCGAGCGCCGCCCGCGCCTGGAACGCCACCGGCGCGTGAATGAGATGCTCGAAAAATTCCGGCTGGCCGATGCGGCCGGGCGCCGCCCCCATGAAGTCTCCGGCGGCCAGCGCCAGCGCTGTTCCATCGCGCGCGCTTTGATCGGCGGGCCGAAGCTGCTTCTGCTCGACGAGCCGGCCCAGGGCCTGGATGCGCCGCTGCGCGCGGAACTCTACGACGTGCTGCACCAGGTGCGCGCCGAATTCGAGACTCCGGTTTTGCTCGTCACACACGATCTCGAAGAGTGCTTCGAGCTGGGCGAAGAGATGCTGGTGCTGCGCGAAGGCAAACTGGTCCAGAGCGGCGTCCCGCGCAAGATTCTCGATCAGCCCGCCAACGCCGATGTCGCCCGGCTGCTTGGAGTGTTCAATCTGCTTCCGGCCGAGGTGCGGATGCTCGATCCGGGAAAAAACGCCAGCAAAATCGTGCTGGGCCAGTTCGAATTAGACGGCCCATATTTTCCCGGACACCTCAAAGGCGACCGCGTCACCCTGTGCGTCCGGCCCGAGCAGTTGAAAGCGCTGCCCCGGCCACCTAAGCTGGGCCCGAATCAGATCCCCGGCCATTTCGAGCGGGCGGTCGACAAGCCGCAGTGGATCCGCCTGGAGTTTGCGGGCAATATTGCAGTCGATATCCCGCACAAGGAGTATGAGCGCTTGCGCGACACCCGCGAGTGGGCGATCGAGTTCCCGGCCGATAGCCTTCGCGTCGTCTGAGGTGTTGCCCGCCGGAGGCCCGAAACGAAGTTGGCTACACCACGGTCGCTTCCGTGTACGCTCCGAAAACTTCCTTGAGCGCGCCGCAGATTTCGCCCACCGTGGCGTAAGCGCGCACGGCGTCCAGGATGAAGGGCATCGTGTTCGCCTCGCCCTCCGCGGCCTCGCGGAGTGCCGCGAGACTGCGCGCCACGGCGGCCGGATCGCGGCGCTGCTTCACCTCCGCGAGCCGCGCAAGCTGCCGCCGCGCCGCCTCCTCGCCAATTTGCAACAGCGCGGGGGGGCGCTCGCCCTCCTCGGCGAAACGGTTCACGCCGACGATAATCCGCCTGCCTTGCTCGATCGCGCTCTGGTATTCGTAGCTGGCGCGCGCGATTTCCGATTGCGGGAAGCCGCTCTCGATCGCCTCGATCATGCCGCCCATCGCGTCGATGCGGCGGATGTAGTTATACGCCTCCGCCTCCAGTTCGTCCGTGAGACGTTCCAGGTATTCACTGCCGCCCAAGGGATCCGGCTCGGCCGTAACCCCGGTTTCGTGCGCGATCACCTGCTGCGTGCGCAGCGCCAGCGTCGCGGCTTCATCGGAGGGCAGCGCGTAGGCCTCGTCAAGAGAGTTGGTGTGCAGCGACTGGCATCCGCCCAGCACCGCGGCCATCGCCTGAATCGCCGTGCGGGCGATGTTGTTGCGCGGCTGCTGCCAGGTAAGCGAGCCTCCCGCCGTCTGGGCGTGAAAACGAAGTTTCCAACTGCGTTCGTCGCGGGCGCCGAAGCGGTCCCGCATGAGGTAAGCCCACATGCGCCGGGCCGCGCGGTACTTGGCGATTTCCTCGAAGAAATCGTTATGCGCGTTGAAAAAAAAGCTGAGGCGCGGCGCAAAGGAATCGATGCGGAGGCCCCAGGCCAGTGCATGTTCGACGTACTCGATGCCGTCGCGTAGCGTGAACGCCAGCTCCTGTGCGGCGGTCGAACCCGCCTCCCGGATGTGATAGCCGGAGATCGAAATGGGATTGAACCGCGGCGCGTGCAGCGTCGCGAATTCGATGGAGTCCGTGACCAGCCGCATCGACGGGCGCGGCGGATAAATGTACTCCTTCTGGGCGATGTACTCCTTGAGGATGTCGTTCTGGATCGTGCCGGAGAGACGCTTCCACGCCACACCCTGTTTTTCCGCTACCGCCAGGTACATCGCCCACAACACCGGAGCGGGCGCGTTGATGGTCATCGAGACGGTCACCTCGCCCAGCGGAATGCCCTCGAACAGGATCTCCACATCCGCGAGCGAGCTGACGGCCACGCCGCACTTGCCGGTTTCGCCCAGCGCCGAGGGATCGTCGGCGTCGATGCCCATCAGCGTGGGCAGATCGAAGGCGACCGAGAGTCCGGTCTGGCCCTGCGCAAGCAAATAGCGGAAGCGCGCATTGGTCTCCTCCGGCGTGGCGAAACCGGAGAACTGGCGCATGGTCCATAGCCGGCCCCGATACATCGTTTCATGGATGCCGCGCGTGTAGGGGAATTGGCCGGGCTGCTCCACATGACAATTCTAGCGGGCGCCGGACCCGCAAGCGGCCGCCTCTATCTGCGCCACACCAAGCCACCGCTCCTAGAGCTTCGCCAGCCACATATCGAGCACCGCGCAGCGCTTCTCTTCCTGCACGGCGCGCAGGGCCTCGGCGATCGCAGGCTCGACCTCCTCCACCTTCTGCACTTTGCGGGCGTAGGCTCCCCCGGCCGCCGCCGCGATCCCCGCGTAGTCCGGCGGCGGATCGAAGTCCACATGCAGATCCTCGGCCCGTGCGGCGTATCCGTCCGGATGTACCGCGAGCATGGAAAACTTCGGCGCCCGCCAGCCGCGATTGTTGTACACCACCGTCAGAAACGGCGCCTGATACTGTCGCGCCATCCAGTGGACCGTCGAAGGCACTGAGAACATGTAGGAGCCGTCCCCCGTCAGGCACACCACGGTCTTATCCGGAGCGGCCAGCTTCATCGCCAGGGCCGCGCCGCCGTTCCAGCCAAGTGAGCTCGCTCCGCTGGTGAAGCGCGTTCCCGGCATCGTGCATCTCGCGTGGTTGTTGATGATGCTGTAGTTCGTGATGCCTTCGTTGACGATGATGGCGTCGCGCGGGATCCGGCGGCGCACGCAGGCGGTCACGTATTCGGCCGTGATCACATCGCGGTCCGGCTGCTCCCGCCTTTCGAGCGCATCCACATGCGCCTGGTGCACGGCCGCATAATGCGCCCGCCGCTCGGCCACCGCTGCTTCGTCAATCCGCACGTGATCCAGGCGTGCGTGAATCTGGCGCAGCGCCGTGAAGCAATCGGCCCGGTAGACGCGCGCGGCTGGAATGTACCACAGCGGCGTGCGCTCCTTGATCGGATCCACATCGATGTGGCAGATCTTTGCCGTACCGCTGGGGTGATTGAATGTGGGAATCCACGGGACGTCGCTGTCGAGCACCAGCACGAAGTCGGCCTCGGCCAGCGACGGGTTCTGCACTTTTTCGTTCCCCTGCTGGCCCGTGTAGCACGGGTGATCCGAGGGGAAATTCATGTAATTCGGCACGGACTCGAGCACGCCCGCGCCCACCCGCTCGCATAGGCGCACGAGTTCTTCCACCGCCCGCCGATTGCGGCCCAGATAGCTGGTGACGATAAGCGGCCGGCGCGCCGCGAGCAGTCCCGCGGCGATCTCCGCGGCGCCCTCTTCCGGCAGCGCGGCCGGCGCGATCGCCTGAAAGGCCGCCGGATCCACACGCACCGGCGGAACTTCTTCCTCCAGCACCTCGCGCGCGGCCATCAGATACACCGGCCCCTTGGGATCGCTCGTCGCGATCTGCATCGCGCGGTGGATCATCTGCTTGATGTTGCGCCCGGTGCGGAGCTCGTTATCGTACTTCATGTAGCCGCGCACGATGCCGCGCTGGTCGGGCACGTCCTGGAGCCAGTGGATGAATTCGTTGCGGCTACCCTTGAGCTCGCCTTCCTGGGTGAAGGGCGACGCGCCCGCCAGGATGAGCACGGGAATGCGGCACTTGGCCACGTTGTGGATGGCTCCGGCCAGCGCCTGCGTGCCGCAATCGACGTGGATCAGCACGGCTTGCGGCTTGCCGGTCAACTGCGTGTAGCCCTGCGCGCAGGTGAGCGCGACCATTTCATTGGGGCACGTGATCACGCGCGGCGCGGGCTTGCCGGCGGCCTTGGCGAAGGCCAGCGCCTCCATGATGCCGGGATGATCGCTGCCGAAGTTGGAAAAAAGATAGGAGACGCCGGTTTCGTGCAGCGCCTCGATCAGCGCCATCGCGCCGGTGTAGGCCTGGGATTGGGATTGCGGGCCAGCCACGCTCTTTAGTCTAAACGAGGCGGCCGCCGCGTCGCGCGGCGGCGGGCGTGCTACAGTCGGGAAAGCGGCCCAGGCGGGCCCTTAGCACAGCGGTTAGTGCAGCGGACTCATAATCCGTTGGTCGATGGTTCGAATCCATCAGGGCCCACCAGACCTCAGCCTGCTCACTGCGCCCTCGGGCATCCAGCGGCGGGTGCGCCCGGATTCGGTCCCAAGCCGTTAGGCTACGAAATCGGCTTGACGGCGGTTTTCACATCAAAACAGCGCATTTCGGCGCATTTCAAAATCGTCGCGCGCGCATGCCCAGCCCTGCTACCCTGAAAAATCCGGCCATGAACCTTCGCGACCGCTTTGCCGTTTCCCTGATTGATCGGGCCTCGCAACCCGCGCTCGAATGGCAGGGAGCCACTCACACGTTCGGGGACATCGAGGCGCGCAGCAACCGCATGGCGCGCGCCCTCGCCGCCCGCGGCCTCGCGCAAGGCGACCGCCTGTGCGTCTACCTGGTCAACTGCATCGAGCTGATCGATCTCTATCTGGCCTGCGTCAAGCTCGGCGTCATCTTCGTGCCCATTAACATCCTCTACCGCGAGCGCGAACTGAACCACATCCTGGCCGACGCCGATCCGAAGCTCTCCGTCACGGCGGCAGAACTCGCCGCGCTCAACGCCGAGGCCGCCTTGCAAGATTCCGCCGGCCTGCCCGCTCTGGGGCTCGAGGTGTCCTCGCCCGCCGCCCTCGTCTACACCTCCGGCACCACCGGAGTTTCGAAAGGCGCGATCATCACGCACGGCAACCTGATCTTCAACGGCGCTACGCTGTGCGATCTGTGGCGCATCACCGCGGCCGATCGTTTCCTGCTCGCGCTGCCATTGTTCCACGTGCACGCGCTCGGCAATGGATTGCATTGCTGGCTGTTCTCCGGCTGCCGCGTGCGCCTGCTCGAACGCTTCGAGCACGAAAAGGCCGCGGCGGAGTTTCTTGATTTCCGCCCCACGCTCTTCTTCGGCGTGCCCACCATGTACGTCCGTCTGCTCGAGACGCCGCCCGGCGCCGCACGCGAAATCGGCAAGCACATGCGCCTGTTTGTCTCTGGTTCGGCGCCGCTCGCCGCGCAGACCCTCGAAGATTTCCGCGCGCTGTTCGGCCACACCATTCTCGAACGCTACGGCATGACCGAGACGATGATGAACATCTCGAATCCCTACGACGGCGAGCGGCGGCCCGGCAGCGTCGGCTTCCCTCTGCCCGGCGTGACCATCCGCATCGTCGATGCCGAAGGCCGCGATGTGCCCGACGGCGAAACCGGCGAAATCTATCTGAAAGGCCCCAACGTGTTCGCCGGCTACTGGCGCCGCGAAGAGGCCACGCGCAACGCCTTCGCCAACGGATGGTTTAAGACCGGCGACCTCTGCGTCCGCTCCCCGGACGGCTATCACACGCTGTGCGGACGCCGCAGCGATCTCATCATCTCCGGCGGCTTCAACATCTATCCGCGCGAGATCGAAGAGTTTTTGATGGAGCAGCCCGAGGTGGCCGAAGCGGCTGTGGTGGGCGAGCCGCATCCGGTGCGCGGCGAAGTGCCCGTCGCCTACGTCGTGCCGCGCGGCACGTCGCTGGACACCGCCGCGCTCGGCGCCCTGTGCCGCAGCCAGCTCGCCTCCTTCAAATGCCCGCGCCGCTTTGAAATCGTGGAAAAGCTTCCGCGCAATGCGCTCGGCAAGGTGCAGAAGCATCTGCTCAAGGCCGCGCAATGAAGATTCTGATGGTGGCCTCCGAGGCCGCCCCGTTCGCAAAAACAGGAGGCCTCGGAGATGTTTTGGGCTCCCTGCCCGCCGCGCTGGCTGGCCTGGGCGGCGAAGTCGCGGTCGTGCTTCCGAAATACCGCATCGTTTCCGCGCCCGGCGCGCGCCGTGTCTGGGACGATCTCACCGTGCGCGCCGGCAGCCTTATCTTCCAGGCCGCCGTGGATGAGGCGCTCTGGAACGGCGTGCGCTACCTGCTCGTCGACTGCCCCGTGCTCTACGACCGCGCCGGAGGCATCTACGGACACGCCGATGACCATGTGCGCTTCGCGATCCTCAACCACGCTGCCCTCGGCATCGCGCGCCTGATCTTCCGGCCCGATATCGTCCACGCGCACGACTGGCAGGCGGGACTGCTCGCGCCCTACCTGCGCGTGAGCTTCGCGAACGATCCCGCCTTGCTCGGAGCGCGCTGCGTCTTCACCATTCACAACCTCGGCTATCAGGGAAATTTCGGCGCGCCCGTTGCGGCCGAGCTCGGCATCGGACCCGAGTTCTTTCATCCCGGCGGCTGCGAATTCTGGGGCCATCTCAGCTTCCTGAAGGCCGGCATCGTGTGGGCCGACGCGGTGAACACCGTCAGTCCCACCTATGCGCGCGAAATTCAAACGCCCGATTACGGTTTCGGCATGGACGGCGTCCTGCGCGCGCACTCGGCAAAGCTCACCGGTATCCTCAACGGAGTCGATTACTCCGTCTGGAATCCGGAAACCGATCCGCACCTGCCGGCGCATTTTTCCATGGCGGACTTGAGCGGCAAGCAGATCTGCAAGCGCGCCTTGCTTGAGGAAATGGGATTGCCCGATCTTGCCTCGCGTCCGCTGATCGGCATCATCTCGCGCTTCGCCCACCAGAAGGGACTTGACCTGCTGGCCGGCATCGCTCCCTGGCTGATGGCGCAGGACGTGGCCCTGGTAGTGCTCGGCTCCGGCGACGCCGCCACGGAAGAAATGTTCCGCGCTCTGGCTGCCGCGCATCCCGGCAAAGTGGCTGTGCACATCGGCTACAACGAGGGCCTCGCGCATCGCATCGAGGCGGGCGCGGATATGTTCCTCATGCCCTCGCGTTATGAGCCCTGCGGGCTGAATCAGATCTACAGCCTGCGTTACGGCGCCGTGCCCATTGTGCGCGCCACCGGCGGACTCGACGACACCGTTGACCGCGCCACCGGCTTCAAGTTCCGCGATTTCACCCCCGCTGCGCTCCAAGCGGCGATCGCCGAAGCGCTGGCCGCTTTCCCCGGCGGCAACGCCGCGAAAAGCGAAGCCTGGACGGAACGCATGCTGCGCGGCATGTCGCGCGAGTTTTCCTGGAGCGCTTCTGCGCGCGCCTATCGTCAGCTTTACCGCGAAACAGCCGGATCCGCATCGCTGCCCCCGCCGCCGCTTCGCCGCTAGCCGCCTTCGAAACGGTGGTCTATAATCGCCCAGTGAAAGGCCCTCCATGAGGCGAATTGTTTTGGCCGCCACCGGACTCGCCGCGCTGCTCCCGGCGCAGTGGCTGGGCTACCCCACGCCCGGCATCCCGCGCACGCCCGATGGCAAGCCGGACCTGGCCGCGCCCGCCCCCCGCATCGCCGCCGGCAAGCCCGACTTCTCGGGCCTGTGGATCAAGATTTCGCAAAAATACGGCGCCAACATCGCCGCCGACCTCCAGCCCGGAGACGTGCTGCCTTGGGCCGAAGCCTTAACACAGCAGCGCCGCGAAAACCTCGGCAAGGATGCTCCCAATTTGGCCTGTCTGCCGCTTGGGCCCGCTTCCATCACCCAGGATTCCACAGCCGTCCAGACCTTCAAGATCATTCAGACGCCGAACCTCATCGCCATCATCTACCCGAATCTTTCCTACCGCCAGATCTTCATGGACGGCCGCGCCCTCGAGACGGATCCCAATCCGAGTTGGATGGGTTATTCGGTCGGGCGCTGGGAGGGCGACACGCTCGTGATCGAAAGCAACGGATGGAATGACCGGACCTGGCTCGACCAATTCGGCCATCCCCATACCGAGAAGCTTCGCACGATTGAACGCTACCGCCGGCCGGATTTCGGCCATCTGGAAGTCGAGTTGACGCTCGATGATCCCGCTGCATATCGCCGCCCTTGGACCGTGGCGCTCAAAGCCGATCTGTTGCCCGACACCGAACTCCTCGAATACGTCTGCGCCGAAAGCAAAAGCAACCGCGAGCACTGGGTGGGCACGGCTTCCGACGACCGGAAATCCGAGGTGAAGGTCGCGCCTGAGATCCTGTCCCAGTACGTCGGAACGTACAAGGAGCAGGGAAAGCTCTGGAGCATCGAGCCCCGCACCGTCGCGATCACATTCTCCGACGGCGTGCTTTACGGCGACCTCGATGGCAGAGGCAAGATGCGGTTGTTCGCCTCCTCGGAGACCTCGTTTGCCGGCTTGAACGGATTGGGTCTCGAGTTCGCCAAGGACGGACTCTACGTCAAGCACGTCTCCGGGGATTACTGGTTCGCGCGCCAGCCTCCCCAATGAGGCAGCCTCACGCGCGCACTCCTGCTTCCCGTTTACGCCCCGGCTCTGTGGCAATGCTCAAATAGAAGCAGCAGGTCGCCACGCCATGTCCCATCGCCTTTTCTGGTTCCTAAACTTCGCGGCCCCGGCTCTCCTGTGGCCGCAGGAAGCGCCCCATGGCGGCGCGCCTGCCGATCAGGCCCGCCGGGTCCTCACCCAAGGCGCCGCAGATCAGGATCCCGACACCCGGCGCGAAGTCGCCATCGCCTTGAGTCTGGGCGCCAGCGACGATGTGTCCGTGGCCGTGCTCCGGTCGCTGGTCAATGATAAAGACTACCGCTGCCGCGAGGCCGCCATCACCACCGTCAGCCAGTTGGCCGATCCGAAGCTCGCGAGCCTGGTTCGGCCGGCCCTTCGCGACAAAGTGCCCGAGGTGATGTTCGCCGCGGCCCGCGCTCTGTATCAACTGGACGATCCGGCCGGAGAGCAGGCTTTGATCGAAATCCTCGAAGGCGAGGAGAAGGCCGAGTCGAGTTTCCTCAAGGGGCAGCTTCGAGAAATGATTCGCCGCTTGAAGACACCGAAATCCGCGCTGCTGTTTGCCGCCGAGCAGGGCATGGGGTTCGCGCCCGTGCCCGGACTGGGCGTGGGCTACTACGCCATGACCAATATGCTCACGCAGGCGGACTTTTCTCCCCGCGCCACCGCGCTGCTGCTGCTGTCGAGCCGCTCGCCCAACGCGCGGGCCATGGTCGAATCAGCCTTCCGCGACCAGGATTGGTCCATGCGAGCCGCCGCCGTTCAGATTACGGCGTCCTGGAATGAGCTGGCCCTGAAGCCGTATTTGATCGCGCGGTTTGCGGATTCCAACAAGAAGGTGCGCTTCCGCGCGGCCGCCGTCTATCTTCGTCTAGACTATTTCGAGAGGAGCGCCCGATGAGCACCGGTTCTTCGATTACCACTCTTGCGTTCGCCGCGGCGCTCCTGGCCGGCCTCGCGATGCGCGCCCAACAGCCCGCCGCGCAGGGCAAACAGAAAGGCGGCATCCCGAAGGCCATCCAGTGGCCCTCGCCGCCGCTGCCCGACGGACCCATCCCACTCGAGACCGGCGTCGAACGCAACCTCCGCATCGTGATTACGAAAGGCCTCACCCAGCCCTTCAGCATGGCGTTCCTTCCCGATGGCGCGATCCTTATCACCGAGCGCGCCGGACGCCTGCGCATCGTGCGCAACGGAGTGCTCCAGGCTGAGCCTGTTGCCGGCGTGCCGCCAGTCCGTGCGCAAGGGCTGGGCGGATTGCTCGATCTGGCTCTGCATCCAAACTTCGCCGAAAACGGCTGGATCTATTTCAACTATCACAAGCCGGCCCCCGCCGATGGAAAAGGGACCAATGCCGGAGTGATCACGCTCGCCCGCGGCCGCTGGAACGGCAGCGCCCTGACTGAAGTGCGGGATCTGTTCACCGGCATCGCCGCGGGCAACGCCGGGCGCATCCTCTTCGGCAAGGACGGCATGATCTACATGACGCTTCCCTCGGGCGACCCTCCGCTGGGCGCGCGAGCGCAAGATCCCAATGACCTCGCCGGCAAGGTCCTGCGTCTGCGCGACGACGGCTCGGTTCCGCCCGACAATCCGTTCGTTGGCCGCCCGGGCTACCGGCCCGAAATTTTCACCCTCGGCCATCGCGTGCCGCTCGGCCTGGCCCTGAATCCGGTAACCGGCGACATCTGGGAATGCGAGAACGGACCGAACGGCGGCGACGAAGTGAACGTGCTGCAAGCCGGCAAGAACTATGGATGGCCGGTGGTCAGCTACGGCCGCTTCTATCCCGGCCCGCGCGTTTCCACCAACCCGTATCAGGAAGGCATGGAGCCGCCTGTGATTTTCTGGGTGCCTTCGATCGCTACATCCGGGCTTACCTTCTACAGCGCTGACCGCTTCCCGGCCTGGAAGAACAACCTCTTTGCCGGCGGCATGCGGCAGGGGGAAGTGCCCCGCTCCGGCCACTTGGAACGCATCGACTTCAATGAGCAGTGGGAGGAACTGCACCGCGAATCGATGCTCGTTGATCTGCACAATCGCATCCGTGATGTGCGCCAGGGGCCGGATGGGTTGCTCTACGTCCTGACGGCGGAAGATGACGGCGCACTGCTTCGCATCGAGCCCGCGCGGTAAGACTCGTGCCCGGCATTTAGCGGATCTCATTATAATGATGCCGGGGAGATCATGATGCCGAGCCTAAGATTGGATGCTCGCTACTCGGTCCGTTACGCAACGGCCACACTCGCACTCGCTGCCGCGCTCGCCGTGGCCATCGCCTCGCGCGCCCAACAACCCGCCGCCCAAACCAAGCAAAAGGGCGCAACTCCGAAGGCTATCCAGTGGCCCTCGCCGCCGCTGCCCGACGGACCCATCGCGCTTGAAACCGCCCTCGAACGCAATCTGCGCATCGTAATTATCAAGGGCCTCGCGCAGCCCTGGAGCATGGCGTTCCTGCCCGATGGCGCGATCCTCATCACCGAGCGCGTCGGCCGCCTGCGCATCGTGCGCAACGGCATGCTGGACGCCTCGCCCGTCGCGGGGCTGCCCGAGATCCGCGCGCAGAACACCAACGGCCTCTTCGACCTGGCGCTGCATCCGCGTTTTCCTGAGAACCGGCTCGTGTACTTCACCTACACCAAGCCCGCGCCCCCAATCGCGGACAAGGGCAAAGGCAAAGGCGGAGGCGGCCTGCTGACGCTGGCCCGCGCCCGCTGGACGGGTTCGGCGCTGGAGGGCGCCGAGGACATCTTCAGCCCCGGCCCCGGCGGCGGCTCGCGCATCGTCTTCGGCAAGGACGGCATGATTTACATGAGCGTGGGCTCGGGGGCCGATCCTCCCGATGGCGCCAGGGCGCAAGACCCCGACGACCTCGGTGGCAAGATCCTGCGCCTGCGTGACGACGGCTCGGTTCCGCCCGACAATCCGTTCGTCGGCCGCC
>CAZTKA010000096.1:1200-13260 GCA_964614015.1 uncultured Bordetella sp. | reverse complement strand
TTGGGCTGGCCGGAAATCACCGCTTTGATACACTTCGGCGCGCACTGCCGATTTTGCCCCGCGCGCTTGGGCTGGCCGGAAATCACCGCTTTGATACACTACCTCCCCCGCAGCCCCAACGGCGCGGGGGAGTTCCTTTCTCTCCGCCCGCTCAAAACAGCGTGATTTGCATCGGAGGCGCTTCCACCGGCTGCCGTTTTTTCCCAAAGTAAACCTCCATCTTCCCGAACTGGTGATCCGTCACCGCCAGCAGCCGCACCTGCCCGTGTGGCGGCAGCGCCGCGTGTACCTTTCCCCGCAGGCTCTCTGATGCCTCCTGGCTCGCCAGGTGTTTCGCATACACCGAGTACTGCAACATCGTGAACCCCGCCCCGAGCAGTTTCTTGCGGAACTGCGCGTACTCCCGCCGCTGCGCCTTCGTCTCCACCGGCAGGTCGAACATGGCGAACAGCCACATCACTCGATACGCGGCTACCGCCATCTCACCCCACGAACCTCCAGGCCGCCGGCTTCCATCCCGCGTCCCCTTCCAGCACCGCCGCAGCCAGCCCTTGCGATGTCCGCCTCAACATGTCGAACAACGTCCGCTGCTCGCCCTCCACTTCGTACCGGCCTGTGACGGCCTCGATCAGCGCTCGCTTCACCGCCGGTCCCATTTGCGTCTCGCCCCTGGCGGCCAACCCCG
Source organism: uncultured Bordetella sp. (assembly GCA_964614015.1). Taxonomy (GTDB): domain Bacteria; phylum Acidobacteriota; class Terriglobia; order Bryobacterales; family Bryobacteraceae; genus Palsa-187. Next base: position 12,575 of record CAZTKA010000096.1, on the reverse strand, counting down.
CCGCCACTCGGTCCACCGCCGGCCGGTACGGCTCCATCAGGTCGTCCCCCAGTGCGAACGGATTCGCCTTATTCCGGTGATGCAATCCAAAAGACGGATGCAGCCCGCAGCTCGTCAACGCTCGGACCGCCGCCGCGCGCAGGATCGCGTAGCCGTAATTCAGCAGCGTGTTGCGCGGATCCTCCGCGTCTCCGCGCCGGAATCCCTCGTCGCCGAACACCAGCATCCAGTACCGCCGCGAGGCCTGCGATTCCACATTGGCCGGATCCCCGCTGCCCACCCGTGCGGTCATGGCGCCCAGCCCGTAGTCCGTTCCCCGCAGCGCCTCCAGCGTCCGCGCCTGGGCTGCGATCTTGGCCCGCACGATCGCCTGCCACCAGCGCTTCTTGCGCGCCACCGGCAGACTCGCCTGGCGCGCGAACCGTTCCGCCTGCTGATGATGCCCCACCAGCGGCAGCAGCATCGCCGCCGGATGATACCTCTCGTCGCACGTAATCAGCGACGCGCCCGCTTCCGCCAACCCTGAGACCGCCGCTTGCGTGAACGCCGCCTGCCGGTGTGAAACCACAACCGACGCGAGATCGCTGAACGGAATCGCCTCGCGTTCCGCGCCGTCCACCTCGATCACCAGCAATTCATTGCGCCGCCGCAGAAACGCCGCCGCCGCCGAGATGTCCAGCACCCGGTCAGTCATGCGCCTCCCGGACCGCACCCACAGCGGTGACGTGCACCTTACGCCCACCTGAGCTGCAAAACGTGTTGACCGGGGGCCGCTGAAGGTCTCCCCCTTTCATGTCTTTCTTCCTTCGGGCATCCCATGCGCGGCTTAGCTCCAAGCGGCCATTACTCTCGGAGGTCACGCCTCGCACCCGCCACAACTCGCCTTCCCACTTGACCATATCCCCTTGGCTCAGACTGAACAGAAACTCCTTGTCCGGCCCCCGGTCCTTCTGCACCACCGGCTGCCCCTCCCGATGCCGTCCCACCGCTTCCAGGCGCGACACCACTTCTCCCACGTATGTCGTCTTCCCCCGCTTCTGGATCGCGAACACCGCCATGTGGTGGTTGTCTCCCGTGATCACGTTCCGCCGCCGCTTCCCCTCGCCTAGCGGAACCGTCTTCGCTACCTGCTTCACGCGTACCTTGCGGATCGGAGTGCCGCTTGCAAGCCTCGGCGGCTCCTGCTCTAACCGCTCGAGCTCGCCCCCCACCAGACCCAGTTGAAGTTGCACGCGCTTACGCACCGTCGGGTCCACAATGTTCTCGATATCCTTCTTCAGCAGGTGCACCGGTTTCCGGATATGCACCACCTGCTTGCCGTTCTCCTCGTGCGGCCGTCCGTACAGCGTCTCCTCGTGCAGCGCCCCGGCCAGCTTCCGCTCCGGCCGGTGCGACACTACGGTCCGCTCCAGGATCTGTGCCTTCAATGCGTCGCGGAACCCCACCCACGGTTCCTCGAATGTCTTCAGCCATCTCTGCCCCGCGGCCTCCGCCCGCGCGCTCGCCTCGGCTACGGCCTTGATCATGCCGTCGGTGACCATCGCCACAGCGGCGGCGTCCACCGCGTGGTGCCGGTGATCGTCCCTCGACTTCTCCGGAGTTTCGCTCAGAATCTGGTTCAGGCCCCACAGCCTGCGCAACAGAGCCGTCACCTGTCCCGCGCAACTGCGCACGCGCCTTTTCCCTTCCGCATCCACCACGCCGCCGTACAGCGCTCCCAAATATTTGCCCGCCAGCGTCGACATGTACCGCGTATCGTTCAATTCGTTCGACGAAAACGTCTCCAGCAGCTTCGCCGTCTCGGTTTCCTCCATGGTGAAGCGCTTCAGCTTCGCCCGGTTGCGAAACCCCTTTACCCGATCCACCATCGCATCCCATTCGTCGCTGCCGTGAAACGCCTCCCACGGCGTCCGGTTCCCTTTCCGCGCATTGTAGTCTCGCGCGCACAGCGTCTTGTTCTGAAACGAATCGTCCAGCGACCGCGAGTACGGAATGATGTGCTCCACATCAAACAACGGCTCGTCGAACAGCGCCTTCAAACTAATCGGCCGCCCCGAGTACGGGCACGTCCACCCGCACTCCTTCGCCAGCAGATATTTCAATTCCGCCCCGCGCGACCACTGCGTGTCCGCATATTCGTTCAGCGCCTTCCGGGCCTCCTCCCGCATCCTCTCGTTCTCGCGGTTCTTCTTGTTCAGCTTATCCCGCTCGCGCTTGTTGCGCTTCAAATCCCGGGCCAGCTCCACCCGGATCTCCGCCGGCTTCCCATACCGCCGCACCAGCTCATTCACCGCCTTGCGCAACTCCGACAACGTCCGCGTCACCGCCGGATTCCGCAGCTCCGGCAGCGCCTCCAGCACTGGCGGCAGCTTATCCTTCGGCTCCGTCGCCGCAAAACTTTCCGGAAACTCGGCCCTCTTGGCCTCCCCTTCCGTCGTTCCCGCCTCCAGATACGGCAGCAGCAGCCGGATCGCCGCCAGCGAGAACGCCGCGTAGCCCTCCGGCAGCCGCACCTTCAGCAGCGCCTCAATCTCCTCCACCGAATACGCGCCCGTCGCCTCCAGCGCGGTGCGGAAGGATTCATCGTCTGGCGAAGACGCCCACATCTCCACCAACCCGTCCTGCTCGGCCCGCTCCATCTGGTCCCATCGCAGATTCAGCGCCTTCGCGAACCGCGCGTACGTGACGTTGCCCAGAATCTCCTTCTCGCCCCCGGACTCGATCGAGAATCTCGATTCCTTCGGCAGCCCCAGCAACTTTCGAACTTCGGCATACTTCATCGATTCCGCGGTCGTCAGCGCCTGCGCCAATTTCGCGCGCTCCGAATCCGTTAACCACTCCGGACTCCGGTCCTGCACCTTCAGGTTGTTGATCTTGCCCAGCAGCCGCCACCGCTGCACGTCCAGATGATACAGCGGAGCCCGCTTCTCGCGCGGCAGCAGTGAACAAGCCCCGACTAAGTGGCTCTGATCCTTCAAAGGCCGTTGATGAAAGATCGCCTCCCACAGCTCTTTGCGGAATTCTTCCGTCAAAATCTCCGGATGATGCGCAGCTTGCGCCGCCCAGATCGCGTCGAACTCATCGTGATACATTTTGCGGTGCGTATAGCGATGCCGGATCCGCAAGGCCTCGGCATCGCGCCCCGTCGCCAGCCCCGCGAAGTATTCGCCGAGCGTCCGCGCGCCGGCCGCTCGCATCTCGGCCTGGAGCCCCTCAATCCCCCTCACCACCTTGCCCTGTTCCTTATCCTCTTTCACCGGCGCTCGCCGGTTCGATAAAAACCCGCGCCGCTGCGCCAGGTGATACAGCGCCCGGCCAAGCTCGTGCGCCTCCAGCGCATGATCCAAGGCCCGCGCCCGCAGTGTGTAAGGGATCCCTGGATGCGGGGGATACTTCGCCGCGAGTTGCTGGTCCAGCGCCCTGAGACTTTCGGCCGCCTCGCCCTCGGGCAGCAGCCCGTGCGCTTGCAGCAGGTGATAAATCTTCCGCAGGCGCCGCGCACGCCGCTCCGTTTGCCGCCGCGCCAGCCGCGCCTCCCGCCGCTTCTTGTTGTTCGACTCGTCCCGGCCCGATTCGAAGTCCCCAGCGACACCGGGTGGAAACACACGTACCGCCGTGTGAATGATCTCTTTCGCGTCGGGATCGATCAGCGCCAACCCCACGGAGCGGACCCCCAAGTCAACGCCCAGTACGAAACCGTTTGCTGCCGTCATCGCGGTTGCAGCTCCTTCGACGTTCCGTGTATAATCTCTGTAGTGTATCAAAGCGGCGATTGTCCGGCCGTGTCCAAGTAAGGCTTGACTTTCGTCTGCCGCAAGACCCTACTTTCAAGTATTCTTGCTGAGCGCCCCGTTCCGGGGCGCTTTCTCGTTTGTACACAAGGCGCCGCGCCGTCCTCTTTCTCGCTAAGATAGAACCAGTGAGCGAACAGAACCTGACCGGTCCCACGGGACCAGATGCCCCGGAAGCATCGCCGGACAACTCCCCCGCGCCTGAAGCCGCCCCCGAGTCCTATGCGCAACTGCTGACGGCCGAGCCGGGCGAGCCCGCCTCCTTGGATGCGCCGCCCGCCGAAGGCGACGCGCCGGCCGTGGAGACGGCCTCCGAGCAGGGCCTGCTGCCCCTGGCGCCGGAGCCGCGCGAGCGGCCGCGCAGCACGCTGGCCGAGTGGACCATCACCATCCTGCTGCTCCTGTTCCTCACCACCACGCTGGTGCAGGCCTACGTCATCCCGACCGGTTCCATGGAAGACACCCTGTTGATCGGCGATCACCTGCTGGTGGACAAGCTGGCTTATGCTCCCGCAGGCTCGTTGAGCAAATATGTGCTGCCCTACACCGAAGTCAAGCGCGGCGACATCATCGTGTTCCGCTATCCGGCCGATATCTCGCAGACCTTCGTGAAGCGCGCCGTCGGCATCCCCGGCGACCGCATCCGCATCGTCAACAAGGATCTCTACCTGAACGGCGTCCGCGTCGATGAGCCCTACACCTACCATAAGGCCGAATACATCGACTCCTACCGCGATAACTTCCCCGGCGATCCGAACACGCGCGTCGAACCGGGCGCCTATGACATGCTCACCAACAACGTCGTCAACGGCGAGGTCGTCGTGCCCCCCAACCACTACTTCGCGCTCGGCGACAACCGCGATTCCTCGCTCGACAGCCGCTACTGGGGATTCGTGCCGCGCGAGAACATCATCGGCAAGCCCCTGATCGTGTACTGGTCCTATGACGCGCCCACCGAGGATCTGAACGATACCTCCATCAGTTGGCGGCACATGGTCGATCTGGCCAAAAACTTCTTCACGAAGACCCGCTGGCGCCGCAGCTTCATGCTGATTCACGGCTACCCTCTCCAGTAACCGCATGAGCAAACTGGCGCTTTCGGTCCGCAACTTCGTGCACGAGTGGTCGCTGAACATCCTGATCCTGCTGTTCGGCACAACCACGCTGGTGCAGGCCTTCATCGTGCCCACTCCCTCCATGGATGCGACCGTGATGGTGGGTGATCACATGATCGTCGACAAGCTCTCCTACGCGCCTCCTGGATCCTTGAGCCGGTGGTTGCTTCCCTACACGGACGTGCGGCGCGGCGACATCATCGTGTTCCGCTATCCGGTCGATATCCGCCAAAATTACGTGAAACGCGTCATCGGCGTGCCCGGCGACCATATCCGGATCCTCGACAAGACGGTTTACGTCAACGGCAAGGCGCTCCAAGAGCCGTACACGCGCCACATCCTTCCGGGCATTGAGCCGTATCGCGACATTTTCCCCGCTGATCCGCCCACGGAGCTGTACCGGCGCCTGGTCGATGGCGGAACCATGCTCGCGCGCGCGCAACAGATGCTGGAACACGCGCACGGCGGCGAGTTGATCGTGCCGCCCGGCTATTATTTCGCCATGGGCGACAACCGCGACAATTCCCTCGACAGCCGCTATTGGGGATTCGTGCCGCGCGAGAACATCATCGGCAAGCCCCTGCTGATCTTCTGGTCCTATGACGCGCCCACCGAGGCCCTGGTCGGCTACAGCGTGGATCATTTCCTGGACCTGGCCACGAACTTCTTCACCAAGACACGTTGGGCGCGGACCTTCAAACTGGTGCGCGGGCACCCGATCGAGTAGCGCGATGCGGAATCTCTACGGCCTGATCCTGGCCGGCGGCCGCGGCACGCGCTTCTGGCCGCGCAGCCGCCAGGCCGCTGCGAAACAAGTGCTGCCTCTGTTCGGCGAGCGCTCGATGATTCAGCAAACCGTCGACCGCCTGCGGCCCGTCTTGCCGCCCCGGAATATCTGGGTCCTGACGAATCACCACCTCCGCGCGGAAATCCTGCGCCAGTTGCCGGAGCTGCCCGCCCGCCAGATCCTGGCCGAGCCCGCCCCGCGCAACACGGCTCCGGCCATCGGACTCGCCGCGCAGATCCTCAACGGCTTGGATCCAGACTCGATCATGGGCGTCTTCCCGGCGGATCATCTCATCGCAAAACAACAAGCGTTCCTGCGCCTGCTGAAACCGGCCTTCCGCGCTGCGGCGGAAGGAAAACTCGTGGTCCTGGGGATCGAGCCCCGCTGGCCCGAGACCGGCTACGGCTACATCGAATTTCCAAAAGGCGTCAAGCCCGGCGGCCGCACGCCTCAGCCCGTGCGCAGTTTTCGGGAAAAACCCGGCGAAACAACGGCCGCCAAATTCCTGCGCGCGGGCAATTTCTATTGGAACGCGGGCATGTTCTTCTGGAAAACCTCCGTGCTGCTGGACGCGCTGCGCACGCACCTGCCGCGCACCGCAAGCCTGCTCGCCAGCCTTCCACGGTTCGGACGGCGAGGCTTCAACGCGCGTCTGGCCGAAATGTTTCCAAAGTGCGAAAACATCTCGATCGACTACGCCGTGCTGGAGCGCGCATCCAATGTGGTCGGCCTGCCCGCGGGCGATATCGGCTGGAACGACGTGGGCAGTTGGAACGCGGTCTATGAACTGCATGGGCGCGACCGTTATGGAAACGCGTTGCGCTCACCCGCGCTGATCGAAGCCAGCTCGGGGAATTTCGTCGAGGCCGGCAAGAAGCTGGTGGCCCTGCTCGGTGTGCACGACCTGGTCGTGGTCGATACGCCGGATGCGCTGCTGGTGGCCGACCGCAACCGCGCGCAGCAGGTCGGCGATCTGGTGAAGCTGCTCGAAAAAACGGGCCACCGTCACCTCTTATAGCTTGCGCCCGAAGATCGCGTAATCCAGCCCGCCGAACAGCGCCTCTCGCAGCGCCGCTGAAAGCTCGGCGATCGCGGGCAGCAGGTCCGTCGCGGGGTGGATGCGTTCTACCGTGATCGAGCCAAATCCCGCCTCCTCCAGATAAAAACGCAACAGAGCCGCCGGCACCGGCCGCGTGTGTGTCGGATCGGCATAGAAATACGTCGCGAAAATCACGAGGCATTCCGGATTCGGCGTCTCGATCGCCACCCACGCTCCGGCCCGGAGTTTCACTCCCAGGAGCCGGATGAGCGAGTTCACCCGGGCAGGCTCCAGATGTTCGATGACGTGGGCGCAGTGGACGCCGGCGATGGAGGCATCCGGCTGCGATTCGAGATACGTGAGGATGTCCGCGCATTCGGCGCGCAGGCCCTTGGCGGCGCAGACCGCCGTGCATTCCGGGTTCGCGTCGATGCCCACGCCGGAGAGCCCCGCATCGCGCAAGGCTTCGAGAAACTCGCCGCGGCCGCACCCGAGGTCGAAAATCTCGCCTTGCGTTCCGGCGAAGCGCTCGACGTAGCGCTCCTGTTGCGCGCGGACACGCTCTTCGGAACCCCGAAAGCGTTCGGCGAAGAGCAGCCAGTCGATTCCCTCCGCCGCCGCAACCTGCCGAGCCGCTGCGGCCGCCGCCGGCGCGGGCAGATTCTCGCGCCGCCGCAGCAGACGCAACTCCCGATGAATCAGACTCTCGAACTCCTCGCGCACTCTTGCGAGATCCGCCCACAACCGCTGCTGCACGTCGGCCGAGACGCGTTCGAGCGCCTGCTGGAAGTCCCGATGTTGCGCGCGCGCCAAATCGCGAAATGACGCCTCCTGGCTCTCCAACCGCCGCTGGTAGGCTGCCTCCAAAGCGGCCGCCGTCTGAGACAGGCGCTCCTCCGCGGCCGCGGCGCGCTGCTCCGCGGCATGGGCGCGCGCTTCCAGCCGGTGATAAATCTCCTCCAGCGCCACGTCCTGTTGCTCGCGCCATGCCAGAGCGTCCTGCATTTGCTGGAGCCGGAGCTGTTCGGCTTGCGCGGCGAATGCCTGCTGCTGCGCCCCCAGTTCAGCTCCAAGCGCAGCGATCTGGCGCTCGCACAACTCCCGCAGATCCTCCAGACGGCGCGCTAATTCGGCGCCTGCGGCAACGTCCGCCGACTGGTGCGCGGCCAGCGCGGCCAGGCTGCGGCTCATGCTGCTCATCGCCGCAATTGACGCTTCCACGCACGCCATCGCGGCGCGGTTGAACTCCACCTGTTCGCGCACATGCCAGTTGAGCGCGCGGGCCACCGCCCGTTTGGCCCCCTGCACGGCGTCGTTCACCAGCCCGGGCGGCCGCGGGTTCACCGTTCCGATCGCAGCCACTTTGGCCTGGGCCGCGTCGCGGGCCTGCACCATCGGCATGAGATCCGGAGCTTCCACGCCCTCCAGCCCCAGGCGGCCCTGCGGCGCACGCGCGCGGGCGCGCTCCTGCACCTGGCGTATCGCGGCGCTCAGTTCCTCATCGGTCACGCTTCGGCCGGCTCCTGCTCTGGCTGCGAAAGTATACGGCGGTAATCCGCGTGGAAACGCCTCCGCGCGGGGCGAACTCCCCTACCAGTGTCGCCCGCCGGGGGCGTGCCGCTTTCACAATGTCCTCCAGCATGCGGTTCACCACGTTCTCCTGAAAAATTCCCAGGTTGCGGTAGGCGATCGTGTACATCTTGAGCGACTTCAGCTCCAGACAGTGCTTGTCGGGAACGTAGGTTAGCGTCAGCCTGCCCGTGTCCGGCAAACCGGTCTTGGGGCAGATCGAGGTGAACTCCGGCATCACGATCTCGATCTCGTAACCCGTGGGATATTGATTCGGCCACACCTCGATTTCAGGCAGATTCGCGCGCGTGCCCGCGGCGGCGTGTTCATCGCTGTACTGGCGCTTCATCGCGCCGCCTCCTTCAGCGCAGCCTCCCCCGCCTCCGTCACCAGGACCTCCGCCAGCGCGCCCAGAAACTGCCCCGCGTCCGTGACGACGCCCACGGCCTGGCCGGTGCCCCGGTCGCTGACCTTGGTGACGACTGCCGGATTGATGTCCACGCACACCACCTTCACCCATCCGGGCAGCATGTTGCCGGTCGCGATGGAATGCAGCATGGATCCCAGGCAAAGCACGACTCCGGCGCCCTTCAATTGCTCCGCATAGGCGTCCTGGGCGCGGTTCATGTCGGTGATCGTGTCCGGCAGGGGCCCGTCGTCGCGCAAGCTTCCGGCCAGCACGAACGGCACGCCCGCCTTGACGCATTCGTACATCACGCCTCGAGTGAGGCGCCCCGATTCCACCGCCTTGGCGATGCCGCCCGCATGGTAAATCGCGTTGATGGCGCGCATGTGATTGCGGTGGCCGTGCTCTTCCTGGCGTCCGTCGGTCTGGCGGACGCCAAGCGAGGTGCCCAGCAGCGCCGACTCGATATCGTGCACGCCCAGCGCATTGCCGCACAGCAGTGCGTCCACCCAGCCGGCGCGGATCAGCCTGGCCAGCGGCTCCACGCCCCCCGTGTGCACGATCACCGGCCCGCCCACGACAATGATGCGTTTCCCTTCGGCGCGCGTGTGCTGCATCAGCGCGGCAATCTGGCGCACAGCCGTCTTCAACTGCCGCTCGGAAGAAATCTCGTTGCTCATGAAAGCGAACGAGAGCCGGTCGCGCTCCTTCGATTCCGGCGTCACGCGGATTCCGCGCATGCCCACCACCACGCGGTCGCCCTTCCTTAAGTCCCGCAGGCGGCGGCAGCAGGCGCGCCCGTCCTCGACCACGATCACGGCGTCCATGCGCTGGTTTTCCACCGTGACCCACTGGCCGCCCAGACGGATTTCGGTCTTGTGGTTGGTGGTGGAGTAGAACTCCTCCGGCGCGCAGCGATCCCGCTCGACGATCTCAAGCGCGGCGTCCCCGGTGACCGAGGGCGTGCAGCCCAGGCCGAGGAGCTGGCCGAGCAACTGCTCCATTTCAGTGCTGGTGGGAGTTTCGACGCGCAGACGCAGATAGGACTCGTCCGCGTTGGTCCGGCCGATCCGGAACTCCTCGACCGCAAACTTGCCGTTGTATTCGACCACCGTGTCAAAAATGCGCTCCATCAGGTGCGAATCAATGAGGTGGCCGCGGGCTTCCACGACTTCCTGGTGCATGGGGTTTCTATTCAGGATAGCGGCATTCGCCCCCGCCCGGCCTGAAGGCCGCCCCCCGCATCGGTCACCAGATGTAATCCCTGGCCTCCGCCCGGCGCGCGTAGCTGTCGAGCACATGCACCACGCGCAGTTTTTTGAGCTTGGTCGGCGAGAGCGCTCCGATCGGCACGTACAGGATCTTGCGGTTCAAGTGCGCGGCGATCGAGCGGAACACCGAGCGGGGCGGTTTCGCGGCCACGTACACAACGAAGCGCTCGACGGAGTAATCCAGCGCCGCCATCAGCAGGCGCTCCGGCTTGCTCTCGGCGAATTCGTAGTCCGGGTCCGACCATATGTCGTACATGCGGCGCGGCGGCAGCGTCATCAGGAATCCGCCGTACTCGGCGCGCCCGATCCCCGGCCCAACCAGATGGTCGAACGGATGCGTGGAATAAAACGCCATGTCGGACTCGTTCTGATGCTCGCCCAGCCACGTGGTCAAGTATTGATAGCGCTCCTCGCGGTCCTCGTCGAACACCACGACTACCGCGCCGACCTCGCCCGCCAGGCGGTCCGCCTGCCGCACATAGATTTTGTTCTCATGCCAGTTGCGGATGGTCTCGCGGATGTCGATGCCATCCAGAATCGACGTCGTGAACCGCTCGACGCGCACGCGCTCCTCGGAAAGCATGGCCTTCACTTTTTTTTTGAGGAAGCGGCCGTATTCTTCGATGACCAGATCTTCCGGCGGATAGGAACAGATCGCCTCCCCGGTCGTCTGTCTGGCCCACTCGCCCGGATATCGTTCTTTCTTGCGGGCCTTGAGCCGGGCCGGCTTCAGCCGCTGCTTCGGCCGCGGCAGGCGCCGCCGGATGCGCAGCCGCTTCGTGTTCAGCCAGATCTCGCTGGCGCTCAGACGCACCGTTTCCAGCGTCGAATGCTCCTGCTGCGCCAGGTACCGGTTGGCCATCTGCCACACTTCCCAGCCGTAATTGTCGTCGACGACGGAACGCGCCGCCACGGCAAGATCGTAGGCTCCGGCCGTGAGCTCGCCGTTGATGGCCGCCAAATTGCGCGTGTAGCGTGCGATCAGACGCCGCTGCCAGTGCGCGAGCCGTTCGCCCGTGGCTTCCGTATACTTCGCCTCGGCCTCGCGCAGCAGATCGAGCTGCACGCGCGGCTTGGCGAGGCGTTCCTCGTCTTTGAGATCCAGGCGGAAGAACTCGTAGCGCTCCTGTAGATATGGATACTCGATGGTGATTTCCGCGAGGCTCCCCGGATGCGGATTGAGCAACTGCACGTCGAGCCCCTTCTTCCGGCGCGGCGGAGCCTCCTGCGGAGTCTCCATCGCGTCAAGCAGCGGATCCAGCAGATTCAGCGACACGGCCACGCAGATCCTGGCTTCGGGATCCGCCCCTTGCAGCTTCCAGGCCATGGCCGAGGCGTGCGCGGCGATCTCCTCGGTGCGCGGCTGCGGCCACAGGCGGTACGCCTCCACATACGCC
>CAZTKA010000096.1:0-1190 GCA_964614015.1 uncultured Bordetella sp. | reverse complement strand
AGGTATCGGGCCAGGCGTCGTAAAAATGCGGCCGCTCCTGGCTGTCGGGCTCGAGAAAGATGACTTCGGCGCCGAGCTCTTCGGCCGTGCGCACAGCTTCCACGAAGGGATCGGCCGGTTCGACCGGCACGTAAACGGCGCGGTCCTCTTCGCCCGCGGCCTCAGCCATGTACAGGATCACCGACATCTCAGGCAGCCGCTGCACGGCCCGCCGGTAGGCCGTTTCGAGAAATCCCGGCAGTTCCACGGCGACGATGCGCGGGCGCTCGGCGAGCAGCAGCCGCCGCAGCGCCATGGCGAATTCGACCTTGCCCGGCACCACCGGAAAATAGCGGAAGCGTCCGCGTACCAGCTTGCCCTGCTTGATCTCAGCTTCGAGGGACATAGCGCAGGGCCTCTTCGCCCAGCGTTTGCACGATGGCGGCGCGCAGCAAAACGCTGTTGACTGCGCCGTCTTCGTGCGCCATCTTCAGGGCGAAGCGCCCGATGTTGATGCCGTCGCGCACCGTATACCGCTCGTCGGCGGCGTGCGCCGATTGCAGAAACTCCGTGATGTAGTTCAGCACATACTCGTCGCTGAAGGGCAGATTCTCTTGCAGAATGGCCATTTCCTCGTCGCGCTCCGGAAAATCGATCAGGATCTGCGGCTGCAGCCGGGAGTGGATGTACTCGGGCAGATCGAACGTGCTCGCGTCGTCATTCATCGTGGCAACCAGGCGGAAGTTCGGGTGCGCCTTGATCTTGATCCCGGCGACGATTGATTCCACGTAGCGCCGGTTATCGAGCAGCGGCGCCAGGCTGGCCCAGCTCTTCTCGCTCATCCGGTTGCCCTCGTCTAGGATCGCGATGCCGCCGCGCAGCATGGCGGTCAGCAGCGGGCTGGCGACGTAGCGCAGCCGCGATGCTCCTTCAATCACAGGGGTCACCAGCAGGTCTTCGGGCCGCGTGTCAACGGTGGCCTGCATGATGTAGACTTCGCGCCCGAGCCGCTTCGCCGCCGCATACGCCAGCGTGGTCTTGCCAACACCCGGCTTCCCCAGCAGGCGCGGGCTCATGGGACCGTCCTTCGGATCGATCACCAGCCAGGCCGCCAGGAGCTGGCGCATGACCTCCTCCTGGCCGACCCAGGTCACCGGAAGCTCGTCCGGATGGGCCAGATGAAGAGCAACGCCTTCGATTTCAACAATCAT
>CAZTKA010000095.1:0-13518 GCA_964614015.1 uncultured Bordetella sp. | reverse complement strand
TGGCTCCGAGGTTCGCCCCCAGCATGATCACGACGAACAGCCGCTTGCCCGCTCCTTCCGTATGCAGATCGTTGGCGAACGCCCAGAACTGGGCCATGACCATCATGTTGAAGATGCCGACCCACACGTAGAACACGACGCCTTCGCGAAAACCGGCATGCCCGCCGGCGGCGAACAGCAGCAGGTTGAAGACGAAGAACAGCGTCGCGTACGTGATCAGCTTGATGCGGTTCACTCGCGCGGCGAAGGCCGCGTAGGCCGGGACGAAGGCCATCAGAGCCAGTGCCTGCCAGGCCGAGGAATACGACTTGATTTCCGCGCCGCCCTGTGTGAGGATCAGCCCTTCGCGCACGGCCCGCAGCAAGTAATAGCTGAACATCAGCACAAAACCGTTCAGCGCCAGAGCGAGCGTGCGTGAGCCTTCTCCGGAGTATACATCCGTGATGACGCTCAGCAGGCGCTCGGCTGCCGTCTTATGGCCTGCGATCGCTCCAGGATGCTGCATCGGCCTGCGCCTCCCCGCGGCGAACCATTGTATCCAACGCGCGGCGAAGTTTCGTGCGCGGTTCTCATTGCCAGCTCAGGCTGCGCGCCGTGATGGAACCGTCGGTGATCTCCACCGTGATCTGCTGCCGGTCATTACCCCGCACCGCCTCGACGCGATGCGATCCCACCGGCAAGCGCACGCTCAGCGGCGTCTTCTGCGCATGTTCGCGGCCATCGATGAACACCGTGAGCCCGGGAGGACTCGTGATCAGGCTCAGCGTGCCGGTCATTTGCGCCAGCTCCACCCGGGCCGCCGTCTCGCGCGGGATTTCGATGATGCGCCGGGCGTCGCGGTAGCCTTCTTTGCGCAGCAGAATGGTGTGGCGTCCGCTCGCCAGAGTCATCTCGCACGGCGTGGTGCAGGAGGCCGCGGCGTCGTCATCGAAGACAGCGGTGATTCCGGACGGAGTACTGGAAAGCGAAAACACCGCTTCCACGGGCGCCGACGCGGCCTTCGGCAAAGCCTTGACTGCGGCCGGCGCCGGCGCAGCGGCCGGAACTTCACCCGGCGGAACCTCCGGCGCGGCAGGCGCCGGCGGCGGTAATTGCGTCACGGCCGGTTCGGGCGCACCAACCGGCTCTTGCACGGGCCCGGCCGCCTGCTGCGCCGGGCGATTCGACAACGTGTAAACAGCCCCGCCGGTCATCGCAACGGCGGCCGCCGCGAGCGCCAGGTTCCGCGCCCTGCGGCGCGGCGCGCGCGCCGCACCGGGCTCACGCGCCGGCGGAAAAATGATGGGCGCCGGATCGGCCCGCTTCGCCACCGCTGGTTCGGGTTCTTCCTCCGGTTCCGGTTCCGGCTCGGGCTCCGGCTCGGTCGCGGGCGGCGGAGGAGCCTGCGGTTCCGGCTCCGGAAGCGGCACAATCGCCTCGGCAGGAGCCTGCGCTGCTTCCGCGGAGGCTTGCGGCGCGGGACCCTGCTCGTCCTGCTGCGTCGCCGCACTCGAAGACACCGCGACCGTCTCGATCATCGTGGTGCTGACTTTCGGCCGCCCTGGGCCGTCATCGGAGGCCACCGTCGGCATGTCTTCGCTTGCTCCGCGCGGCAGCGGGATCCATTCCGGATTCGTGAGGCATGCCGCAGCCAGCGCCTTCACGAAATCCGCGCAGCTTTCGAAACGCCGTTCGGCCGCCTTTGCCATCGCCCGCTCGAACACCCGCTCGACGTCCGGGTGCAGCGTCGGATTCAGGCGCTGCGGCGCCAGCGGCCGGTCGCGCATGATCTTGAACAGCAGGGTCGGCAGGTGATCGGCCACGAAGGGCTTGCTGCCCGTGAGGATCTCGTAGGAGATCACGGCGAGAGCAAACTGATCCGTGCGCCCGGAAATGTTCGAGCCTTGGATCTGCTCCGGCGACATGTAGTTGGGCGTGCCCATCATGGTGCCCGCCTGCGTCATGTTCTGGCTCATGATTTTGGCCACGCCGAAGTCGGCGATCTTGGCCGCGCCATCCTCGTGGATCATGATGTTGGCGGGCTTGATGTCGCGGTGAACGATGCCCTTCTTGTGCGCGTAATCGAGCGCCGCCGCGGTCTGCCGCAGGATGCTCAACAGCGATTCCTTATCTGGTGTCTGTGGCCCCTTCAGCATCTTCTCGAGCGTTGGCCCGTTGACGTACTCCATGAAGATGTAGGCCAGCCCGTCGGCTTCCATGATGTCGTAGATGGTGACGATGTTCGGATGCGAAAGGATTCCGGCGGATTGCGCCTCGCGGAACAGGCGCTCCCGTAGCCGGTCGCGCTCGGATGGATCCGTCAGGTCGCGCAGCCGGATCGTCTTGATGGCCACCGTCCGGCCGATCGCCGGGTCGAGGGCCTTGTACACCACGCCCATCGCGCCGCGGCCCAGCTCGCCGAGAATCTGATACCGGCCGACCTGCTGCACAGTACCCCATCTTAACGCACCGGCGCGTTACAATCGCTGAGGAGGGAATCCATGAGCATCGCCCAGTCTTTGCTGCCGGAATTCGACCAGGAGATGGCCAACACCCGCAAGGTGCTGGAGCGCGTCCCGGATGACAAACTTTCCTACAAGCCGGATCCGAAATCGATGACCTTGGGAAGACTGGCCGGCCACGTGGCGGAAATGGTGGGCTGGGGTGCGGCCGTCTTGCAGGCCGACTCCTTCAATATTTCCCCGGACTTCAAGGCGCTCGATCCAACCTCGCGCCAGCAGGTGCTGGCCGAGTTGGACAAGAATGCGTCTGCGGTGCGCACGGCCCTGGCCGCCACCAGCGACGACGCTTTCCAGAAACCATGGAGACTCACGATGGGCGATCACGAAATTTTCAACTTGCCGCGCCTCGCCGTGTTTCGCAGCATGGTCATGAATCACATGATTCACCACCGGGCGCAACTCACCGTGTACTTCCGCCTGACGGGCGTGCCGGTGCCCGGACTCTACGGTCCCTCCGCCGACGAGCAGCAAAGCGCGGGGGCATAGCAGACGCCGCCATGACTGGCGGCCCCGGCGCCCAACCTCACGCGCTCATGTGTTTGAACCTGCCGCCCGCTGCTAAGATGGTAGTTTCAACGCCCCCGCCATGTTCAAATCCCTTTTCGGTCCTCCTTCCACTCCCACGGCCGGGACCGCGGAGCCGAAGCAACCCAGCCTTCTAGAACGCCTCAAGGCCGGCGTCCAGAAAACCCGCGCCGGGTTGATGGAAAAAATCGAGGACGCCGTCCAGGGCCGCAAGGAAATCGACGCCGGCGTTCTCGAAGAACTCGAATACGCCCTCATCACCGCCGACATCGGCGCGCGCACCACTTCTGAAATCCTGGAACGCATCCGCGAGCGCGTCGCACGCAATCAAGTCGGCGACGTTACGGAATTGAAGCGCCTGATCCGGCAATACCTGCTTGAAGTGTTGCAAGCCTCCGAACGCGATCTGGCCGAGGTGAAAGAGCCGCCCGCGGTGATCATGGTGGTCGGCGTCAACGGAGCAGGAAAAACCACATCCATCGGCAAGCTCACCCGGCACCTCCAAGGGGAAGGGCACAGGGTGCTGCTCTGCGCGGCCGACACCTTCCGCGCCGCCGCCATCGAACAGTTGGAGGTCTGGGCGCAGCGCACCGGAGCCGACTTGATCCGCCAGCAGCCCGGCGCCGACCCGAGCGCCGTGCTGTTCGACGCTCTGCAAGCCGGCAAGGCCCGCAAGTGCGATTCCGTGATCGTGGATACCGCCGGCCGCCTGCACACCAAAACCAACCTGATGGCCGAGCTCGAAAAGATGCGCCGCACCGCCGCGCGCGTGATCCCCGGCGCTCCCCACGAAGTGCTGCTGGCAATCGAGGCCACCACCGGACAAAACGGCCTGGAGCAAGCCCGCAAGTTCACCGAATCAGCCGAAGTCACCGGGATCATCCTCACCAAGCTGGATGGAACGGCCAAGGGCGGCATCGTGGTCGCGATCACCCGGGAACTGGGCTTGCCGATCCGCTATGTTGGTGTAGGCGAGAAGCTGGACGATCTGCTCCCGTTCGAGGCCGAAAATTTCGTCGCGTCCCTTTTTGACTGAATGAGCCGGCATCTCACAGAAGCCCTCGATCTGGCCGAGCGCGCCCTGGGCGCGACTTCGCCCAACCCCACCGTGGGCGCGGTCGTCGTCCGCGACGGCGAAGTCGTCGGCCGCGGCTATCACACCTGGGCCGGAGTACGGCACGCGGAAGTGATCGCACTGGAAGAAGCGGGCGAGCGGGCGCGCGGCGCGACTTTGTTCACTACGCTCGAGCCGTGCGCGCATCAGGGACGCACGCCGCCCTGCGTGGACGCGATCCTGGCGGCCGGCATCCGCAAGGTGGTCGCGCCACTGGAGGACCCCAATCCGCAGGTCAACGGCGGCGGCTTCCGGAAATTGCGCGAAGCCGGAGTGGAGGTCGAAGTCGAGCGCGAATCCGCGCCGCGCGCGGCAGCGCTGAACGAGCCGTTTCTGCACTTCATGCGCACGGGACGCCCGCTGGTCACCCTGAAAGCCGCCGTCACGCTGGATGGCAAGATCGCCGCTCCCGAGGACGGAACGCCCGGATTCACCCCCGGCTGGATCACCAGCGAGGTCGCGCGCGCCCATGTGCAGACGCTGCGCCACCGGCACGATGCCATCCTCACGGGAATCGGCACCGTGCTGGCCGACGACTGCCGGCTCACCGACCGGTCCGGTCTGGAGCGGAGCCGCCCGCTGCTGCGCATCGTGCTCGATTCGCAACTGCGCCTGCCGCCGGAATCGCAACTGGCGCGTTCCTGCCGGAACGACGTCCTGGTGACCACCACCTCCGCAGCTTCCGAGGAGAGGCGCAAGCGTCTGGAAGGCATGGGCGTTCGCGTCGAGGTCCTCGAAAACCGCGATGGCCGCGTGAGTCTGCCCGGCCTCATCGATCTGCTGGCGCGCGAGCGCTATCTCTCGCTGATGATCGAGGCCGGCAGCCGCGTCAACTGGAGCGCGCTGGAATCCGGCGTGGCCGACAAGATTTTTTTCTACTACGCGCCCAAAATCCTGGGAGGGCTGTATTCGTTGCCCGTGGCCGGAGGCGTGGGCCGCCGCCGCCGCAAGGACGCCATCCGGTTTCACGACGTGCGCCTGCACACCATCGGCACGGATGAGTTTGCCGTCGAGGCTTGGCTGGAGCGTGAACTCTAGATGTTCACGGGCATCGTGGAGGAGCTCGGAACCGTCGCTGCTCCGGCTCCGCGCCTCGTCATCCGCTGCGCCAGGGTGCTCAGCGATCTCACGCCAGGAACTAGCATCGCGGTCAACGGCGTGTGCCTCACCGCGGTCGCGATTGGCCCGGATTCCTTTACTGCGGACCTGGCGCCGGAAACCATCGCGCGCAGCAATCTCGGCGCCCTCGCGCCCGGTTCGCGCGTGAATCTGGAGCGCCCCGTCACGCCTGCGACGCGCCTTTCCGGACACATCGTACAGGGCCACGTCGATGCCACCGGCGACCTGCTTTCGCTCGATGCCTTGCGCGACGGAAACTGGTGGCTGAAGGTGCGCCTGCCGGCGGCGCTTGAACGTTATCTGGTGGAGAAAGGCTCGATCGCGCTGGATGGCATCAGCCTGACGATTGCGGCTCTCGAGCCCGGCCCGGTGGTCTGCGCCGCCGTGATCCCCCACACGTTCGCGCACACGACATTGGGCGGCGCGCGCCCTGGTTGGAAGCTCAACATCGAAGTGGACGTGCTCGCCAAGTACGTCGAAAAACGGCTGGCGTTCCGGTGAATCCGCTCGTCGTGGAATATGCGGCGGCGCTGCCGCCGGGACGCGCTCTCGACCTGGCCTGCGGCTCCGGCCGCCACGCGATCTGGCTGGCCGAACGCGGATGGAGCGTCACCGCGGTGGACCGTTCGGCCGCCGCCGTCGCCGGGCTGAGGCGCGCCGCCCCAACTGTGGACGCGCGCGTGGCCGACCTCGAGCGGCATGAGTTTCCGATCGCCGGGAACGCCTGGGACCTGATCCTCATGTCTCATTACCTCCAGCGCGATCTCTTCGAGCCGGCCAAACGCGGCCTGCGCCCCGGCGGCGTACTGATCGCCATCGTGCATCTGTTCGAGCCGGGCCATGAAACCTCGCGCTTCAGCCTGCATCCCGGCGAACTGGCCGCATACTTCAAAGATTGCGAGATTCTCCACAGCCGCGAAGGAAAGCCCGAGCAGGACCCGCACGGCCGCGCCGTGGCCGAAATTGTCGTGCGCCGGAGCGCCAAGACTGCCTAAAGGCAGGGTCCAAACCGCCGATTTGAAGAAATAAGAGCAGATTTCGCTGGATTCCGGCCCGTTGTTGTGGTACATAGAAGTTTAGAAGCTTGACTGGGTCCCTGACGCTGCTCCCCCAATCAGGCAAGCCTACATTTCTCCGAACTTCCCGACCGGCGCTGGAACGCTCAGGTTCGGCCCGGTCTGAACCCAGGCAACGCACCAGATCAGATGCGTCTGGGCTCGAGAGGAGTAGCCAAAAGCACACCTATGGACGGCGACCGTAAATACCGGCAAACCGGATACATGGACCCGGACCGCGACCAAAGGGAGCGGCGCGAGGAACGCCCGCGCCCCCAAGGTCCTAGGCCTCCAATAGACGTAACAGGACCACGATTACCCCGCATGGTCCAGGCTGTAGCCGCCTCGCGCTGTTACAACTGCGCGACCGCGCTTCCCCCTGGAACCGACTTCTCCGGGAATTGTCCCAAGTGCAACGCGGCTCTCCATTGTTGCAAGCAGTGCGTGTACTTCGAGCCGTCCACACGCTTTCAGTGCCTGAAGCCGATCCCCGTGCGCATCTCGCCCAAGGATCAGGCTAACGAATGCGAGTTGTTCAAGCCCCGCGTTACCGTGGCCCGCGATTCCGCACAGCCGCCTCCCCCAGGTTCCGGGATGATCACGCCCTCCGTGCCGGAGCCGCGCACTCCAACCGATGCGCGCGCGGCTTTCGACAGCCTCTTCCGGAAGACGGAGTAAGACTCTGAAGCGCGGCCCGCGGGTCTCGCTCAGGCCTCCCGGGATGCCAGCGCGTACGCCCCCCACAGCACGCTCGCATCGGCTAAGGCCGCCTGCGCCACGTCCACGCGTGCGCCGGACCAGGCCGTAATCTGCCGCCGCAACTCCCTGCGCAAAGGAGCGAACAAACGTTCTCCCGCCTTCGCGATTCCGCCGCCGATCACAATACGCGCCGGATTCAGCAGCATGATCGCGGGCTTCAAACCGCGCGCCACATCCGCCGCATAACGCGGCGCGAACCCATGGCCGGCCAGCAGCTCCTGCGCGGGCCGGCCGTGGTCTCGCTCCAACCATAGACCCGAGCACATCCGCTCAAAGCAGCCGCGCGCGCCGCACAGGCATTCCGGCCCTTGCGGATCGAGCGTCGTATGCCCGATTTCGCCCGCCCAGGAATCCGCGCCGCGATACACTTGATCGCCGTCGATCACCAAGCCGCCGCCGATGCCCGTCGACAACGTCACATAGAACAGAGGCCGGCAACCGGCTCCCGCGCCATAAATCGCCTCTCCCAGAGCCCCGCTGTTGGCGTCGTTGTCGATCACCGCCGGAATGCCCAGCAGATCCCTGAAATAATCGCGCAGCGGGAAGCCTTCCCATCCCGGCGCGTGCGTGGAGAGCGCGACCCGCTGCGCGGCAAAATCGACGGGCCCGCCGAAGCCGATCCCGCAGGAAACGGCCTTGGCTTCCGCCCCCCAGCTCCGGGCCATCCCCGACAGGTCCGCGAGCAATCTTTCGCGCCCGCCCGCGCGATCCGTGGCCCGCGCCTCCTGCTGGACCAGGCGAGGACCCTCTGCCGTCCGCTCGAACACCGCGATCGTGAACTTCGTTCCCCCGATGTCAATGGCAAGCGTATTCACCGCGCAGCGTTCCTACGGGCGCGCCGCCGCGGCTCCGGAAAACAGCGTTTCCAACAGTTCTTCATGCCGGATGAAGTTGGGCACGATCACGTCCGCCCCCACGCCTGCCAGGCGGTCGCGTTTCCAGGCGTCGATTTCGCGGCACTCCGGCTCGGTGGTCGCGACGCCTACCGCCACGCCACCCACCAGTTTGACCTCTTCGATCTCCACGTAGCCGTCACCAAAGCCCAGAATCTGCGGCCCGGCGACATCTGTGCCGGACAGAATCCGCTGGATCAGGATCTTCTTCGAGAAACTCTTGTAATCGTCCTGTGCGCCGTACACGCCACCGTCGAAGTAGCGCGCCACATCCAGCAAACGCGCCTCCTCGGCCATGAACACGTGATCGGTGCCGCTCGCCAGATACATCCGCAAGCCACGGTCGCGCAGGGCCTCCAGCAGCGCCCGCGCGCCGGGCACCAGATATTGCTCGGCTGAAGCGTGGCCGCGTTTCAGCTCGTCGATGCGCCCGTGGATTTTCGTCCACAACCGGTCCAGGTACATCTTCTTGTACTCGAGCGGCTCCAGAGCTTGTCCGCCGCGCAGTTTCACCTGCTCGGTGAACTCCATCATCTGATAGATGGTTTCTTTGCCTGTCAGCCGCCACACGAATTCGTTGACGATCGCGTGCAGCTCTTCCTCGGACTCGCCGGTCTTGAGATCCACCAGGATCTCAACCATCATCGGCACCATCACGTCCACCCAGCCGGAGCGGATCAGCGACAGCGTTCCGTCAAAATCAAACAGGGCCACGCGCGCGTCCGCTGCGGATGCTCCCGGCCGGATCCATTCAATCACGCCCAATACTCCCATTTTCCCATGGCGACTACGTAGACGCTCAGGCACGCGTTCGTGACGCCGTGCGTCAAGATCAGATCCCCGAGGCTGCGCCTCCGGACCATCCACCAGTTGTACAAAACGCCCGCCGCCAGTCCCACGTCCCAGAAGGGGCCGTGTTCGCTCGCAAACAAGATCGCCACGATCCAGAACGCCTGCGCCGAGTAAGCGCCCAGCGGGACCCTAGCGAAATCCGGCGAGATCAGCCAGCGCATCAGCCAGGAGCGCCAGAACAACTCCTCGATCACCGGAACAATTACTACCGCACGCATGCCGCGCAGCAGCACAACGGCCTCCTCGCCTCGGGCCACTTCATCCAGCCCGGAAACTACGAAACCCGCAACCGGGTTCGAGAACAGCCAGTGTTCCCGGTAGCCCGGAAAGATCACGTCCGGAGCGATCCACAGCACGAACACGGCGACCCCGAGCAACAGGCTGCCGGCTCCGTTCCGCACGCGGAAATCCACAACCGGCCATGCCGCCAGCCCGATCACGGCCGCCATGACCGCCAAAAACAACACCTCCCGAACCACGGGTGGGGCGGCTTGTCCCAGCGCCGGTGCGATGCCAAAACCGGCGGCGAGAAAAACAACAAACGGCGCTACGTGGCGTGCGGACGTCAAAAGCGAATCCAGACTAGAGCTGTTTCAGCAAATCCTGGATCTTCGCCGCGTCGTCCCGCGAAGGATTGTTGCGCAAAGCTGCCTCGAACTCGCGCCGCGCCGCTGCTTTGTCGCCCCTCTGGCTGAGCGCCATGCCGTAGTGATACCGGTACACGGCGTTATCCGGATGTTTTTGCGTTAGCTCCGAAAAGATGCGAATCGCCTCCGGCGTGAGCTGCTTCCGGATGTACACCCACCCGAGCGTGTCCGCGATGTCGGGGGAGTTCGGCATGGCCTGCCGGGCCTTCTGCGCCAGCCGCAGAGCTTCGTCCAGATCCACGCCCTCTTCGGCCTTGGCGAACGCCAAGTTATTCAGCGCCACCGGATGGCTGGGATCGATGCGCAGTATCTGCTCATAAATCGGTTTGGCCTGATCGCGGTGCCCCGTACCTTCCATCAGCAGGCCGAGCTGGAGCAGCGAGGCTACATCATTCGGATTCGCCTGACTGGCGCGCCGGAAAACGTCAATGGCCTGATTGATATCGCCCTTGCGCCGGTACGTCTCCCCCAGACGGAACAGCAAGTCGCCGGCTTTCGGCTCCTTGGCGATCAGGTCGCTGAAAACCTTGGCCGCTTCGTCGTAGCGCTCCGCCCGCACGTAGAGATTGCCGAGAGCAGTACGATAGTCGCGCCGGTTGGGTTCCGCCTCCGCCGCTTTCTGCATCTGTTGAATCGCCTCATCCATGCGCTTCTGGCTGGCGAGGGTTTCCACCACTCCAACCAAACCCCGGATATCGGTCGGGTTATCGCTATGCAGCCGGCCGAACACGTCCGAGGCCCGCCGGTAATCTCCCTCCTGCCAGGCCTGGAAACCGACGCGGTATTGTACTTCCGGGTTCTTGGGGAAATTCGCCGTAAGGTAATCCAGTTCCTGATGCGACTTGTCCCGCTCTCCCAGCATCAACAGAGCCGTGGACCGGGACAGATGCGCCGTCAAATTGTTGGGGTCCATCTCCAGAATCTGGTCGCTGACCGCCAGGGCGCTCGAGGGATCCTGCTTGGCCAGGTAAATCCCGATCAGCATTTCCCGCGCGGCCAGGAAATCCGGGCGCAGCTTGATCGCTTCCTCCAACTGGATGCGGGCCTGCTCGATTTCGCCCTTGGCTCCGAGCGCCCGGGCGAGATTGAAACGCAACAGGTGATTGGTCGGATTCTTCGTCACCAGCGATTGGAGGTCCGTGGCGGCAAGCGCGATTTCCTCCGCGCTGCCCGTGGCCAGCCGCAAGGCCGAGCGCATGGCGACCACGTCCGGATCCTTCGGATTCTCCTTTTCGATTTCCGCCAGCATCTTGTTGGCGTCGTTGCCCCGGTTCGTGGCCGCGTACAACTCGACCAGCCGCTTTTGGAACACCGCTTTCTGTTCCGGCAATTCCTGCAAGCCGGTTTCGTACTGCTGGCGGGCGCGCTCGAACTCGCGCATCCGCAGGAAGAAAAAGTCGCCCGCCATCAACCTGCCATCCGGGTAGCGCTTGCTGTCCCCCAGTTGCGCCATGGTTTCGTTCATCCGGTCGCGGTCCCCGGCCAGACTGTAGTGCGCCGCCAACTGCAACACGTACGTGCTGTTATTCGGATTGTTGCGGATCTTGGTTCTTAGGATCTCCTCGGCCTCGTTCACTTGCCTGCGCTGGGCGTACTGCTCATAGAGCAAGTCGTAGATCGGCCCGAACGCCGGGTCCCGCCCGATCAGATCGCGCGCGACTTTCTCGGCTTCCCTGAAGCGGTCATTCTGGACCAGCGCCGTGAAGTATGCCGCCGATAGTCCGGAGACGTCCGCCTTCACCTTCAGCGCCTTTTCCAGCTCCGCGACAGCCGTTCTGGCATCCTTGCGGAGCATGGCGATCTGCCCCTTCAGGCGGTGCCCGTCGTAGGAATTGCTGTCCAGCGCCAGCAGTTTATCGGCCAACTCGTCGGCCTCTTCCAGCCGTTTGGGCGCTTGCGCCTGGTTCTGCGTCGAAGCCAGCAGGACCAGGTCGCCCAGTTTGGCGGCCGCGTCCGCGTTCTGCGGCTGCAACTCCATCACCGTCCACAGCGCCTTGTAGGCATCGCCGAAGTTCCCCAGCTTCATGCTGACGAGCCCGAGCCGGTAATACGCCTCGCCGAACCTTGCATCCCTCTGCAAGGCGCGCCGGTACATGATCGCCGCTTCCTTGTATTTTTCGCGCTCGAAGAATTTGTTGCCGTTCGCAACCAGAACCTGGGGATCGCGGCTGCACGCGACCAGGGCCAGAAGGAAAGGAATTACGATCCACAACTTCAATCGCGCCATGCCTTCACTTCAACATAATCTCCTGTTGGTTGCAACGAACGAAAGTACCGGGAAACCGGGCCTGCGCGTGCCTTCAGGAAACCCGCACCACCCGCGTCGAGCAGATGTGGTCGTGCAGCGAGCGTTTCTGCGCATCGAACGCCGCGATGAGGTAGCCGATAAACAACGTCATCCCGCTGAGGACGTAGGCGAAATACCGCCCGATCGCCAACCCCACGCTGACCGGCCCGCCGTCGGCGCGAATGACCTTCAAGCCCAGCGCCATCTTTCCAGGCGTCGCGCCGCGAGTCGAAAGGAAATAGGCCTCGTATACGACGTGCATCGTCAGGGACAGCAGGATCATCACTGCGATGCTGCCCAGCAACGCGGGCAGCGCCGCCAAAGCCTGCGCCTCGGTCGGCCTGTCGCCCAGCCTCGCCAGAAAGCCGGCGCTTCCCAATCCCAGCGCTAAGCCGAGCGGGATGAAAATAATGTAGCCGGCAACCTGCAAAATGATCCCGTCGATGATCCGCGCCACAAAGCGGATCCAGAATCCGCCGTAGCGCGTCATGGCGGGCGCGCCGCTCACGGCCTCGCTGTAGGGCCTCCATCCAGCCATGCCATCGCGCCAGACCAGCGTCTCGGCGTTGATCACACCCGTCCGCAACAACTCTTGAAGTTTCGCCTCCTCCACTGGACCGGACTGCTGGCCGCCCGCCGCGTAATACCAGTTCATGGGTTCCTCCCGTCAGCACAGTATACGTCTTTGGAGCCCGGAGTGTTCCACGCGCTATGATGGCCGTGTTGACGGAACTCGCCCGGGCCATCGACGCGTATCTGGCGGAGTTGCGGGTGAAGAATGCTTCGCCGCACACGCTGCGCAACTACGCGAGCGACCTGGCGCAGTTCGCGGCGTATTTTTCGCCCGACGGCGCCCCGCCCCCGGCCCCGCGCGAACTCACGCCCTTGCAGTTGCGCGAGTGGATGGGTGCGCTGTACGCGCAGGGACTGAGCGCGGTTTCGATCCGGCGCAAGCTCGCTTCCGTGCGGTCCTTCTTCCATTTTTTGGCGCGTGAGGGCGCGGTCGAAACCAACGTCGCGCGCCTGGTGAAGACGCCGAAGGCCCCGCGCAAACTCCCTTTTGTGCCGACCGCCGAGCAGACCATCTCCTTGCTGGACGGCGTCGCGGCCGGCACGCTCGAAAAACCCTATCTGGAACGCGACCGCGTCATCTTCGAGTTGCTGTACGGCTGCGGCCTCCGCCTCGGTGAATTAGTGGGGCTGAACCTGGAGGACTTCGATCGCGCCGGGCGCTGGATTCGCGTGCGCGGCAAGGGCCGCAAGGAACGGCTGGTCCCCTACGGCGCGGCCGCCGCGGCGGCGCTGGACGCTTATCTGGAAAAGCGGACCGCCCTGCCGGGCGAACGCGCCCTGATCGTCAACCGTTTCGGCAAGCGCTTGGGCTCGCGCGGCGCTTTCGGCATCGTGAAGGAGTACGCGCGTCTGCTCTCCGGCGACTCTTCGCTGCATCCGCATAGCCTCCGGCATGCCTTCGCCACGCACCTGCTGGCCGGCGGCGCCGACCTGCGGGCGATTCAGGAACTCCTCGGCCATGCGCAACTCTCCACCACGCAGAAATACACGCAGGTCTCCCTGACCGGCTTGATGGCGGTTTACGACCGGGCGCACCCCAAGGCTCGTAAGAACCGGACACCGCGTCATACTGGATAGGGTCAGGTCCACGCCGTGAGATGGCTTCTGGCCGGTCTGCATACGGAAGCCCGCACCGCACGACTCATGGCCCTTCCCGTGGAATGCTTCATTCCGCGCTCGCCGGCTCCATCAGA
>CAZTKA010000094.1:0-13613 GCA_964614015.1 uncultured Bordetella sp. | reverse complement strand
GCGCCCGTAGCTCAGTTGGATAGAGCGTCTGGCTACGAACCAGAAGGTCGGGTGTTCGAATCACTCCGGGCGCACCACTGAACCGACCTTACATCAATTGATTGATGGTGGGGATTCCCAGAATGCCGCTTCTGCGCATATGGCTGAAACTATGTCCGGTTGTTGCTTCCGCGGATCGACGCGGTGGGCGCAGGAGCATCGAGGCTGCACTGGCCAGCTAGCCCGGGCGCCTCGGGGCAAGGCGCGACGACCGGCAAGCAGCGGTGTTTGTCAGCGGCGGCGGCGACGTTCTGCCAAGCCATCTGTACCGCGAAAAAGCGCGGATGGCTGAACCATCCGCGCCATGAAATGTGAAACGTACTAGAAGGTGAGACGGCCGACCAGCGTGCCGGTGCGCATGCCATTGGTGCCGGACGTCGGAACGATGGTCCCAAAGCCTCCGCTGTAAAGGCCGGCGTTCGGGCCTGTAGTGAACCGCGTGGGCTGGGTCGCGAAGTTGCCGAGGTTGGGGAACGGCAACTGCATCCGGTTGAAGACATTGTTGAACTCAATGCGGACGTTGAAGTTAATCCCTTCCTTGATCCGGAAGTTTCGGCTGAAGTTGGCGTTCTCCGTGGGGTAGCGGAAACCGCGGAAAAAGCGCAGGCTGTCCTGTTGCGCGCCCCACTGGCCGGCGGGGATGTTCTCCCACGCGGCCGGATTCAGGACGATGGTTTTCGTCGGATCAAAGCAATGGCAATTGATGTCGATCGGGTCGGTGCGGCGCGTGCCGCTATTATCGACCCAATCCACCGACCACGGGTTCATGTAGGTGCCTGTGGCCGGGTCAATCTTCAACTGCGCGGGACCCGGCCCGCGGCCCAGAAACTGACCAATGTTCGGGTTGAGGTTACTGCTCGGCCGGCCCACCAGGGCGGCGCTCACGTAACTCAGGTAGGCTCCGACACCCCAGTCGGACAAGATGGCAGAAACGAACCGGTTAGATACAAACGCCATACCGGAATCCTTCAACCGCGGAACCTGGTATTGCGCCGTAACGCGGAGCTCGTGTGGACGATCGTTGCCGCTCAGGTTCTTGCCCAGCCTGCGGTTGAACACATCCGGCGAACTCATGAGCTCCAGGTTCTTGGAGAAGTTGTAGTTGATGTTGAACGTCAGCCCGTGGCTGAAGCGCTGCGTCGCGGTGATCTGCAGAGAGTCATACCAGGTGTTACCCAGAGGGGCGCCTGCGAGTCCGCTGGAGTTGTACTGTGGATAATCCCGCAGCGATTGACGCACGTTTTGGCCTGTGGAGTAACCGGAATACGGCAGCCCCGTGATGCCACGGGCGGCCAGAGTGGATCTTTGAAGCGTGGTCAGGCTGGAGATGGTGGTGGTCAGTAGGGCCGCTTCGGTTGTGCTGGTGAAGTCATTGAAGCCATAGGCCCTGATCGTCGCCTCGCTAATCGAGTTCAGCGGCGCCAGCCCGGGGGCCGTCCACCACACGCCCCGGTTGGCGATGTAGGAGGCTTCGACCACGAGGTTGCGATTCAACTCCCGCTGGATCCCGACGCTCCACTGCAACAGCCGGGCCGGGCGGCCGGCGTTGCGGTCCAGGAGAGCGGGCATTGCGATGACGGCTCCCACGCCATGACCAACACCTGGGTTGAAGGAGGGCCACACGGCGCGGACGTCGGCGGGCATGCCGTTCTTGAACAGGCCGGTGATCAGGCCGGAATTTGCCGCGAACGAGGTCGAGGAAGCGCTGGACGTGAATGAGCCCTGCGCGGTCGATGTGGAGTTGTATACCACACCGAAACCGCCGCGCAGCACGGTCTTGGTGTTGATCTGGTAAGCCGCGCCCAGCCGCGGCCCGATCGCGTACTTGTAATTATCCGCGAAGTTGCAATTGCAAGTCGCTTCGAACTGCATCGCCCCCAGTCTTCCGCCCGCGGACGGATTCGGGATCGCCAGGCCGATGGAGCCGTTACGGCCATACTGCTCGCGGGCGTAAGTTCCGTAGTCCCAGCGCAAACCGTAGTCGAGCGTCAGCTTACGGCTGACTTTCCAGCTGTCCTGAAGAAACAGCGCGGTTTGGGATTTGCTGTAGGCCTGGGCGATCGGCGCCGCCTGCGAGTTCGAGCTCATGCCGCCCAAGAGGAAGGAAGCCAGCGGGAAGCCGTCGAACCCCTGGTTCGTCTGGATGCCTTGCAGCGAGGGTTGCTCAGTCATGTTATCGCCAAACGTGTAGGTGCCGTTGGTGTTGCCAAAGAGGTACCTGGGGCCCTTCTCCAGCCGCCAGTCCGAGCCAAGCTTGAAAGTGTGCGAGCCAGCTACATAGGTAGCAGAGGCGGTACCGGAGGGCCGCCGTTCCATGGCCCTGTCCGGGAAGAACTGGCCCAAACTCGACATACCTCCAATCGCCGTGTTTGCATTGGCTCCGACCACCAGCCTTGGGAAGTACCGGGGCAACGTCTGTCCGGTCAGGCCCAGTTCCTTGAAGGAATCATAGTTCGTGATTGCGGCTTCGAGGCCGAAGTCGTTGTCGTTCCAGCCCGCGCCCAGATGCAGTAGCAGCTTGGGAGTCACCGTGTAGTCATAATTCAGGCGAATCGTCTGCCCCGAACTGACGGAACTGACCGAACCGGTGATGTTATCGGGAAACCCGTCGGCCCCAGTGGGCGTGCGCGGAACCTTGGTATGAGTGTCCTGGTAGTAGATGGACATGCGGCCCTTGGTGCCCATGTTCTGGTCGAACTTGATCGACGGGATCCCAGACCTGCGGCTCGAGTCAAACTGTCCTTGATAGTTGTTGCCGGCCTGTCGGGTGGAATTGTCACCGAGGGGCAGCGGCACCAGCGCCAGAACCTTGACCGAGATCGGGTCGAATCGATCCAGCGGGATCTTGTTGCCCGGGAAAGCATCGCGGACCTGAACGCCGTTGGGCGCCGCCCGTTGCGTGGCCGGATCGAAGATCGTGCCGCTCGGGATCTGGCGGCCCAGTGCGTCCGTGACCGGAACACTCGTGCCGCCGCTGGACCGCGTGATCAGGCGATTTTCCTGAAGAATGAGGTTGCTAAAATCGCCCTCGCGATAGGCCGGTATGGGGACCGTCGTGTTATTGCTGGTGTTGATGTTCTTATTGCGGAACTGTTCGTAGCTCCAGAAAAAGAAGGTCTTGTTCCTGCCGTCATACAGCTTGGGGAACCACACCGGACCGCCCACGGTGTAACCCCAGTCGTGCTGCTTCACTGTGTTACGGATGCCGGTATAGGGCTGATGGGAGTTCAAGGCCTCATTGGTGACGTAGTCGTAGGCGCTTCCGTGGTAGTTGTTGGTGCCGCTCTTGGTTACCATGTTGAACATGGCGCCGCCGGAGGTGCCGTATTCGGCCGCGAAGTTGCTGGTCTCGATGGCCACCTCCTCAATCGCGTCCACGGAGGGTTGCGTTTGCATGTATGCGCCCAGCGTGCGCGGGATAGTGGGGTTGATGGTCAGGCCATCCAGGCGCGCCTGAAACGTGTTGGAGGGCGTTCCGTTGACCACCATTTGGTTGACGGCAGACGTGGTGCCGGCGCCGATGTTGGAGCCGTTGTTATAGCGGATTCCGGGAACCAGCCGCACCGCGGCGAACGGATCGCGGAAGCCGGAGTTGGTGGCGCCAATTGCCAAAACCGGCAAGTTGTTTAACTGCGTCAGCGTGACGTTCTGGACCACGTTGGTAGTCTCAGTCTTCAGCAGCGAAGCCTCGGCGGTAACCGTGACCGATTCCGTTGTCTGACCCACTTCGAGCGTAACGTCCTCGCGCATGGTCTGGGCAGCCGCCAAATGGAACTTGGTATGCAGAAATGTCTTGAACCCTGGGGACGAAATTGTCAGGTCATAGTCGCCGACCGGCAACTGCGTCACGCTGTAGTTGCCGGTGCTGGAGCTGGCCGCCGTGTAGATCTGTCCAGTCTCCAGATTACGGAGCTCAACGGGCGCGTTCGCGATGACGGCGCCCGACGCGTCGGTAATCGTTCCCGTAACGGTGGCTAGCGCCGTTTGACCAAAACTAATCGAGCAGGAGACCAGCAAGGCTGCAACAAGCGAACAAAGCAGTTTTCGATTCATGGTTCCCCTTACCTCCGGTGCAAAAAATCAAGCGATTATATCACGGATTTTGGCCTGATGAAAGAGCAAAGGGGGTAAAATCGGAGAGTTTTAGTGGGTGAAATGGCCCGGCTTGCGGCCGATGAATTGTTTATTCTAGATAGACAATAGGGACAATACTATGCTACCATAAAGGATCCTTACAGTCACAGTTATGACCACCGCGGTGCGAACCGACGAGCGCTTCGACATCGACGCCTTTCTCGCTCAGGAAGAATCCAAGGATCTGCTGCGCCTGACGACCGCCGGCAGCGTCGACGACGGCAAGAGCACGCTGATCGGCCGTTTGCTGCATGATGCGCGCGGGGCCTATGAAGACCAACTGAAGAGCGTCATTCGCGGCGGCGAAATCGACTTCGCCCTGCTTACCGACGGTTTGCGCGCCGAGCGCGAGCAGGGCATCACCATCGACGTCGCTTACCGCTATTTCTCCACGCCCAAGCGAAAGTTCATCCTGGCCGACACGCCCGGCCACGAGCAGTACACTCGCAATATGGCCACGGGCGCCTCCACGGCCGAACTCGTGGTCATTCTGCTCGACGCGCATCGCGGCATGACCGTACAATCCCGCCGGCACGGGTATATCGCCTCGCTGCTCGGCATTCCTCATTTCGTCATCGCGGTGAACAAAATGGATCTGGCCGGCTACGACCAGGAAGTTTTCCGCCGCATTCACGATGAGTACAAGGCCTACCTGGCCAGTCTCGGCGTGCATCACGCATACTTCATCCCGATCAGCGCGCTCAAGGGCGACAACGTGGTCGAGCCCGGCAAGCACATGCCCTGGTTCCATGGACCGTGCCTGCTGGAGCATCTGGAGACCGTCGAAACCG
This sequence comes from uncultured Bordetella sp., assembly GCA_964614015.1. GTDB lineage: Bacteria > Acidobacteriota > Terriglobia > Bryobacterales > Bryobacteraceae > Palsa-187. Next base: position 8,649 of record CAZTKA010000094.1, on the reverse strand, counting down.
AAGTGCGCTCCGTGCATGCTCCGTTCCGCATGCCGGTACAGCGTGTTTCGCGGCCCGATCAGCACTTTCGCGGATTCGCCGGGCAGATCGCTTCCGGAAAAATCAAGCCCGGCGACGCCGTGCGCGCGCTGCCCTCGGGCCGCTGGACCAAGGTGACCCGCGTGGTGACCTACGACGGAGATCTCAAGGAAGCCCACGCGCCCATGTCGGTCACGCTGGCGCTGGCCGACGAAATCGATATCAGCCGGGGCGACATGATCGCGGCGGGCGATCAACCCCAGATCGCGAAGGCCTTCGAGGCCACCATGGTGTGGTTCGACGGCCACGCGCTCGATCCGGCCCATGATTACTTGGTGAAGCACACCACGCAGACGGTTCCAGCGCGCGTCGAGAAAGTCAAGCACCTGGTCAACGTCGCCACGCTCGAAACCGAAGCCGCCAGCAGCCTGTCGATGAATGAGATCGGCGTGGTGCGCATCTCGACGGCCAAGCCCTTGTTCTTCGATTCGTACCGGGAAAACCGTGGCACCGGCAGTTTCATCCTGATCGACCGCAAAACCAATGCTACGGCCGGCGCGGGTATGATTCTGAACGCAGCCGAGGGTTCGGCCGAAAGCGGCCGCGACCGCCTGGTGCGCCTGGTCCGCGGCGCCGTTTCCGAGGAGGCCCGGCTGAATCTGCCGGCCGACGACGAACAAGCGGTCGAAATTCTGCGCGGGCTGCTCAAGGGAGTACTGAAATGATCCCCCTGACGATCGACGATAAAATCGCACGCGCCGAGGCGTTGATCCACACGCAATTGGCGGCTTCGAGCAGGCCGTGCGTCACCAGCAGCTTTCAATCGGAATGCGTCGTGCTTGTCGACATGATCCGCAAACAGCGCCCGGAGATCGCGGTGCTGTTCCTGGACACCGGCTATCACTTTCCGGAAATCCTGGCCTATCGCGACCAGATTACGAAGGATTGGCATCTGAATCTGATCAACCTCCAGGCCAGGCAGAGCGTCGCCGGGCAGGAGGCGCAATTTGGGATTTTGAACCAGACCGATCCGAACAGGTGCTGCAAGCTGCGCAAGGTGGAGCCGCTGTTTGCGGGGCTGGAATCGTACGACATCTGGTTCACTGCGCTGCGCCGCGATCAATCTCCCACGCGCGCGAATCTGCAGCACGTCGAGCCCTTCAAGCTCCCCAGCGGAAAGGTGCTCCAGAAGATCAGCCCGCTGGCCGATTGGACCACACGCGAGGTGTGGCAGTACATGCAGGAGCACGCGATTCCGGAATTGTCCTTGTACGAGCTCGGCTATACCAGCATCGGCTGCCAGCCATGCACCAAGCTGCCGCTCGATCCGAACGATCCGCGTTCCGGACGCTGGCAAGGCCAGGGCAAGCTCGAGTGCGGCATCCACATCGGAGAAAAATAGCGCCGCATGACCGCAGTCCTGCTGGGGTTCGTCATTGCGGTCTTCATCGGCCTGACGGGAGTTGGCGCCGGCTCCCTGACGACGCCGCTGTTGATTTTGCTGCTCGGCATGCCGACGCCGCAAGCGGTGGGCACGGCGCTGATCTTTGGAGCCGTGGTCAAGATCCTGACGACACCGGTCTACATCCGCCGGCAACAAGTGAACTGGCGAGCTCTCGGGTTTCTGCTGGCGACCGGTTTGCCCGGAGTGCTGGGTGGCGCGCTGCTGCTTTCCGGCTTCAAGAGCGATTGGGTGACGGCTTTTGTCGGCTTCACCATCATGAGCATCGCTCTGCTGAATCTGTTCCGGTTCACCAACGTCACGCGGCATGACCGCACGCCCTGGCTGGCGGCTGTCGGCTTGCCGATCGGCATCGAAGTTGGATTTTCGTCCGCGGGCGCCGGCGCGCTCGGCGCGCTGTGTCTGATGAACATGACGACGCTTGCTCCGGCGGCGGTGGTCGGCACGGACCTCAGCTTTGGGCTGGTGCTGTCGCTGGTCGGCGGCGGCATCCGCGCCGCGATGGGCGACCTGAATCTGAGCGTGTTGATGAAGCTGCTGATCGGCGGAACCGCGGGCGCGGTGGGCGGGGCACTGCTCGCATCGAAGCTGCCGTCCAGGCGGCTGCGCTTCTTCCTGTGCCTGGCGCTGGTGTTCCTGGGTGGGCAGTTGGCCTGGAAGGGGCTCTCGACCGCGATGGGCTGGTAAGCGCCGCAGGGACGCTTGGAGCTTGGAGCCTTAATTCCGCACATCCAGCGTCACCGGGGCGAACTTGCGCCGCCCGATGCGCACTTCGAGCGCATGCTCGCCGGGAGCGGTTCCCTCCGGCAGGCGGAAATTGAATTCGAACCGCTGCGGCCGCGGGTCCGTGCAGAAGCAACTGACGTCGGTCACCGCGATGCCATCCACCGCTGCCTCGATTTCCTCCGGCCGCGCGACCTCTTCCAGCGTGACCTTTACGGTGCGCGACTCGATGCGCGTCCCCGCCATGAAATTCCGGCCGTCGGTCACGGATTTGATGCACGGCACCATCGGCCCCGGCGGGATCACGCGCACCGTGGCCTGAGGCGCAATCGATTGCTCCAGCCAGCGGAGCTCCACCGGCAGCAACCCGGTGGCTTCCAGATCGGGCAGCAGCACCATGACCTGCCGCAAGCCAATGTTATCCAGCGGGCCAACGTAGGCGACCGTGCCAAGGGAGTCGCCGATGGCCACACGCAGATGATGCAGTCCAGCCTCCGCAGGCAGATTCTCCACCAGCAGCGAGATCGCCGAAAAATGGCCGCGGCAGGGCGCTAGCGGTTCTGAGCTGCTGGCATTCGTGATGCGCCGGATCTGCGCCGTGTCCGGCGCGAACGTTCTTTCCCGCTGCGCCGCGCACCAGCCTTCAGGCTGTTTTTTCCACGTGGTCCAGAGATACTGCGTGGCCGCGCCTTCCAGCGCGAGCACCTGGAAATCGCGCGATTCTGTGAACTGCAGAATCTCCGCGCTCGAAAACCGTGCGCCCGACCAGGTGTCATACGCGTCTTCATAACCGCCGCGGGGCAAGCCGTTGAATTGCAGCCGCGCGAGGCCGCCGCCTTTCAACACGCGCCGGATCTCACGCAGGTATTCATAGACTGCTTCCATGCTCGGGATGTGCTGAAACACGGCGTAAGAGTACACGAAGTCGAACCACTCATCCGGAAACCCCGTCAGCCGGGTTCCGTCACCAACATGCACATACGCGTTCGGAACGCCCGCCAGATTCTCTCGCGCCCGCCGGATCATTTCATCCGAGATATCCACGCCATGAATCTCCGCGAAGCGGCTGGCCATAGGCCGCATCACGCGCGCGGGGCCGCAGCCGATCTCGAGTGCGCGCCATCGGCTGCGCTCCGATGCCGGAGCGCGGCGCAGTTCCAAGTCCAGATTGCGGACGACGTCGCTGGCCGTAGCGAAGAAATCCGTGGCTCCGGCGTCGGGGCGGCCGAAGGCCACGAAATATTCCATGTCCTCACGCGCGCGGGCATTCCAGTCGTCCCGCATGCGTGCCGAAAGTTCGGAATCAGGCATGTTACCGGCGGCTGGAATAACGGTTCAGTTCGGCCAACAGCTTCGCGGCCGAGGCGGGCGCGGCCCGTCCTCCGGTGATAATGGCGCGATTCGTGAGGCCCTGGCCGTAGAGCTCCTCATTCCAGCCCTTATCCTCGCGCAGCGTCGCGCCCTGCAGCGAAACGCCCGCGAACAGGCCGCGCGAACGCGACCAGGTGAGGATTTCCGCGGTCATCGCGGCGTCGGTTTCCGCTTGCGTGGTGCGTCCCACGGGACCCGCGGCGGCCGCCGCCTCGCCTCCCAAGGTGAACTTGGTCGAAAGCAGCCGGTCCATGCCCTTCTTATTCATCACCAGCATAAAGACGTCGGTTTCACTGCCGCCGATCTGCGCGCCGAAACTGCCACCCTCGACGCGAACCGCCCCCGGCGCCGACCAGCCCACGCCGTTTTCGTTCCGGCAGCTCGCGAAGCCGCGCCCGTACTTGGCGCCGAAGATGAAGGCGCCCTTCTTGAGATCGGGCACGATGATGATGCACTCAGCCCGGGCCAGGAGCTCCTGGGGGATCGATTTGTCGGGGATCTCCATCACTTCCTGAAGAGCGACGGCTGCTTCTTCGAGACGTTCCGGAGCGGTGGCGGCGAACGCCGTTCCCGTTACCAAAAAAATCACGGCGAGTGGCTTCATCGTGTCCTCCTTGTAACGATCATCGCACATGCACAGGCGCTACAGACCCGTGCTGCGCAGTTTCCTCACCGCCGCGCGGCCCACCACCGCCGACAGATCGTCATCGGAAGCCTGACGCACGAGTTCCACGCTGCCGAAATGGCGCAGCAGCTTTGATGCCGTCTTTTTCCCAATGCCCGGAATGTTCTCGAGCTCCCCGCGCAAGCGGCTCGCGTTGCGCCGCGTGCGATGGAAGGTAATCGCAAACCGGTGCGCTTCATCGCGGACCTGCTGCACCAGATGCAAAACCGGTGAAAATTTGTCGAGCACGACCGGTTCGTCTTCCTGGCCATAGACGTAGATCCATTCCTCGCGCTTGGCAATCGAGGCCAGCGGCTGGTCCGTGATGCCGAGTTCTTCAAGCGCTTCCGCGGCAGCGTGCAGTTGGCCGAGGCCTCCGTCCACGAGCACCAGGCCGGGCCTCCGCGCACCTTCCTCTCGCAGCCGCCCGTAGCGCCGCGTGATCACCTCGCGCATGCAGGCGAAATCGTCGTTGCCTTTCACCGTGCGAATCACGAATTTGCGGTAATCCGGCTTCTTCATGCGCCCGTCCTCCCACACCACCATGCTGGCGACCTTGTCGGTGCCCTGAATATGCGAAATATCGAAGCACTCGATGCGCCGGGGCGCGGTCTCCAGATTCAGCGCATCGGCCAGAGCCTCTTGAATCGCCTGCCAGGACGGCTTCAGCACGCGGAACCGCTGTTCGAAGCTGTGGCGCGCGTTCGATTCCACCAGCGCGAGCAGGGCCTTCTTCTGCCCGCGCTGCGGCGTGTGAATCTCCACCTTGCGGCCGCGGCGTTCGGTGAGGAATTCTTCCAGCAGCTCGCGTTCCTCGAACTCGACCGGCACGTGAATGAAGGCCGGAACATAGGGATCGTTCAAATACACCTGCTTGAGCAGCGACGCGAAAAACTCGGACGGGTCCAAAGCGTGCTGGTCTTCCCAGAAGTACTCGCGCCGGTCTACGATGTGCCCGTGGCGCAAGTGGAACAGATTCACCGCGACCAGAGGAGGCTCGGCGTAGTAGGCGAAAATGTCGGTGTCGGTACCCTCGGCCGCCGCCATCTTCTGTTTCTCCCCGGCCTCTTCCACGGTGCGCAGCAGTGCGTGCAGGCTCGCGGCTTCTTCATAGCGCATCTCGGCGCTCGCAGCCCCGATGCGCCGGCGCAGATCACTCGCCAGATCCGTGTGCCGGCCTTCCAGGAACAGGCGCACGTCCCGCACCGCTTCGGCGTAGCGCTCGTCCGTCACCAGGCCCTCCACGCACGGACCGTGGCAGCGGTGGATGTGATACTCCAGGCACGGATGCGAGTGCTTGCGCGTCAGGTCCACCTTGCACGACGGCACTTTGAAATGGCGATGAATAATGTGCACCAGGCGGTGCGCCAGGTTGCCCGGGAAATAAGGGCCGTAATAGGTCGAGCCATCCTTGCGCAGACGCCGCGTGACATACACGCGCGGGTAGCTTTCGGCCGTGATCTGGATGTACGGGTACGTCTTGTCGTCCCGCAGCAGGATATTAAAGCGCGGCTTCCACTGCTTGATCAGATTGTTCTCCAGCGCGAGCGCTTCCTTCTCGTTATCGACCCGGATGAATTCAATCTGCCGGGCCTCCTGGAGCAAGGTTCCGGTCTTGGCGTCGGCCAAGCGTTCGTCGAGAAAATAACTCCGCACACGGCTGCGCAGGTTCTTGGCTTTGCCGACGTAGAGCACAGTTCCGTGCGTGTCCTTATAGAGGTACACTCCGGGTGCGGCGGGCAGTTCCGCGGCGCGTTCGCGAAGCTGGTTCAGTGGGCCTATACTCAAATTGTGGCACGCAGGTTGTTCCTCGCCGCGCTATTCAGCCTGACGCTTCTCGCGCAGCCGAAGGAGCCGGTGTATGCTGAGCCGCCCGAGGAAGACGAGCGCCTGGTCCGGCCGCAGGAGTATACCTTCAATCCGTTGCAAGCCAAGAAGGAGATGTCCACCGGCGACTTCTACGCAAAGCGCGGAAACTACAAGGCCGCCGCCGCGCGCTACCGGGAAGCTACGCTGTGGGATCAAGGCTGGCCCGAAGCCTACTTCAAGCTCGGCGAAGCCAGCGAGAAGATCAAGGACTACGGCGCGGCGCGCGAAGCCTACGCCAGGTTCATCGAGCTGACGCCGGACAAGAAGAAAGCCGAAGATGCGCGGAAGCGCATCGCGAAGCTCCCCAAGGCCCAAACCGCCGATTCCAACCCGCCTCAGGCGCTGGACGGCGTCCCTGATTTGAGCCGGCTGCCGGCGCGAAACCGATGACCGACAAGATCCTCGTGCTTTCCACGTGCTCCTCGGAGGAGCAGGCCAGCCAACTGGCCCGGCACTTCGTGGAGCGGCGTCTGGCTGCCTGCGTCAACATCATTCCGGGAGTGCGCAGCGTGTATCGCTGGAAGGACAAAATCGAAGACGACGCCGAGTGGCTCCTGGTGATCAAAAGCCGCCGCGGCGCGTTCCCGGCGCTGCGCGAGGAGCTGGCGAAGGTACACACCTACGAAGTCCCCGAGGCGATCGCGCTGCCCATCGTCGACGGCTCCGAAGCCTACCTGGCGTGGCTCGACCGCGAATTGAGTTAGCCGCATTATTTTTTCGGCCGGGTATCGGAGCTCGGAATGGCGAACAGGGCCTCATCCAGGTTTTGATTGATGGTCACCGAATCGGCGAACATCTCATAAATCTTGAGCCCGTTGCGCTCGCGGTGCATCTGGAACGGCCACTGCGTGCCGGCCACCTCGCGGTAGCGGGCAAAGCGCGTCAATTCATCGTTGCGTTCGCGCGTCAGCGGGTCGCGCCACGTCCAATCCTGCCGCACCGGCAGCTTGGTCGCCTTGTGAATGTAGACCGTCACCACGCGGTTCCTGGAATCGATCACGTCCACCACGTCCACGGCCATATTGTCGATGACGTCCGTTCCGCGCGCCTCGAAAACCAGCCCCGCTTCGTTCAGCCGGTTCCGCAGAATATAGAAAACGTTGTGCAGCACACTATCGTGATGCCGCCGGATCTGGTCCGCTTCCAATTTTTTCGGCCCGCGGAACGTCACTTCCCAGCCGCCTTCCTCGCGCAGGATCACAAAGTAATATTCGTCCTTGCCGAAAGCCTGCCGCTCCTGTTGCGCGAGTTTTTCGCCGGCATTCGGTTCCGCGATATAACGCGTGTAGAACCGCGCGACCGACAGCCCGCTCAACTGCTCATTGAAAAATGAATAGGCGCGGCCGGATTCCACCCGGTTCCGGACGTTCAGAAACTTCTCGCCGCCAAGAGCCTGGATCGTCGCATCGATGATCTGTTTGCCGCGAACCTGCCGGTCCTGCGCGCGCGCGATTTCCGATAGCGCCACCAGCAGTCCGGTGCGCAGGAACCAACGGCGCGATTCTGGTCCCTGACTTCTGATTCCTGATTCCTTCACGATCATGGCCGCCTCCCCAACTCCTGAGCCATCAGCCCGCTATTGATCTTGTAATCCGAAACGGTGGCGTCCGCAACCTTCTGCCCGCTCTCTTCCAGCACAGTCTTGAACGGGTGTCGGACGCCTCCGGCCTCCCACCAACCGGAGAAGATCTCCGTTGCTTCGGCCGGACTGCCTTGTCCCAGCGTGCGATACATCCTCCGGCTGGGCAGCTCCGCGGAACCGGTCCGGCGAGGCGTTCGGCCCCTCCCACGGCCTGACGCGCGCGCTCCAGGAGCGCCTGCCCGCGTCCCAGGCTCGCCGCATCGAAGGCCGCGAGCTCCGGCCTCGGCTCCGGAATCGTCACGTCCAGCGTGTTCACCGGGCCGAGCGTGCTCAACGGTGTCGGCATCTCCGCCAGATTGCCCACCGCCACAATCGTCAGCGCCTCCGGCCGGACGTGTTCCTTCATCACGCGCAGAACATCGGCCCGCGTGACGCCTTCGACGGCTTTTTGATACTGGAACAGGAAATCCTTCGGATAGCCGAAATACTCGTATTGCAGTAGCCGGTTCAGCGTCTTGGCCGGATTGTCAAAGAAGAATACGAACTTGTCCAGCGCGCTCTGGTTGGCTTCGGCGAGCTCGGCCTGGGTCACTTGCTCGGTGCGCATCTTCTCCACTTCGGCGCGAATCGCTTGCAGCGCCTCGACCGCGGTTGCTGACCTGGTGCTGCCGCCGATCCGGAACGTTCCCGGATGATCGTACTGCGCATCCCAGGTCGCGCCGATCGAATACACATATCCCAGCTTGGTGCGAAGCTGCGCGATCAGGCGGCTCTTGAAGCCTTGGCCCAAAATGCTGCTGGCGACTTGCAGCGCCGGGTAATCCTTGTCGCGCAGCGTTCCGCCCAGATGCCCGATGGAAAAGGACGTCTGCGTGACATCGGGCTTGGCCGCGAAATAAATTCCCGGCGCGGGCTGTGCTGTAACCGCCGGAAGCGCGGGAGCCTCGGCTTTTTCCACCG
>CAZTKA010000093.1:0-13888 GCA_964614015.1 uncultured Bordetella sp. | reverse complement strand
GCCGGATTCCTGCACGGCGGAATTTTCCACTTCCTGATGAACTCCTGGGTGCTATGGGACCTGGGTCCGAACGTCGAGCATGCGTTCGGAACCCATCGCTTCCTGGTGATCTACTTCGTCTCCAATGTCGTGGGCTTCGCCGCGAGCATGTACTGGACTCCGGCGCTTTCCATCGGCGCCTCCGCCGCGCTGAGCGGATTGATCGGGGCCATGATCGCTCTGGGCACGCGCGAGCGGCATACCCTGGCGGGCGCCATGCGCGGCGCCTATATTCGCTGGGTGGTGCAAATTCTGGCGATCGGGTTCTTGTTCCCGGGCATCGACAATGCCGCGCATGTGGGCGGCTTGGCTGGCGGATTCGTGGTCGCTTACCTTGCCGGTATCCCCAAGCGCACGCGCTCCGACGAGAGCCTGTGGAGAACGCTAGCCTGGATCGCCATCGCGATCACTGCATACGCGTTTTTCCAGGTGTTTCTGTGGGTGCGGGGACCCGGATCCGTGCTATAGTCGGGTTGCCAATGGATCAGGACCAGATCTCTCGAACGCGGTAGTCCGCCGCCGACGCGTATGTGGTAAGTTCAAACAAGCATGGCAAGCCGCAGCGTAAACAAAGTCATCCTCATCGGGCACCTCGGGCGCGATGCCGAGACCGCTTACACCGCCTCGCAAACGGCCGTGACCAAATTCTCCGTGGCCACCAACCGCCGCTGGAAGGACCAGCAAAGCGGCGAGTGGAAGGAAGAAACCAACTGGACCAACGTGGTCCTGTGGCGCGGCGAGAACATCGCGCCGTATCTCACCAAGGGCAAGCAAGTTTATGTCGAAGGCCGCATCCAGACGCGCAGCTACGACGACAAGGACGGCAAAAAAGTGTGGGTCACCGAGGTGGTGGCCGACGACGTCATCCTGCTCGGCGGGCGCGGCGAAGGCGGCCCCGGCGGCGATGAATATTCGCAGGAACCCCGCAGCGCTCCGCGCGCCCGCCCGGCCACAGCCTCCGCGCCTCCGTCCAGCGACACGATCAGCGACGACGACGTTCCCTTCTAGCGGTTCTGAAAATCCGGCGGCCCCCGCTCACCGGCGGCAGCCAGCGCGACGACCACGTGGACCCTTCGTTTACTGCTTCGGCCTCATGTGCTTGATGTCCTGCTCGTTCTCCGGGCAGATGAACTCGATCAATTCGCCGTCAACCAATAATGTGGACTCATACGTCACGGTCCAGGGCCGCGTGTAGGCCGCGCGATCATCGATGGTAACGGCGATTTCCATGTGCCCGAAATCCTTGCGGCGGAAGCGTTCGGTCACCTTCAATTCTTCCGTCGTGGGGTGGCCCAACTGGTCCAGCCAGACCCGGCCATTAAACCCAACGGATTCGACCACCAGCGTGTCGCCTTCCCAGTGGCCGATCGAATAACCGAACCAAGTTGGATTCGGATCGACAGGATGCTTGCGGCCGTCCATAAAAATCTGCCGCCACTGCGTGAAGGCTTCATAGAGGATGACGATGTAGTCGGGATACTGAATCAGCTTCCACGGCGCCGGAGCCGTGCTGATTTTGGGCGTGCCCTGCGGCAAGCAGTTGGCGTCGGGCTCGAGGTGCGAGATCGCTCCGCTGGCGCGCACGTTGAACAGCTCCTCGGCCCACGGACGCATCGGCACGCCGTGGTTACCGAGATCGGCGGCGATGTTGCGCAGGAACCTTGGATTCGGGTTCCAGATGCCGGAGAGGTCGGGTCTTCCGTCGTCACGCCGCGGCGCGGGCGCCGACAGATTCGGGCTGCCGTCCGGGTTGCGTGGAACGTTCGGGGTCCGGACGTTTTGCCATTGAGCGTCTAAGGCCGCGCACGACAGCGCGAGCATTGCGATTATTCGCATGAGGGCCTCCCCGTTCAAAGGGATTATACCCCGTCCGGCATTTCGGCGCGATACAATGGCGGATGCTATGTCCAACTCGACTCGCCGCGAACTAATCCGGACCGCCGCGCTCGCCGCCGGCGCCGCCGCCTTGACCCGCAACGCGAACGCACAAGCCAACACCGAACCGGCCTGGCCGCGCCTGTTTCCGGCCGGCTTCAACAACGAACGCGTGAAGACGACGGGCGCCGAAATCAACGTCGTGACCGGAGGCGAAGGGCCGCCACTGCTGATGATGCACGGCGCGCCGCAATCGCTGTGCACCTGGCACCTCGTTGCGCCGGAGCTGTCGAAGCATTACCGGCTCGTGATGATCGACCTGCGTGGCTACGGCGATTCCAGCAAGCCGGAGGATGGCGAGAATCATTACAACCACTCGAAGATCGCCATGGCGCTCGACGGCGTCGAAGTGATGAAACACTTCGGCTACGACCGCTTCGCTGTGGTAGGCCATGACCGGGGCGGGCGCGTGGGCCGGCGGATGGCCCTGGATCATCCCGAAAACGTGACCCGGTTGACCGTGATCGACATCGTGCCCGCGCACTACCTGTACACCCATGTCGATATCCGCTTCGTGCAGGCCTACTTCCACTGGTTCAGTTACATCCGGCGCGCGCCCGTGCCGGAGAACGAGTTGAAGGCGCAATACGAGGCGCAAGCCGCCCGCGCCACCGGAGAATTACAAAAGGAATACATGCGGGTGATGCTACTTCCCGGCACAATTCACGCGATGTGCGAGGATTACCGTGCTTCGGCCTCGATCGACCTGGAACTGGACTTGAAAGACGAAGCCGCGGGCAAGAAGATCCAGTGCCCGGTGCAGACCCTGTGGGCGGCCACGGGATCGATGGGCCAGCTTTACGACGTGCTCGGCATCTGGAAAAAGGAAGGCGTCAACGTTACTGGAAAGGGACTGCCCGGCGGGCATTCCTTGCAGGAGACGACGCCCAAGGAAACGACCGAGGAGATATTGAATTTCCTGAAGGCGTGACCTGCCGCCGGGTCATGGCAGCGGCGAAGCCCGGAGGGCGGCGCTTACACCACGCGTCCCTTCCGGGATGCCTTGCCAACCTGCCCGGCTGCAATCATGTGCGAACCTCATGACGCCTTGGCGCCCTCCGTTAGCTTGACTTCGGCGGGAAACTCCCTTATGTTTCCATAAGGCGGTAAGTCGAAGTGTCTCGCGGCTCATGGAGTAAACATTCCTAAGGGGGAGTCTCATGCGCAAAGCCGTACTCGCGTTCAGCCTCATGCTAGCTGTTTCCGTCGCGTTTGCTCAGAGCGATCGTGGAACCATCACAGGAACTCTTTCCGACCCTGCGGGCGCAGTGGTCGCCGGAGCTCCGATCGAAGCGCGGAACACGGCCACTGGTCTGGTGTATCCGGTGACGTCTTCGGAGACCGGGAATTACACGATTCCCCAGTTGCCTGCCGGTCTGTATGAGCTGACGGTTTCGGTTCCCGGGTTCAAGACCTACAACCGCGCGGGCTTGACCGTGCAAGTGGCGCAGACGCTGCGCGTCGATATTTCGCTTGAGGTCGGAGCCGCAACCGAGTCGGTCACAGTGACCGCCGAAGCCAGCCTGTTGAAGACCGAGAGCGGCGAGTTAAGCCACAATATTGCGACCAGCAGCTTGAACGCGCTGCCCGTGCTTGGCATCGGGGCTGGGCAGGCAGGCGCCGCCGGTATCCGCAACCCCAACGCCGTGGCTCGCCTGATCCCCGGAACCTATTGGGCCCCGAACTCCAACCTGCGCATCAATGGCGCGCCGATGAATACGCAGTCCTACCGGATCGAGGGCCAGGAGGCGCAAAATACGGGGACGTCCGGCGTGCCGGCGCAGAATCAGCCCAGCGTCGACGCCATTCAGGAAATGGCGATCCAGACCAGTAACTACTCAGCCGAGTTCGGCCAAGTGGGCGGCGGATATTTCAACCTGACGATGAGGTCCGGCACGAATCAGTATCATGGCTCCGGTTACGACTACTTCGTGAACGAAGCGCTCTGGGCTGGTTTCCCGTTTACGGATAACGGACGCGGCGGCAACCAGCGTCCACCGCAGCGGCGTCATGATTGGGGATTCACGGCGGGTGGCCCCGTACGGCTTCCGAAGGTGTACGACGGCCGGGACAAGACCTTCTTCTTTGTCAACTTCGAGCAGTTCCGCGAACGGCAGATTATCACCACCAACAACCTGCGCGTCACCGTGCCGACCGAAACCTACCGTGCGGGCAATTTCGCCTCCGCACTCACATCGCGCCAGTATCCCAATCCGGATCCTCTCGGCAACATCATGCGTGAGGGCATGGTCTACGATCCGAACACCACCCAAACGGTGGACGGGAAGCAGGTGCGGACGCAGTTTCCGGGCAATGTCATCCCGGCGAGCCGCTTTGATCCGGTGGCGCTGAATATCCTCAAATTCGTTCCCCTGCCGCAAGGGCCCTTCGCTGCGGCGCTCGCGCGGAATTATTTCGCTCCGGTGCCGAGCCAGCGTGTTACGCAGATTCCGTCCGTCAAGGCCGACCAAAACATCGGCAGCAAGGGGAAGCTCTCTTTCTTCTGGCAACGCACCTCCACCGAAAGCGCGCTGAATATTCCCTTCGGCCAGATCGATGGGATTCCGGGGCCTGCGACGACGGCAATCGGCACTTACACGTACGCACCTCTGTACCGGCTCAACTACGATCACACCCTGACGCCAACGATCCTGCTGCATTTGGGCGCCGGCTTCCGTCAAACCGAGTTCGACGTGCCGTCCGTTACCGGTGAGGGCCAACGGACAAATTTCGACGCGGAAAAGGAACTGGGCCTGAAGGGAGGCGTTCCCGGGTCCAATTACTTCGGCACGTTCAATGGCTTGGAGGCCGCAAATGGTACCGGTGGCATGAAGAACATCGGTTCGCAGGCGGGGACCGTCAACTACACAAGAAGTCCAACGTTCAACACGAGCCTGAACTGGGTGAAGGGCAACCACACCTACAAGTTCGGTTCCGAGTTCCGGACCGAAGGTTATCCGGCTCTGGGCAGAAGTAACACGGAGGGCACCTACAGCTTCAGTGGTCAGCAGACCGGGCAGCCCTTCCAGAATGTGAACGCCGCCGGCGGCTGGAACGTGGGATTCCCGTTTGCCAGTTTCCTGCTTGGGCACGTCAATAGCGTTTCCATCAGCAACCCGGTGTTCCCTCGCCTGGGCAAAAAACAGTTTGGAATTTACGCTCAGGACACGTGGAAAGTCACGCGGAAACTGACGCTCGATTACGGAATCCGCTACGACTATTCCACGTACTTGAAAGAACAGCATGGACGCGGACGCCTGTTCGGTCCGGATGTGATTCATCCCGTGCTCGGCATAAAGGGCGCCGCCATTTACGAGGGCAGCGGCCCGGGGCGATGCAATTGCAACCTGGCCAACAACTATCCCTTTGGGATCGCGCCGAGACTCGGTCTGGCTTACCAGTGGAATGAGAAGACGGTCATCCGGCTGGGCTTCGGTATTGTTTACGCAGGCACGGCGGGCAGCAACAACGCCACGGGCGGGTACGCCTCATCGGCAGCCACGACGCCGACTGCGGTGTTCGGCTTCCCGGTGACCACGTTGTCCGTGGGCATTCCATTCACCCCACAATTCCGGCCAGTTCCCTGGCCGTCCTATGATGCGGGCGAGCTTCCCACGAACCCGGCCGCCTCCGCTGCGGCCGGTCCAAATCTGTTGGATCAAAACGCCGGCCGCCCCGCGCGCCAGTATCAGTGGAGCATCGGCGTCCAGCGGGAATTGAGCAAGGACCTGGTGGTGGAGGCGGCCTACGTCGCCAACCGCGGCAACGGCTGGCCTTCCCCGGGGTTGATCAACGTCAACGCGATCTCCTTCCAGCGGCTGGCAGCAGTAGGGCTGGACGTAACCAAGGAAGCGGACCGTACCCTGCTCACTTCCTTTGTGAGCTCGGCTACGGCCGCCAACCGGGGTTTCGGCAGCTCTCCGTATGCGCTCTTCGCTCGCAACCAAACCGTGGCGCAAGCGTTGCGGCCCTATCCGCAGTTCGGTAACATCGCCAACTACTGGCCGCCGCTCGGCAAGACTTGGTACGACTCGCTGCAAGTCAAGGCGACGCAGCGGCTCTCGCACGGCCTGTCTTTCACCAGCACCTTCACCTGGTCGCGGAACCTGATCATGGGCGGCGAGCGGGAAGTCAACTTCGGCACGGACCCCTCGGGACCGTCCCACGACATTTTCAATCGCCAGTTGAGCAAGCATATTTCGGGCTTCGATATTCCGTTCCAGTTCATCGTTTCGGCCCAATACCAATCGCCGCGCGTGAATTGGGGCAATCGCGTAGTGAATTACATCTTTTCGGACTGGACGCTCAGCGCCCTGTTCCAGTATCAGGCGGGTCTGCCGCTGGCCGTGCCCAACGCGCAAACCAGCCCGAACCTGAATAATCTTGTATTCCAGCCTACGGTCGCAAACAGAGTCCCGGGTGAGCCCCTGTTCAGCACCAACTGGGTGGACAATACCGGCAAGGCCCGGACCGATGAGTTGAATTTGAATTGCCACTGCTTCGATCCGCAGCGTACTCTGGCGTTGAATCCGAACGCCTGGGCCAACCCGGCGCCCGGCCAGTTCGGCACCTCGGCGCTGTACTACACCGACTATCGCAGCCAGCGCCGGCCGATCGAGAACATGGGCTTCGGCCGAACATTCCGCTTCACCGAACAGGTCAACCTGAACGTCCGGGCCGAGTTCGCGAACCTGTTCAACCGCGCGTTCTGGAATGACCCCGCAAACCTGACCAACGCGCAAACGCTGCCGGCCCGCGATCCCGCGACGGGCGTCTACACCAACGGCTTCGGCCGCCTGCCGCCGGAGTCCTCGACGGCGGTCAACACGCTGCCGCGCAACGGCACCATCGTCGCCCGCATTACGTTCTAGCCTCGACGGTGATAGACTTGGCGCCAGTCCCCTCGGGGATTGGCGTCATTTCGATTGGTCCGCCACCAGCCTCGCGAAGCCGAGGCGGCAAAGCTGGGGTGTGCCGCCAGTGCCCCGTTAGTACACCCCGCTTCGCTGCCGCTGGTACCAGTAGACCGTGTCGCCCGAGCGCGGCTGCGCGACGTAGTTCACCGCGGTGCGCTCGAGTAAGCGCATCGGGACGCTCCGCGCCTCGGGCAGCGCGTCGTTGGTCAGCAGGAATCCGCCGGGCTTGAGCATCGCCGCAATGTTTGCCAAGGCCAAAGCCTGTTCGAAAGCATCGTAATAAACGAGGATGTTGGTGGCGACGATCAAGTCGAAGCTTGCGCCACGCAGCCGGCCGACGACGATGTTCAAGTCCTCGGTGGCGATACCATCCACGACTTCGCGCGGGAAACGCACTGCTCGCGTTGTCACCATGGGGAGAAGCGGGGGCGGGGCAATCGGCTCGACGGATTCGCCCGCCTGATCGCCGAAGGAGCGCCAGTAGGCGATGGCCTCCGGGTTCCACGCCGCCGAAGAATCGCGCGGGAGCTGTACCGTATAACTCCCGCCGCGCGCAGCGCGCAAATGATCGAGGACCCGCGGGCTGATATCGAACACGGTGATCGACGGCCGCGCAACGCCCAGGCGCATCAGCGTGTTGTACAGGGCGAAAGGTTGAAGCGTTTGCAGCGGGTAGAAGTCGTAGCCGGATTCCTTGTCGGTGAAATCGAGGCCCGGCCCGATCACGGCCGCGCGCGCGATCTCGCCGCTGCGGAGCAGTCCCCGCTCCTGCATCCGCCGCAGCGCGGTTTCGATCGCAAAGTTGGGCAGGATACCCGTATCGACCGACACGCCCCGGTCGCGGAACACTTGTGCGTCCGATTTCGCCTCGGCCATCCGCTGGTTGAAGCGCGTGGTTTCCTCCAGGACTCGTTGAAGATTCGCCAGCATGAACGTGCCTGCCGCGGGCGAGCCGGGATCCAGAACCTCCCCGGCCAGAAGTTCGCCTACCAGCCTCAGCCGCGCGCTGTTTCCTGGAGTGCGCAAGCCGCGCAGCAGGTCATCGACGCGCGCCCGCAACACTCCCGCGCGTGTCTGCCCGGCGAGCGTTGCCATCGAGATCCGCGGCTGGCTGGTGAAGGAAGTCCCGTACAGCAGCAGATTGACCATTGAATCAAGCTCGCCCTGCTTCAGCCGCGCGCGAATGTCGCGGTCATGCTGTACGCTCCACGCCTGCCAGGAGGCTTCGTTCGCCGCAAGCCCGGCCGGCATCTGTCCTGCGAACTCTTCCAGGACCGCGCGGACGTCCGCGAACGCCACCGGATCAGCCGCGAAAACGGAAAGCGCCGCACACCCCATGAGGAAGACGAGCGGGCGGCGCATTCTGGCTCCTGACTCCCTTTTCAGCCACTCATGGCGGCGAGAAATTGCGCGTTGTTCGCCGTCTTGGAAAGTTTGTCGATCAACAGTTCCATGCTTTCCACCGGCGAGAGCGGATTCAGCACCTTGCGCAGCACCCACACGCGGTTCAGCTCGTCGCGCGGCAGCAGCAGCTCTTCCTTGCGCGTGCCGGACTTCGAAATGTCGATGGCCGGGAACACGCGCTTATCCATCAGCTTGCGATCCAGATGGATCTCCATGTTGCCGGTGCCCTTGAACTCTTCGAAGATCACGTCGTCCATGCGGCTTCCGGTGTCGATAAGCGCAGAGGCGACGATCGTCAGCGATCCGCCCTCCTCGATGTTGCGCGCCGCGCCGAAAAAGCGCTTGGGCCGCTGCAGCGCGTTCGAATCGACGCCGCCCGAGAGCACTTTGCCCGAGGGCGGAACCACGGTGTTGTAGGCGCGGGCCAGGCGCGTGATCGAATCCAGCAGAATGACCACGTCTTTCTTGTGCTCGACCAAACGCTTGGCTTTTTCGATGACCATTTCGGCCACCTGCACGTGGCGCGAAGCCGGCTCGTCGAAGGTGGAGCTGATAACCTCGCCGCGAACCGAGCGTTGCATGTCGGTGACCTCCTCGGGCCGCTCGTCGATCAGCAGCACGATGAGCGTGACCTCGGGATGGTTCGTGGTAATGGAGTTGGCGATCGACTGCAACAGCATGGTCTTGCCCGTGCGGGGGGCTGCCACGATCAGCCCGCGCTGGCCTTTGCCGATCGGCGTCAGCAGATCCATCACGCGGCCGGAGTAGTTGTCCTTGGTGGTTTCCAGCTTCAATCGCGACTGCGGGTAGAGCGGCGTCAGGTTGTCGAAGAATATTTTGTTGCGGGCTTCCTCGGGCGGCTCGAAGTTGATCGCGTCGACTTTGATGAGCGCGAAATAGCGTTCGCCTTCCTTGGGCGGGCGAATCTGGCCGCTCACCGTGTCGCCCGTGCGCAGATCGAACCGCCGGATCTGCGAGGGCGAAACATAGACGTCATCGGGTCCGGGCAGGTAGTTGTATTCGGGCGCGCGCAGGAAGCCGAAGCCGTCCGGCAGGCATTCCAGCACGCCTTCGGAGAAGATCAAACCGCTTTTTTCCGCCTGGACTTGCAGAATCTTGAAGATCAGCTCCTGCTTGCGCAGGCCCGCGAATCCTTGAACGCCCAGATCCTTCGCGATGTTATTCAGGCTCTGGATGCTCATATCCTTGAGCTCGACCAGATCGAGCGCGCCGCTTTTGCCCTGGTTACCTTGGGCGCGGCGCTTGCCGTCGCCGAACAGGCGGCCCATGGGCGCTGGCGTTGGCGGCGGTGGGGCGGCCTCGGCCTTGTTGGTGTCGGCCTTGGCTTCCGCCCTCGGTTCGGCGTCATCCGGCCGCGCCTCGGTGGCGGGTTTTTCTGCTTTCTCGCCGGACTTGTCGCCTTTCGACGGGCGGACTTTGATTTCCGGCTTGGGGAGGTCTGTTACCTGTATGTCGCTTACTGCGACGTCCTTGGTTTCTTGATCGCTTGCCAAATTTCCCTCACTCCCCGGCCCGTGACGGCCGAGCATTCCAGCAACTCCCCGGCATAGCCCGTGCGGAGCGCCTTCAGGCTTTGGTGTTTTTCCTTCTGAGACTTCAACTTATCCACTTTCGTGGCCACAACTACATACGGCACTCGATGGAGTTCCAGCCAGCGCCGGAGCTCCACATCCTTCGGCATCCAGCCTCTGCGGGAATCCACCAGCAGGACGGCCAGCTTCAAGGCGCTGCGCCCGAGCAGATATTGCTCGATTAAGTGTTTCCATTGTTTCGAGATTTCTCGGGGTACCTTTGCGAAGCCATAACCTGGCAGGTCCACGAAGCGGTAACCGCCCGGGACCTCAAAGAAATTGATCGCCTGTGTGCGGCCGGGCCACTGGCTTACGCGAGCCAAGCCGCCTGCCCCGTTTCCCACCAGCGCATTCAGCAGGCTGGATTTGCCGACATTACTGCGGCCCAGGAACGCAATTTCCGGCTCCCCTTCCGGCGGAAACTGTTCCGGTCTGACTGCACTCATTATAAACCGAGCCGCCATAGGAAGGGGCCAGGGGCCGACTACTAGCCGACCACTAATGCGTCACTTTGTCTTCGCGGGCGCGGGCCACGATCTCCGCAGCCGTCACGATACCGGCAACCGGGCCGGCTTCGATTTCCCGTTCGAGCGCGATCTTCAGGACCTCGTCCATCGAGGTTACGAAGTGCAGCTTCATCTCCTGCCGGATGTTCTCCGGGATGTCCGGCAAGTCCTTCTCGTTGTCCTTGGGCAGGACGACCTCGCGGATGCCGTGGCGATGCGCGGCCAGCAGCTTTTCTTTCAAACCGCCGATGGGCAGAACCTTGCCGCGCACCGTGATCTCTCCGGTCATGGCGACGTCGGCGCGCACCGGAATGCTGGTCAGCGCGCTGGTGATGCTGGTGGCGATCGTGATGCCGGCCGAAGGCCCGTCCTTGGGAATCGCGCCCTCGGGGACATGCAGGTGGATATCCAGGTGCCGGTAGAAATCGCGCGGCAGGCCGAAGTGATGCGCCCGCGCGCGTATGTAACTCATGGCCGCCTGTGCGGATTCCTGCATCACGTCGCCGAGCTTACCCGTGGCCGTCAGCTTGCCCCGGCCTTCCATGATCTCGGCTTCGGTGGTCAGGATCGAGCCGCCCACTTCTGTCCAGGCCAGCCCGACCGTCGCGCCGATTTCGTTCTTCTTGTCGGCGGGCTGCTCGCGGAATTTCTGCGGACCCAGCAGCTCATTCACCTTGGCTGCATCGATAACCGCCTTGGGAGGCTTCCCGTTCTTCCCGTTTCTTTTTTCCGATTTCTTGACCGGCTTGCCGCTGGCCGGCAGTGCGTTCACCACGGAGCGCGCAATCTTGCGGCATACATTGCCGACCTCCCGCTCGAGATTGCGCACGCCCGCTTCGCGCGTGTAATGCTGGATCAGTTCGCGGTAGCCTTCGTCGGTGAATTCGATCTCACTCGCGGTGAGGCCCGTGCTCTTTTCCTGCTTGGGACCCAGGAAACGCTTTGCGATTTCGAGTTTTTCGAGCTCCGTGTAACCCGACAGGCGGATCACTTCCATGCGATCCTGCAAGGCCGGCGGAATCGTGTGCAACACGTTGGCCGTGGCGATGAAGAACACCTGGCTCAGGTCGTATTCGACGTCCAGATAGTGATCGACGAACATGTAGTTCTGCTCGGGATCGAGCACTTCGAGCAGAGCCGCGGAGGGATCGCCGCGGAAATCCGTGGACATCTTGTCGACCTCATCCAGCATGAACACCGGGTTGCGGACGCCCGCCTTTTTCATCATCTGGATGATCTGTCCGGGCAGCGCGCCAATATAGGTGCGGCGGTGGCCGCGCACTTCAGCCTCATCGCGCACGCCACCGAGCGACAGGCGCACAAACTTGCGGCCGGTCGCCTTGGCGATCGACATGCCCAGCGACGTCTTGCCCACGCCGGGAGGCCCAACAAAGCACAGGATCGAACCCTTAGGGTCTTTGACCAGCCGCCGCACGGCCAGGAACTCGAGGATGCGTTCCTTGATCTTTTCAAGTCCGTAATGATCGCCTTCCAGCACTTTCTGGGCGAATTGCAGGTCGCGGATCTCCTTCGATTTCTTCTTCCACGGCACCGCTAGCAGCCAGTCGAGATAATTGCGCGACACCGTGGACTCCGCCGACATGGGTGGCATCTGCTCCAGGCGGCGCAGCTCGGCCATGGCTTTTTCCTGAGCGTCTTTGGACATGCCTGCGGCTTCGATTTTCTTCTTCAGCTCATCGAATTCGCTCTTTTCGCCGCGGCCGAGCTCTTTCTGGATGGCCTTGATCTTCTCGTTGAGGTAATACTCTTTCTGGGCCTTGTCCATCTGCCGCTTGACGCGGCCCTGGACCGTGCGGTCGACGTTCAGCTTTTCGATTTCGATGTCCAGCATCTCGGCGATGCGGGTGAGGCGGTCGACGGGATCGAAGATTTCGAGCAGCTCCTGGCGCTCTTCGATCGAAAGCTGGAGATTCGCACCCACGGTGTCGGCCAGCTTGCCCGGCTCGTCGGTGCGGACGGCGGCCACCATGGAATCGTAGTTCACGTTCTGGCTGAGCTTGACGTACTGCTCAAACAGGCTCGTGACGCGCGAGATCAGGGCATCCAATTGCGGCCCGGATTCGACGCGGTAGCTGAACGTCTTGATCGTCGCGCGGAAGTAGCCCTCGTCCTCACTCACCGAAATCAGTTTGCCGCGCTCGACCCCTTCGACCAGGACCTTGATGTTGCCGTCGGCCTGGCGCAGGCTCTGCACGATGTTGGCCACCGTGCCGACCGAGTAGATCTCATCCGGCCGGGGCTCGTCCACCTTGGCGTCGTGCTGCGTGGCGAGGAAGATCTTGCGGTCGGCTGCCAGCGCCTCCTCGAGCGCGCGCACGCTCGATTCGCGGCCCACCACGAACGGCGTCATCATGTGCGGGAAAATGACGACGTCCCGGATAGGCATCATCGGCAGGCGGCGGGTGTCGGGTTTGTCTTTCGCAGTGATCATCAGAAAAGGGACCGGTCTTTGACTACTCCCTAGCCTCTACTGTAGCAGGCTTGGGATTCAGGCCGCCGTCAATCTCAATCTCGTGACGAGTCCGGCGCACACCCAGCAGCCTTGCTGCTTGGCACACTTCCTGCCCAGGACGAAGCCGCCGCACGCGGCATGATCAAACTGGCCGAGGTGTCAGCAAAGCTCAGGTAGAGGAGGCTTCGACCTGGCCGCCCGGTTGGAAGAATGGTTCTTGGTCCGCGACGCCGCCGGAAGTTGCTTATCCCGCCTTCTCCAGCACTGCCATGTTGATCTTCTGCGTGAGAACCATTTCCTTGGTCACCAGGAACTCGCGCACTTTCTTGTAGGAAGGCAAAAAGTACATCAGGTCCAGCATCAGCTCTTCGAGAATCATGCGAAGACCGCGCGCGCCCACCTTGCGCTCCATGGCCAGTTGTGCGATCGCTTCGAGCGCGTCATCGCTGAACTTCAGGCGGACGTTTTCGTACTCGAACAGCTTCTGATACTGCCGCGCGATGGCGTTCTTCGGCTTGGTCAGGATCTGCACCAGGGCTTCCTTGCTCAGGTCCTCCAGCACGGCCACCACCGGCAGGCGCCCGATGAACTCCGGGATGAATCCGCTCCTGATCAGGTCGACCGGCTGGACCTGTTCCAGCAGGCTGATATCGCGGCGACCCGAGCTGCCCGGGCGCTTCTGCTGGCCCGGCTCCTCGTTGCCTGAAAATCCAATGGTGCGCGTGCCCACGCGCCGCGCGATGGTCTTTTCCAATCCGATGAAGGCCCCGCCGCAGATGAACAGGATGTTCGACGTATCCACCGGCGTGAATTCCTGATGGGGATGCTTGCGGCCACCCTGCGGGGGCACGTTGGCAATCGTACCTTCCAAAATCTTCAACAGAGCCTGCTGCACACCCTCGCCCGAGACGTCGCGCGTGATGGAGGGATTCTCGTCCTTGCGCCCGATCTTATCGATTTCGTCGATGTAGATGATGCCCTGCTGGCAGCGCTGCACGTCCCAATCGGCGTTTTGCAGCAGGC
>CAZTKA010000092.1:0-13899 GCA_964614015.1 uncultured Bordetella sp. | reverse complement strand
CAGTACTTCGAGTTGGGCGTTCGCTACATGACGCTGACGCACAGCAACACCAACAACTGGGCCGATTCTTCCGGCGATGCGGCCAAGGCCGGCGTGAAGCATCACGGCGGCTTGACGGATTTCGGCCGTCAGGTCGTGCGCGAGATGAACCGGCTCGGCATGATGGTGGACGTATCGCATGTTTCCGATGAAACGTTCTGGGATGCGCTGGAGACCAGCCGCGCGCCGCTGATCGCCTCGCATTCCTCGGCGCGGGCGGTGACGAATCATCCGCGCAACATGACGGATGAGATGATCGCGGCGATGGCGAAGAAGGGCGGCGTGATCCAGATCAATTTTAACTGCGGCTTCATTTCGGAAAAATTCCGGGCGGCGCAGGCGGCCGAAGAACCGCGCCTCGAGGAACGCTTCAAGCGCGAAGCCGGGGGGGAGCGATTATCCGAGCCGCAACGGGACATGCTGTACGCGCGGCTGCGCCGTGAAATGAAACTGACGCGCGCCACGATGTCGGACCTGCTGGCCCACATCGACCACGTGCGCTCCCTGGCTGGAATTGACGCCATTGGCATCGGAAGCGATTTCAACGGTGTCAGCTGCGTACCGGAAGGGTTGGACGACGTATCGCAGTTTCCCAACCTCACCAGGGCTCTGCTGGAACGCGGATATTCCGCCGAGGACATCCGCAAGATTTACGGCGGGAACCTGCTGCGCGTCATGCGGGCAGTGGAGGCGGCGGCAGGCAAATGAACCTAGAGCGTCGTACACTTCTGACTGGATTTGCGGCGCTGGCTCTGGGCGGCTGCCGGAGCACGCAGCCGGGCGCTCGCGTGGACCCCGCATTGAGCACGCTTGTCCCCGCCGATACGGCTCTGCTGGCCGGCATCCGCGCCGAGGAACTCATGATGCTGCCGCTCTACCAGCGCTATCTCGCGGACCGTCCCATCCCTCCCTGGGATGAGTTCGCAGCCCGGACCGGCTTGGGCTCGCGCGCGGAGGTGTGGGAGCTGCTGCTGATTTCGGATGGCAAAAACAGCGTCGTGCTCGGGCGCGGCAAAATTTCCAACGAGGCCGAGCCGCGGCTTAACGCCGGGAACCCGTCCGCGAAACGATTCAACTACAAGGGCTACACGCTGGTCGGCGATGAAGAAAACGCCGTGCTGTTGCTCAGCCCGACGGTCGCCGGCATTGGTAACACGGCTGGATTGCGCCGCGTGGTGGACGCGCGCGATCAGTCCAATGGTCCGCCCGCCGTGCTGGCCAGGCGGATGCAGGAGGTGCCCCGCGAAGCCGTGATCTGGTCCGTATACGCGGGCGCCCCCATCGAGCCTCCCGCGGATTTGCCGCCGAATTCCAACAATCTGATTAAGGTTCTGAATTCCATCGAATCCGGCAGCGCGTATATGGACCTGCGCCTGGGGCTCGCGGCCAAGGCGACGGGGAGCGCCGGAAACGGCCCCGCGGCCAAGGAGCTGCACGACGCCCTGCGAGGGCTGCTGGGCTTGGCGCGCGCCGGATTCCCAAAAACAGGCGCGCCCATGCAGAAACTGCTGGAAGGAGTCCGCGTGACGCAGGACGGCCGGAACGTCAACCTCTACGTGGACGCTCCGGAAGAAGCCTTTGCGCAAGTGCTGGATCTGTGGATGGGGCAAACGCGGCCGCGCCTGCCCCGGAACTAGACTACTGCACCGCCGGCAGCCGGCCAGGCGCCGCGGTGTTGATGCAGCTCGCGTGCCCGAATCCGGCCGCACCGTTGCGGCACACAGAATTATAGGCCGTCTGAAGTAATATGAGTTCTGTGAGGATCTCACCTGCCGCCCGGCTTGCCGTGCTGCTCGCCGTTTGCGCAACCGCGCTAATGGCTTCCGACTTGCGCTATTGGATCGCGCCTTGCACCCGCCCGGAAACGGCCTGCAAGGCGGATGACCCGCAGCTTGCTCAGTGGGCCTTGGAAGCCTGGCAGCGGGCCTCCGCCGGCAAGCTTCGCCTGCAAGGGGTGGCCGAGATGGAGCGCGCTCATATCCGCGTCCACTGGGCCGCCTCCAACCAGGGGCTGTACGGAGAAGCCCGGCCGATCGAGGTGGACGGGGTGCGCGGCGCCGAAGTATACGTCCTGCCGGACCTCAACGCCATGACCCGTGACATCGCCCAGGCCGCGCGTCTGGATGGCCTGCTGCGCGATGCCATCGTATATCTGACCTGCTTGCACGAAACCGGACACGCCCTCGGACTGGCGCACACCGCGGGTTTCGCCGACATTATGTACAGCTTCCAGTTCGGCGGCGACATTCCGGAATACTTCGCGCGCTATCGCCGGCTGCTGAGCACCCGGCAGGATATTCCGAAGCACTCCGGACTTTCCGCGATGGATCAGATGCGGCTGGTGCAAGCGCTGGAGTAGAACCCGCCGGCCGCACGCCCTCTCCGCTGCCGATCGCCAAGATGGAAGGGTCCGTCCCCTCCAAGCGAGCACGTTAACAGTCTATCAGTTCAATCACTTCGAGAAAATGTCTCAACCACTTCTTGCACCTTGGTGTTATAAGTTGACGTGGACATGAGGCCGCTGGTTCAATGGAGCCGTCATGACATGGTCTCAATTCGATAGGACAGGTTTGTGGTGGGCGGAACGTACCCAAAACGAACCCATTTCGGACCCGCTCGGGAACCAACTGCCCTGGCGAAGACGCAAACTGGCAGCTCGAACAGCCCAAGCGAAGAGCCCCTGACAGGTTACACTGAGGTCACTTGCTGCTCATTCAGAACATTTCGAAGTCCTACCGCCTATACAAGCATCCGGTGGACCGCCTGCTGGAAGCCCTTCCGTTCGTCAACGGCCGGCTTCCGGAGGAATTCTGGGCCTTGCGCGACGTGAACCTCAACGTCGAGCGCGGCGAAGTGTTGGGCGTGGTCGGCCCGAACGGGAGCGGCAAAAGCACTCTACTCCAGATCGTCAGCGGCATCCTGGAGCCGACCCGGGGCCGCGTCGTGGCGCAAGGCAGAATCGCCGCCTTGCTGGAACTCGGCGCGGGATTCAATCCCGAGTTCACGGGCCGTGAAAATGTTTTTCTGAATGGCGAGATTCTGGGCATGAGCCGCCGCGAAGTCGCAAGCGTCTTCCCTCTGATCGAGCGTTTCGCCGAAATCGGCCCTTTCATTGACCGCCCCGTCAAGGAGTATTCCAGCGGCATGTATGTGCGGCTCGCCTTTTCGACCGCGATCCACGTCGATCCGGAAATCCTGATCGTCGATGAAGCTCTGGCCGTGGGAGATGCCATCTTCGCCAACCGCTGCATTCACAAGTTCGAGGAATTGAAGGCGCGCCAGGTGACCGTGCTGTTCGTTTCCCATGACCTCGTCTTGGTCAAGCGGCTGTCGGACCGCGCCGCGCTGCTGGTCGATGGCCGCGTCGCCGCGTACGGCAACCCGAGCGAAGTGGTGAATCGCTACGTCGGCCTGGTGCTGGAGAGGCAGGCCCGCGAGGAGAAGGCTGCCGCCTCCGGTGCCGTCGCGAGCAGTTACCGGCATGGCGACGGCGCAAGCCGCGTGGACTCCGTCGCGATTCTGAACGCACGCGGCGAGATTCTGCGGACAGCCGTGCCGGGCGAGCCGGTCACGGTCCGCGTACGGGCTCACGCCGTCCGCAATCTGGAAAACCCGGTGGTCGGAGTGCTGATTCGCAACCGGCTCGGCATCGATGTGTGGGGAACGAATACGCGCATCGAAGGGCTGGACCTCGGGCCGGTGGGGGCGGGAGAAAGCTTCGAAGTTGACTTTCGTTTCGATTGCTTGCTCACGCGGCAAGACTATACACTGACGGTTGCCACGCAGTATCCGGAAGGCTACAGCCAGGACTGGCTGGACGACGTGCTGTCGTTTTCGGTGGTCGATACGCGTGACATCGCGGGCTTGGCGAATCTCAAAACCCATGTGGAGTGGCGGCGGATCGAGGATGCTCATCGAGGAAATTCAAAAGGCGCTTAAAGCGGAAGGACTCAGCGGGTGGTTGTTTTTCGATCACCACCAGCGCGATCCGCTGGCCTATCGTGTCCTGCAATTTACGCCGGGCTCTATGGTCACGCGCCGCTGGTATTATTTTGTCCCGGCCGAGGGCGTACCGCGCGGACTGGCTCACAAGATCGAACCGGATATGTTGAAGCCCCTTCCGGGAACCGTCCGGCACTACGCGGGCTGGCAGGATTTGCAAACCCAGTTGCGGTGGCTGGTAGGCGATCGCGGCAGGATCGCGATGCAATATTCCCCCAATTGTGCCGTGCCCTACGTGGCCATGGTCGACGCGGGCACTGTGGAGCTGGTGAGGTCCCTTGGCGCGGACGTCGTCAGCTCGGCGAACCTGATCCAGTATTTCGAGTCGCGCTGGAACGAGGCGCAACTCGCCAATCACTTGGAAGCCGGCCGGCGCATCGACCGCATCCGCGCCGAAGCGTTCGCGCGCATCGGCGCCCGGCAGCGCGCTCGGGAACGCGTAACCGAGTGGGAGATGCAGCAGTTCATCCTGGAGCGCTTCCGCCAGGAAGGCCTTATCACGGATCACGGACCGGACGTGGCCGTCAACGCGAACGCGTCGAATCCGCATTACAACCCGGTGCGCGAAGCCTCCTCGGAGATTCGCCGGGGCGATCTGGTGTTGCTGGATATATGGGCCAAACTCGAAAGGCCCGATGGTGTGTATTACGACATCACCTGGACCGGCTTTTGCGGGGAAGCCGTGCCGGAGAAAATCCAGTCCGTGTTCGAGATCGTGCGCGGCGCCCGGGACAAGGCGATCGAACGCGTGCAGGCGGCCGTCTCGGCCAAACAGCCGCTGCGCGGCTTCGAAGTGGATGACGCGGCCCGGAGCCACATTGGCGCGGCAGGCTACGCGGACTACTTTTTCCATCGCACGGGCCACTCGATCGGCGCCGAAGTGCACGGCACCGGCGCAAACATGGATAATCTCGAAACCCATGACGACCGGCGCATCATTCCCTGGACGTGCTTTTCCATCGAACCCGGAATCTATCTGCCGGAATTCGGCATCCGCAGCGAAGTGGATGTGTTCGTCAATGAGACCAGCGCCCGCGTCACCGGGGAGATTCAGCGCGAATTGGTGCGGATTTAACCGCTGCGTCAGCCGCCCGTGACCGTGCTGCCGGAAGGTGGCATAGGAGGCTGGGTCTTCTCGGGCGCCAGCCGGCGGCCGGGCTCCTGCGTCCGCTCTAGCAAGACGACGGTGATATTGTCGGGACCGCCGTTCATCCGGGCTTCCTTGATCAGCCGGTGGCACCGCTCGGCAAGCGACAGTTTCTTGCCCAGGATGCGGGCGATGACCTCGTGCGGCACAACGCCGTGCAAGCCGTCGCTGGATAACAACAGCACCGTTCCCGGCGCGGGCCTCACCGAGTACGTGTTCACGCGAAGCTGGTCCGAGACGCCGAGAGCCATCGTCAGAACGTGGCGCATCGGATGACTCTTCAACACTTCTTCGGTCAAGCCCAGCTTCCGGCCCACCTCGTTAACCCAAGTCTGGTCCTCGGTGATCGGCTCCAGCTTGCCGTTGGAGAACAAGTAGGCGCGGCTGTCGCCCACGCTGGCGATCACGACGTCGTCGCCATGTTCCAGGACGGCGACCAGCGTGGTCCCCATGCCTTCCAGGCGGCGGTCCGTCGAGGCCGTCTGTTTGATCCGTTGATTGGCGGCCGAAAACGCCGCCGCGAGTCCCTCGGCGCCAATGCCGGCGTCTTGCTGTACGGCCGACAACACGGTTTCAATCGCCAGCTTGGAGGCGGTTTCGCCGGCTTGCGCTCCGCCCATGCCGTCCGCTACCAAATACAATCCCGCATCGGGCGCGACGAGGAAATTGTCCTCGTTATTGGCGCGGATGCAGCCCGGATCGGACGCCCCGAAGGCTTGAAACATGAATTGTTGATTATATCCGTTTCCCTGTGCGGCACACGATGTCACTGCACGGGAGCGCGTCGCCCCGCGCTCCGTGGCCCCGGCGGATCCGCGATCGAATCTTTCAGCCGTTCCAGCGCGAGCAGCCGCGCGTCGGCCGCCGCATCCTTGCGCAGGCCTTGCCGGCTGATGCTGCGTCCCAGCAGCAGCGTGGCGAGCGAGTTGCCCGGATCGCGCTCCAGTACGGCGCGGAAACTGTCGGCGGCGCCTTCGAAGTCGCCCGTCTTCCACAGGATGTATGCGAGGTTGAAGTGGTAGTCCGGATCGCTTGGATCGGCCGCCAGTGCTTTGCGAAAATTCTCCGCTGCCGCCGCCCGACCGTTTCTGCTTTGCGCGGCGCCGAGGTTGTTGAAAACCTCGCCCAGCGGCGCCAGCGGCGCCAGGCGCTCGAAGATTTCCTGGGCGGCGCGTGTGTCCCCCGATTGAAATTTTGCGATTCCCAGGAGAAAGGCCGCTTCCGCGTATCCGGAATCCGAAGGTTGTACGCGCTCCAGCCACGTAGCGGCTTCGCGATAGGTCTTGCGGGCCATGAAAATCTTGCCGAGCTCGAGCGCCGGCCGCCAGTAAGACGGCTCCAGCCGGGAAGCTTGCAAGAAAAATTTCTCCCTCTGTTTTGCATCGGACGCAAGCAGGCCCCGAACATAGTTTTCCCGCGCGTCCAGCCGCACCGGTTCGCGAAACATCCCGAATTCGGATTCCGGCGGAGCGGACTCCGGGGCGAGGAACTTGAGCACCTGCCAGCTCAGGTGCGCCTCCAGATCGGGCAAGCCCTCGAGCGGCCCGTTCTCCTCGATGGGTCCGGACTGTACAAACATCCGGCGATCGAAGATGCGGGCGCGGATTGTCAGAGAGCCGCGCCCCTCGGAGAAAGCGGGAAGTTGATAAGAAAATACACCGTACAGGATTCGGTCAACATTCAACGCCTCGCCCAGCTTGAGCACGGATGCCTGGGTTAATTGCGCCAGCGGCCGGAGCCGGAGGAACGCGTATCCCTCGGCAACCTCCTCGCGGCTGATGATGTACACGCCCTGGCCCGCCAGGGCTTCGCGCACGGTTTCCGCGATTCCGGCGCCAATCCAATCCATGCCACCAGCATTGGGAATTGCGGGGCCGGACGCATTGGCGAACGGGAGTACGGCGACGGACTGGCTGCGCGCCGGGCCGCCGCCGAGCCACACCCAAATCCACACTACGGCGCACCAGCGCATCAAGGCCAGTCTACTGAACTCAAGCCGCCAGGTGTTGGCGGACCCAGGCAGCCGCTTGTTCCACAGTGCCCGGCTCGTATCCGAAGCCGCGGATCCAGCGGATGCGCGGATCACGGCGGAACCAAGTCATCTGACGTTTGGCGTACTGGCGGGTTTCGATTTCCGTGGAAACGATTGCGTCCTCTAAGCTGATCTCCCCGCAGACATTTTGAAGCGTCTGCCTGTAACCCAATGCCTCAAAGGGTTTCTCCCGGCCCGTAAGTCCTTTGGCGAGCAGCCCGCGAACTTCCTCCACCAGGCCCTGTGCAAACATGAGTCGCGTCCGCGCGGCGATCGCACTGGCCAGTTGCTCGCGATCCGGCGCTAGCCCGACTTCCAGCAGACGATAGCCCGAGAGCCGGTCTGCCGTAGCAGGGCCGGGAATCGATTCGCGCGTGAGCAGGCGAACCTCCAGCGCGCGCACCAGTTTCTGCGTGTCCTGTGGGTGAATCCGGGCTGCCGCCGCCGGCTCCAGCCGCCGCAGGAGGCGGTAAAGCGAGCCGGGCCGAGCTGCTTCCCGCTGCGTCAACCGTTCGCGCAAGGCGGGCTCGCGCGGAGGCAGGGCAGGCAACCCTTCCAGCAGGGCGCGCAGGTAAAAACCCGTGCCCCCCACGACCAGGGGCAAACGTCCGCGCCGGCGGATCCCGGTGAGGGCAGCGCGAGCTTCGCGAGCATAATCGCCCGCCGAGTACACCGAATCAGGTTCGAGTACGTCCAATAGGTGATGCGGCACACCCATGCGCTCAGCGGCCGGCGTTTTCGCGGAGCCGATATCGAAACCGCGATAGAGCTGAAGCGAGTCGCAATTCACGATTTCGCCGGAAAACATGCGGGCCAGGCGGAGGCCCAGGGCGGATTTCCCGGAACCTGTGGGGCCAACGACGACGATCAACGGATAGTCCACGTATCCGTCATCCTAACCCGCGTGACTCCGTCCACGGAAAGCCGATATACTGTTGGTGGTAGAGCTTGGGGGGAAGCGGAGCATTATGATCAGACTGCACCGAGTTGCACGTACTGTACGAGCAGTTCTGGCCTTCATGGCCGCCACGGCCGCATGCTGGGGCCAGCCCAACGCCGGCGCCGCGCAAACTCCGGATCGCAGCACGGCGTATTACAACTACACGCTGGCGCACATGTACGCCAACCTGGCGGCCGAATCCCCGAATCGCACCGAATACATCCAGGAGGCTCTGAAGAATTATAAGGCCGCGATCCAAGCGGACCCGGAGTCGACTGTGCTTCCCGAGGAACTCTCCGAGTTCTACATCCAATTCAATCTTTTGCGGGAGGCAAGGCAGGAAGCCGATGAAGCCCTTCGCAAAAATCCGAACAATCTGGCCGCCCATCGCTTGCTGGCGCGGATTTATCTGCGTGAGCTCGGCGAAAACCAGGGCCGGAGGCTGGATCCCAACGTGCTCGCGCGCGCAGTGGAAGAGTATGAAATAGTAACTCAGCTTGCTCCGAAGGATGTGGAGTCCTGGATTATGCTGGGCCGTTTGCAGCGGGCGCGGCAGAATCAGATGGGCGCCGAAAGAGCTTTCGAAAAGGCGCTCGAGGTCCAGCCGGACAACGAGGACGCGCTGGTCGGCCTTGCCGCCGTTTACCTGGATCGCAATGACAGCGAAGGCGCGGCCGAGCTGTTCCGGCGGGCGGCGGAGAAGAATCCTTCCGCAGCCAGCTGGCAGCGTCTGGCCGGAACCTACGAACAACTGCGCGAGTATAAGCTCGCGGCCGAGACGATTCGCAAGGCGCTGCGGTTCAATCCACCCAACGCGCCCGAGTTGCGCCGCGCGCTGGCCCAGGATCTGCTGAACGCCGGCGAATACACGGAGGCGGCCGAGGCATATCGCGCCGTAGCCGAAGACGACCCGACCGACGCCCAGCCGCATTTACGCATGTCGCAGATCTATCTCCAGACCGGTGAGCTGGCCAAGGCGCGGGAGGAAGCCGACAAGGCCAAGCAGATCAGTCCGTCGGACAACGAAGTCCGCTTCCACGAAGTCACGCTGCTACAGGCCGAGGGGCGGCCGCGCGAGGCCATCCAGAACCTGAAGGTGTTGCTCAGCGCCACGGAGCGGCGGACCTACACAACCCAGCAGAGGGCCAGCCGGATGGCGCTGCTCGAGCGGCTCGCCTTGCTGCACCGGACGATTGAACAACCGGAGGAAGCGGTAAGCGCTTACCGCCAGGTGATCGAACTCGATAATACGACGGCTGCGCGCGTCACCGCCGAGATCATTGATACCTACCGCGGCGGGAAGAAGTTCGCGGACGCGCAGCGGGAGTCGGACGCGGCGATCAAGAAGTGGCCGAATGACCGGATCGTGCGGCTGGCGCGCGCCTCGCTCGAAGCGGACATGGGACGCGTGGACAACGCGACCAACGACATCAAGAAATTACTGGACGGACGCGACGACCGCAATGTCCACCTCGCCCTGGCGGAACTCTATGAGAAGGGCCGCAAGTTCAAGGAAGCCGCGGAATCGCTGGACGCCGCCGAAAAACTGT
The DNA here is from genome assembly GCA_964614015.1 of uncultured Bordetella sp. Lineage (GTDB taxonomy): Bacteria > Acidobacteriota > Terriglobia > Bryobacterales > Bryobacteraceae > Palsa-187. The sequence continues at coordinate 4,189 of CAZTKA010000092.1, read as the reverse complement.
CCACGGAGGAAAACGAGAAAATCACCGTGTGGTTCATGCGCGGCGCGATGTACGAGAAGATGAAGAACCTGCCGCTGGCCGAAGCGGAATTTCGCAAAGTGCTTGCCGTGATGCCGGATCATGCCGCCACGCTGAACTATCTGGGCTACATGCTCACGGACCGCAACGTGCGCGTGCCGGAGGCCTTGGAGATGATCCAGAGGGCCTTGAAGATCGAGCCGAACAACGGCGCCTATCTCGATAGCCTTGGTTGGGCATACTTCCGCTTGGGCCGTTTCGCCGAAGCCGAGGAGCAGATCCGGCGGGCCGTAGAGCTTTCGCCCGGAGATCCGACCATGCACGACCACTTCGCCGAAGCCCTGATGCAACAGTCGAAGGTGCGAGAGGCGGTGAAGGCCTGGGAAGAATCGCTGCGGCAGTGGCAAGCGAGCGCCCCCGCCGACCGGGATACGGCCGAGATCGAAAAGGTCCGCACCAAACTCGAACAGGCGCGCGCCCGCCTGGCCCGCGAGCCGCAGCAGTAATCGGCGCGTCTTGATACACTAACTGCCATTATGCGCCGGCGCATTTTTATCGGACTGCTTGCGGCTGCCCTGGTGCCGCCGCTCGGATCGCAGACCCCTGCCGCGTTTCCGCCCCAGCGCCCCAAGCTGGTTCTCGCCATCATGGTGGATCAGCTCCGGTATGATTACCTGACGCGCTTTGGCGCGGAGTTCAACGCGGGTTTGAAGCGGTTGCTGACGCAGGGCGCGGTGTTTACAAACGCGAACTATGACAGCTCGCCGACCGTTACCGCGGTCGGCCACGCCACCTTTCTGACGGGCGCGACGCCTGCGGTCAGTGGCATTATCGGAAACGATTGGTGGGATCGGGAATCGGGCCGCCGCGTTCAAAGCATTACCGACGACACGGTTATGGTCCTGGGCGCAAATGGCGCGGGGGCTTCACCGCGGCGCTTGGCCGTATCCACCATCGGGGACGAATTGAAGATCTCCGGACATGGCGGCAAAGTCATCGGCGTGTCGCTCAAGGATCGCAGCGCGATTCTGCCGGCCGGGCATATGGCTGACGGCGCCTACTGGTTCGATGCGCGCAGCGGGAATTTTGTGTCCAGCACGTACTACTTCAAGGCCCTGCCCGGCTGGGTGGAGCAAATCAATCGGTCCCGCCCGGCCGACAAGTACGCCGGCCGCCAGTGGCTGAACCAGAAAATGCCCGCGCAGGCCGGCCCGCAATTGTATGCCGAAGTGGATGCGACTCCCTACGGCGACGAACTGGTGCTAGAGTTCGCGCGGCAGGCCCTGGCCGCTGAAAAACTCGGCGCGGGCGACAAAACCGACTTGCTGGCGGTGAGCTTTTCGGCGCTGGATTATGTGGGCCACCGCTCGGGGCCGGATTCGCGGGAAGTGCGCGAAATGGTGCTGGCCGTCGACAAAGTGGTGAACGAGCTGCTGGAAGCCGCCGAAAGGCAGGTTGGCGCGAACAGCGTCCTGGCGGTGCTTACGGCCGATCACGGCGTGGCGCCGATTCCCGAACAAAACATCGCGCGCAGGCTGCCGGGCGGCCGCACGGACAGCCGCGCCGAACGCGCCGCCGTAGAGCAGGCTTTACAGGCCCGGTTCGGGGCGGGGAACTATATCGCGTACTTTTCCGAAACCGCGATTTATTTCCATCCGAATCCCGTTCCCGGAAAACAGTTCGACCGCGCGGAAATGCAGCGGATCGCCGCAGCCGTGATGCGCGCGCAGCCGCATGTCTTGCGAGTGTACACACGGACCGGGTTTGAGAACGGCTATCCGGTTGGGGACCTGATCGACCGGCGCGTGCGTAACGGCTTTCACCACGACCGCTCGGCGGATGTGATGATCGTGCATGAGCCCAACTGGCAAGCCGGCGGCTCGACCGCGAATCATGGATCGCCGTTTGCCTACGATACGCACGTGCCGCTGCTGGTCCTGGGCCACGGACGGGTCCGGCCTGGCCAATATCACGGCGAGGCGGGCATCCAGGATATCGCGCCGACGCTGGCGCGATTGCTCGGCATCGCCGTGCCCAGCGGTTCAGTGGGCCGGGTTCTTGCAGAGATGTTCCCTTAGACGGCGCGGCTTTGGCCCGGCTGCTAAGATGGAAGAACCAAAATCAAAGGAGTCTGATTCACCCATGCGTCTTTTCGCGTTGCCCGCATTCGCTACGTGCGCCCTGGTCATGGGCCTGGCTCCCGCTGCAATGGCGCAGTCACGCACGGGCGTCATTAATTTCCAGCGGGCCGTCCTCGACACCGCCGAATTCAAGAAAGCCTACGCGGATCTGGAGGTCAAGTACAAGCCGCGGCAGGATGCTCTCGCCAAGGCCCAGCAGGAGCTGCAGGACCTCGAGACGCAGATTCGCGCCAGTGCTGGCCAGTTGAGTTCGGCGGGGGCGGCGGAATTGCAGGCGCGGGGCGAGCGGAAGCAGAGGGAAGTCCAGCGCCTGAGCGACGACTTGCAGGAAGAGTTCACCCGCGACCGCGACGCAGCACTGCGGTTGACCAGCACGCGGATGGCCGAAGTGCTCAAGAAGCTGGCCGAGGAAGTGCAAGTGGACCTGTTTGTGGATGCGCAGAGCGTGCCGTTCTTCAAGCCCGCGCTCGATTTCACGGATAAGGCCGTCGCAGCCTACGATGCGACTCATCCGGTAAAGTGAGGCAACTCCGGTGCCGGGATTCATGGAAGGTTACGGCGAAAAGGAAGCGCGCCGCAATCGACTGATTCTGCGCATCGCTCTTTCCGCCGTCACGGTTGCGATCCTCGGCTCGGCCGGGTATTTCTACTTCCGCACGTGGAGCGAAGAGCAGGTTTTCGCCCGCTTCAAGGAGATCATCGTCAAGCAGGATTATGAAGCGGGCTACCGCATGTGGTGCACCGCCGAGAAACCCTGCCCGTACTACTCGCTGGAAAAATTCAAAGCCGACTGGGGTCCTCCCAGCCCGTATGCGAACCTGGACGCCGCGCGGCTGGAGCACATCGATTACTGCGGTGACGGCGTGGTGTTCGCGCTGGCCGCCGATGGCGCCGATCCGGTTGCTCTATGGGTGGACCGCACAACCAAAATCATGAGCTTCTATCCCTACCAGCGCTGCCCCGGCAAGCGCCTACAGCTCGGCCCGTTTTTCCGTCGCCTCTTCGGCGGCTCGGACAAGGGTTGAGGCTCAGTCCCCGAAAGGAAACCGCGAATAAATGGCGACTTGCAAGGTGTGGTTGTGCTCGAACACCTGCCCGCTGCGCTGCTGGATGGTCTGTTCCATGAAGCCCACCTCAAGGCGGGTCTCGCGGGCCACGGTGCGGCCGAGCGCGACGTAAGCGCGGTTCTGATCGAAGACATTGAAGGCAACGTTCTTGCCGTAGTCGAACATGATTTCGTTGTATAGGCCGAGATAGTATTTCTTGTCGGCGAAAGGCAACGGAACATTGGTGCGCAACATGTACCGGAAGCGGTTTTCATAGCGCCAGGAGGCGCGCCGGAACGTTCCATCCGGCTGCTCGGTCATCACGCCCAGATGGCGCTGCTCGAAGCGGAGGCGGTTCTGCCAGTCCAGGCTCAGAAAGCGCGGCGTGATCTGGACCTGTTCGAAGATCCGGTGTTCGGGGAATGCCGCCCGGAATGGAAAATCGCCGTAGCGATACGTTTCGATGAATCCGTAGCCGCCCGTCAGCAGGATGTTCTTCGTGAGCTGATAATTCACACCTGGACGGAGCAGTAGTTGCTGCCAGCTCAAGCCAAGGTCATGCCGCCGCCACTGGCCTTCCAGGTGCACGCCCCATTTTGACTTTGCAATGGGGTGATCGCCGAAATACATATACCAACCATGGGCATTGTCGTCCGTGGCGGCGTGCAGCGGCGCGACAGAGCCGACCGCAGTGATGATCCAGAGAAATCTGCGAGACTTTGTCTGCATCATTCCATCCTAGCGTGAAGTTCCTGTGCGGAACGACTTGCAAATCGCTTGCCGCAGCCGGAAGCAGGCGGCGCAAGTACGTTGATAGACTGACTTCTTCCGATGCGTCCACGCTCTAACCTGTTCTTTCACGCGTTTCTCATAAGCGCTGTTGCTTATTCGCAAACCGCCAGCGATCTGAATCTGGAAACAGGCCGACAGATTTTTGAAGCGGCCTGCGCCGGTTGCCACGGTGCGGACGTAAAAGGGAAGCCG
>CAZTKA010000091.1:0-14044 GCA_964614015.1 uncultured Bordetella sp. | reverse complement strand
CGCCAGGGGCTCGCATGCCCACCAACACCCGGGCCAACAAGCTGTATGCCGGCGCCTGGCACAGCGATACGGTGAAGATCCCGATCGGACCGGACGGCGAGCTGGAGTACAAGTTGAGGATGAAGGCGGGAGAGACCGTCGTTTATAGCTGGAAGGTGGACCGGGGCAGCGTGTATTACGATCTTCACGGCCAGCCCGAGAACAATCCCGATAAGGCGCAGCGCTACAAGGAAGTTCAGGAAGCGACCAGCGCCAATGGTTCGCTGGTGGCTCCGTTCGACGGCATTCACGGCTGGTACTTGTTGAACCTCACCGCGGAGCCGCTCACCGTAACGCTGCATGTCGCTGGCTTCTATGAACTCTACGGCTACGTGAAGTGACCCGAAGGCGCGTTTCGCGCCGTCCGGCCGGTTCCGTGTAGACTAACACTCATGAGCTTCCGCCGCCTGGCAAGCGCTTTGATAACCGCAGGACTCCTGCCCGCGCAAACCCCTCCTTTTTCCCTGCTTGACACGGCGTTTGAAAAGTACTGGGCTGCGGACTCGCGGGCCCGGGCGGCGCGCGCGGCCGAAGAGATCGTACGCACGAACTGGCGGTAACGGTCGAATCGAAGCGGCGGCTACTTTTGAGCCGCGTCCTGCACCGCCAGGCCTCCGGTAACGCCGTCCACTTGGTTTCCCGTCTGGATCTTACGCATGCGGGCGATCTCGGCAGGCGTGGCCGTCTTGGGATCGACGTTGGCCACCGAACAGGTGAAGCCGCGCAGAGTGCATTCCGAGGTGGTGTGTTTGATGCCCCGCTCCTGCATCAGCTTGCTCATCAGCTTCACGGCGTCCTCGTGCATGATGACGGCGTTGTTGGGCACGAACGTGCCCACCCCGATGGCGTAATCGATCGGCATCAGCGGCTCAATGCTCGATCCGAACTGGCCGTCATTCTTCTTACCCAGATCGTACGCGCCAAGGTCGGCGCCCTTGTCGATCAGATATTGAATAATGGGAACCTCACCCATGTTCGCGGCGACCATGAGCGGCGTGATGCCGTAGCTGTCGGCGGCATTCACATCTTCGCCGAGCTCGACCAGCAGTTTCACCACCTCCAGCCGTTCCGCCGCGGACTTTCCGCGGTTATAGCCGTTGATGAAGCCGGTGCCGGCGGCGGCCATCAGAGTGGTCTCGCGGTCGCGGGATTGAATGTGCGGATCAGCGCCGTTCGCCAACAGCAGCTTGACCAGAGTCAAGTCCGCGGCGAAGGCGGCGCGCATCAGCGCCGTGGCGAAGACGATGCGCGGCGAGCCTTCCCGCATGCGGGCGCGCGGCGTGTTGTTGATCAGCGCGTTGGGGTTTGCTCCGGCTTTCAGAAGCTGTTCGATCAGCGGCAGCGGATCGGCGGTGACCATCCAGGGGAAATTCGGCGCGGTCTCCATATTGCGCCGGTCGACGGCCCAGAACAACGGCGTGAATCGCTGCGCGTCGGCTTGGTTCACGTTCGCGCCGCTGTCGATCAGGAACGACGCCACGTCGTAATTCCCGTTGAAAATCGCGATGCTCAATGCGTCCTTGCCGTCTCCGGCCCGGGCGTTGATATCGGCTCCGGCGGCGACCAGGATCTGCGCCGAAGCCAGATCCCCTTCGCGCGCCGCGAACATCAGCGGCGTGAAGAGGCCGCTCGAATGTTCTTCGGCAGGCTGACCGGGCGTGGCCTCCACCGGCGTGGTTCCTTCGAATCCGCGCCCTGTGGTGGAGGGCACGAATTTGGAACGGGCGTTGAGATCCGCCCCGCGTTCGATGAGCAGCTTCGCGGCCTCGGAGTTGCGCGCGGCTACGGCCCACATCAGAGCCGTGGTATCCCCCCAGGACTCCTTGGCGTTCACCTGCGCGCCCCGGTCGAGCAGCACCCTGACGGCTTCCGGCTTTCCCGTCCGTGCGGCCACCATCAGGGCAGTGTCGCCAAACTTCGTGAGCGGCGCGTTGGGGTCGGCGCCGGCAGCGAGCAATTTTTCGATCATCGCAGCGCTGCCGTTCATCGCCGCAAGCATCAGCGGCACCGCATTGTCACGATTTGCGGCGGAGACGTTGGCTCCCGCGCGGATCAGGAGGTCGGCCATCTCGAGATCGTCGGCCTGGACGGCCCAGTGCAGCGCGGTGGCTCCGTCCGTCTGCGGGTCGTTGACGTTGGCCTTCCGCTCGATGAGAGAACGCACGGTTTCGCGATTCCCGCGCATCGCGGCGTCGGCCACCTCGCTTGCGGCCAGAAGCGGCGCGGCAGCGAGAAAGGCCGCGATACCGGTCTTGAGCAGATACTGCTTGTGTCTCACGGGTTGCTCCTGCGTTTGACATTCTGGAGAATCACAGGCGCGGCCGCGTAGTCTTCAAGTCCGATGGTTTTCGCCGCGCCGTCCACGGCAATCCGGTTGACGAGCGATGCCTTGCCCTCGCCCTCGCCCTGGGCGTTCAGGCGCAGCTCGATCACCGAGAATTCGTAATTGGTAGGCGATCCGCCGGCGGGCTTCCACAGGTCATTCCATGCGCCCAGGCGCCGGTTCGTGACCAGCAGGATCCGCTCCCCGCCGGCGGGATCGGCGATTCTGGCCGCATAACGCAGCGAATAGCCGGCGACTTCGGAAGACCATAACCGGCCAACGGCGGGCGCCGCTTCAATCGCGGACGCCAGGGAACCTTCCGGAGTCACCGGCGGAGCGTCGGCGCCAGCTCCGCCTTTCCCTTTGCCGCCACCTTTTGCGCCGCCCTTGCCTTTCGCACCGCCGCGCCCGATCTGAGGATCATTGCCCGCGCCAAAGGGATCATCCTCGGCTGCTCCGCGCCCTTTCGCCGCGCCGCGTCCGCGTGCGGGCGCACCGGGGTTGGTCCAGGCCGCGACTAGTTGATCGCGCTCAGCATCGGTCGACCAGCGCAGGATGTCGATGCGGATCGCATCGCCGGCGCCGCTCACATTGCTGGAAGTCGCGGTGAACGTGACCACGGGCTGGTTCTGCGCCAGCATCCAGCCGGCCGCGAGCGCCAGCCCGCCGCCGATTCCAATCAAAACCGTGCGTTTCATTCCGTCAATTCCCCTGATTCGTGCCGCGCACGCGGTTCAGCCACTCGGTCAGTTGTTCCAGTTCTTCGTCGGTGATTTTCGCGCCGCGCTCGCGCATGTCGACCAGCGTGACGCGCCACTGTTCTTCCGCCTTGCGCGCCTGGTCCACGCGGTCGAGGCCGTGGCAGCCGGTGCAGGCGCGGTTCAGCAGGCGCCTGCCTTCCGGGTCGGAAAAAAACGTCGTGATCTCGGGCGGAATGTAGGACCGTGGAAAAGGTTTCGTATCCGGACCGAACTTGCCCACGAGCCAATCGAGCAACAGATCCTTGTCGGAAGCGGAAAGCACGGCTCCGCCGGACGCCCGGTGCTTGGACTCGATGAGCGCGTCCCATCCGCCGCGGTCGAGCGCGAAGAAAGCGTAGTCATCGATGCCGTGGCACTGCGTGCAGTTCTTGCGGATGACTTGCCACACCGGTCCGTCGGGACGTTCAACCTGGGGGCGCGCCGGACGCCGGCCGATCTGGGCGGCGCCGGGCCAGGCCAGCATCAGCAGGACCGGCCACGCCATGAATATCGCGACTGAGGGCGAGCGTCGCATCGGATTATGCAAGCGGCAGCGGATGTGTGCTGGAGCCGAACTTCGGCAAATCGATCCCGTACAAATGCAGGATGCTCAACAGCATGTTCGAAGTCCGCTCCTTGTTGTCCGGATACACGATATGCCGGTTGCCTTTGAACGTGCCGTCGATCTTGCCCACCAGTATCACCGGCACCTTCTCGTGCGCGTGGCGGTGCGAGTTGCCCATGTTGCTGCCCTTGTATATCAGCACGTGATCGAGGACCGTGCCGTCGCCGTCCGGAATGCTTTTCAGCTTCTCCACGAAGTACGCCAGGTTCTGCACATGGTAACGGTTCATCTTGGCGTAGTTGGCGATATTCTCGGGCTTGTCGCCGTGGTGCGACGAGCCGTGCCATCCACCGGTGAAGCCGGACTCCGGGAAGCTTGCGCCCGAAAGGTCGCGGCCCAACATGAACGTGGCTGAGCGGGTGATGTCGCCTTCAAAGGCCAGGGCCATCAGGTCGTACATCAGGCGGAAATGCACGTGATTGCTCTCCGGTAGGCCGAACGGAATTTCGCTGGACGGCTCTTTCACCGACCGGCCCATCGCGATGGTGATCCGGCGCTCGATTTCGCGGATGTTTTCCAGATACGCATCCAGCCGGTTCTTGTCGCCCGCGCCCAAATTGCGCTTGAAGAAGGTGATCTCCTGGGTCACCGAATCCAGAATGCTGGCATTTTGTCGGCGGCCGGCCAGGCGCTCCTCGGGGCTCGCGCCGTCGCCGAACATCCTCTCGAAGGCCACGCGCGGGTTCACTTCCGTGGGCAACGGCTGCGTCGGCGTGCTCCAGGAAATCGAGTTCGTATACGCGCAGCTATAGCCCCAGTTGCAGTTGCCGAAGTTGCCGACATCCTCGACGCCCAGTTGAATCGAAGGCAGGATCGTGTCACGGCCATGCTTCTGCACGATCAATTGATCGATGGTGACGCCCAGATACGGGCTGACGGCATTGCGCCGCGGCCGCGCGCCGGAGAGCAGCACCGCGCCCCGCGCGTGGTCGCCGCCCGGCTCCTCCTCGGTCGCCATCGCCTCCGGCATGTCGAGCCCTGTGATCAACGTCACGTAATCGCGGAAAGGCTCCAGGGGCTTGGTGATGAACGAGAAATCGAAATCCCGGCCCTCCTGCAACGGGCTCCAGTATCCCGGCGCCGCGCCGTGCGGGTGCCAGACGCCGACGAAACGCCGCGGCGGGCTCGCCGCAGTGTTCCGCAGGGGCGTCTGCGCCGGCACCATCGAATCGAGCAGCGGCAGCGCCAGCGTGATGCCGGCTCCGCGCAGGAACGTCCGGCGGGGAATGTGCTTCTTGGTGAGGAACATTTATCTGGCCTCCTCTTGCGCTTTGGTTCGCATCTGGAAGGGATCGCTGCGAATCACGCCCAGCAGAAGCGAAGTGAACTTGTAATTCTCTTTTTCCGCGTTCCGCACAATAGAGCGGACAACGGGCATGTCGTAGTACTCGACGCCGCGGCCCAGGCCGTAGGTCATCAGTTTTTCAGTGATCATGCGCACGAACTGCGGCGAGTATTTGAGCAGGTGCTGCCGCAACTCGATGGGACCGTTCACTTTCGTGCCGTCCCACAATTCGGCGAAGGCGTCGATCAGGACGCCGCCATCGCCGCCCTGCTTGGCGCGCCATTTGCCGTCGGCATCGAAGTTTTCAAGCGTGAATCCGATCGGGTCCATCAGCTTGTGGCAGCTCGCGCATGGCTCGTTCTTCCGGTGCAGAGTCATTTGCTCGCGCAGCGTCATCACTTTGTCCGAATCGCCCTTGGTGTCCTCCAGCGGCGGAACGTTCGGCGGAGGCTCGGGGGGCGGCGTTCCCAGAATGTTTTCCAGCACCCACACCCCACGCTTCACCGGCGACGTGCGGAAATTCTGCACCCAGGTGATCGACAGAAAACTTCCCTGCCCCAGCAGCCCGCGCCGGTAGGCCAGATCGGGCCCCAACGGCACGCGGCGGAAATGCGATCCGTAAATGTTCGGGATGCCGTAATGCTGCGCCAGCCGCTCATTCAGGAAGGTGTAGTCGGCGGTCAGCAGGTCGACCACATTGCGATCCTCACGCATGATGCTTTCAAAGAGCAGCTCCGTTTCGCGCCGGAAACTCTTGCGTAATTCGTCGTCCCAGTTCGGATAGAAGACGCCGTCGGGCGAAGTGGCTTGCAGGTTCCGCAGGTATAACAACTGGCCCGCGAAATTTTCGACCAGCGCCGAGGATTTGGGATCACTGAGCATGCGCCGTACCTGTTGCTCGAGGATTGCCGGCTCATGCAGCCTGTTCTGGCCGGCGAGACTCAGCAGCTCGTCGTCGGGGATGCTCGACCACAGGAAGAAGGATAAACGCGAGGCCAGTTCGAGATCCGTGATGCGGTACGGTTCGCCCGCGCGGATGCCCTCCGGCTCTTTTTCCACGCGCACCAGGAACTGCGGGCTGGCGAGCAGGCGGCGCAGCGCCAGCTCGATGCCGTCTTCGAAGGTGCCCGCCTGATGGCCCTGCTGATAGAAACTCATGACCCACTCGAGGTCGTTGGGCGCGACCGGACGCCGGTAGGCGCGGCGCGTGAGCGTCGTCAGAATTTCATTCGCACATGCCTGCTCCTGACTGGCGTTCGCGGGCCGGCATGTGAAGATTTTGCGGAGCGTGCGCGAATCCTCCGGCCGCGTGGGATTGAACGGCCCCTGGATGCGGAAGAAGCCGATGGCCGGATAATACTGCAACTGCGGAATACTGTTGTTCTCCAGCGATTTCCGCTCGTACTCCCTGATCATGTTCAGGCTGGGCCGGAAATTTGTCGCGATGAACGTGGCCCCCACCATGTGCGTGCCCGCGCGCACCGGAAGCGTCACGTCGAGAGAACCGTCGGTCTCGCCCATGCCCTGGCTCAAACCGATGCCCTCGTAATCCCACAGATGGACCCGCTCGCCATCGATCAACAGTTCCAGTTGCTCGCCTGGAACGTATTTGCCGAGTCCGAAATTCTGTATCGAGAACTTGTAGTCGCCGTCGGCGGGGAAACTGTGCCGCACCAGCATGCCGCCGCGCGTGCCGAAAGGCAACCCCTCGATGTGCTGGTTCTGCGAGGTGTCGCCCGGAGCGATGTAAGCCGCCTCAGTGGGCGTCCGCCAGAAGCCTACCGCCATACGAGCGATGCGCGTCGCGGCGGTCATATAGGATTCCAACAGCGTGGGCGAAAGCGTAAGCGATCCGGCGATGTTATCGAAACCGCGCGCGGAGTCGTCAGGCGGCAGCAGCGTCGTAACGTCCACTTCCAAATCCAGCAGGTCGCGAATCGCGTTCGCGTATTCGGCCCGGTTCATGCGGTGCAGCACGATCGAGCCGGGATTCGGACGCGCCTTGCGGTCGATCTCGGCTTCCAGCCAGTCGCGCAGTCCTTCATATTCGGCCAGCGGCGGCCGCGGCATCCCGGGCGGAGGCATTACGCCGGCGCGCAGCTTGCGAATCACCTTTTCCCACAGCTCCGCGTGGTCGCCGGCGGCGCTGACGTCCAGATTTTGCAGCGAAAAATTCGCGACTCTGGCGCGGTCGTTATGGCAGCCGGTGCAGTAGCGGTCGAGCAGCGCGCGGTGCGCGGCGGGAGTGGATGCGGGGCGCGCGGGCGCTTGTCCCGCGGCGGGACGAAACGCCAACATAGAACCCAACACTACCAAGCTTCCAGCGAGAAGCGCCTTGCCGATCGACCTATACCGCAACGCTCGCCCCCTAGTATCCGCCCATCCCGTCGGGAAGGTATCCTGCTACGAAATACCACAGCCGTAGCTGGGTGTCAAAGGGCGTTAGGTCCAATCAGCGTTCGCGGGGCGCCCACGTCACATTCCGGCCGAGCCGGAAACCGGGCATGTACCCGGCAGCGTCCAGGAAGGCGCGCAATTCGCCCTCGCTGGTCCCCATGTTGTGCAGGTGGTGGTCGTCGACTTCGAGCACCAGCGCCGGCCGGTACCTCGCCAGCGTGCGAGTGGCCCCGCGCAAGGCCGTCACCTCCGCGCCCTCGATGTCCATCTTGATGACGTCCACGCGCGAGACCCGTACGGTTTCGAGGATTTCATCCAAGGGAACCGGGTCCACTTCCACGGCGCGCGCCGCGCCTTCTTGCGACGCGTTCTCACCGGAAAGCGAGCTTTCTCCGGTGTTCGCGCCTGGACGGAGGAACAACATCAGCCGGGATGGTTTTTCGAAACAAGCGACGGCTTGAACCGAGACGATATTCGCAACGTCACTCAACGCCAGGTTGCGCCGGAGCCTTACCAGCGTCTCCGGGTTGGGCTCGAACGCGATGACTCGCCCGCCGGAGCCGACGCGGCGCGCGGCCTCGATCGAGTTAATAACCCCCGTGCGCGCCCACGTCGACAAAGGTCCCGCCATCCGGGAGGTTTTTCGCGATGGCCTCCCAGGAATCCGGCTCCCGGGATCCCGTCAACAGAATCGTGCGGTCCACACGATCCCATGGATCAAGCTGCAAGCGGACACCGGGCTCGACATCGACTTCGACGACACCGATAAGGCCGAACCGCTCCAGCGCCGCACCTGCGCCCGTCAGCCACTGCCGGACGGGTTCGAGGGCGGTGTAGCGGGACTCGCCGAGCGTCATGCGCAGCCAGGCGCGGTCGCGCGCGGCAAGATCGTGAAACACCGCAATCGCGGCCAGACCGAACCCGGCAAGCACAACGAAACCATTCTTCATGTATGCCTTCATGATTCGATCCCCCGGCTGTTATGCAGTATTTTATGGGTCTGTGGGCGAGCACAAATCGGCTACAATAAGGATTCCGCCAGGCAAGCTGGCCTGGAGTTTCCGACGAAGATTCCAAGGAGTTCTCATGCAAACCGCAGTTGAAACCGCCGCCGCGCAAGCCACCGCCGCACCCGCCGAGATCACTGGTGGCCAAATCGTGGCCAAAATCCTCAAACAAGAAGGCATTAAGCACATCTTCACGATTTCAGGCGGCCACATCGTCGACATTTATAACGGTTGTCTGGACGAAGGCATCGAGATTATCGACGTACGGCATGAGCAGGTGGCCGCGCACGCCGCCGACGCTTACGCGCGCATCACCGGGCTGGGCTGCGCAGTCGTGACCGCGGGCCCCGGCACCACCGACGCCGTTACGGGAATGGCCAACGCCTACCGCGCGGAAAGCCCCATGCTGCTGATCGGCGGCAATTCGGCCCTGAAACAGTACAAGATGGGCGGATTGCAGGAACTGCGCCACACCGAAATGATGACGCCCATCAGTAAGTTCGCCTCGCTGGTGATGACGACCGACCGCATCGGGGAAATGATGGCCATCGCGTTCCGGGAGATGTACAACGGAGCCCCCGGACCGGGGTTTCTGGAAATCCCGCATGACATCCTGGACGGCCGCGTCGAGGCTGCCAAGGTCCGCTACCCGAAGAATTATCGCGTGCGCCCGGCGGACGGCTCGCAGGGCCCGCCGGAGTTCATCGGCGATCCGAACATCGTGCAGCAGGTGGCCGATCTCATCGCCAGCGCAGAGCGTCCGGTGGCGCTGTTTGGGACGCAGGCGCGCACCTGCCGCGCGCATGACGCCATCGACCGCTTCGCGCGCCACTTCAACATCCCGATTTACGTCAACGGCGCGGCGCGCGGGACCCTGCCGCGCAATCATTCGCACGGGTTCATGCCCTCCCGCAAGACCGCCTTCGACAACGCGGACGTGATCTTGCTGGCCGGCACGCCGCTCGATTTCCGCATGGGTTACGGCCGGCGCCTGAATCCCAAGGCGAAGATCGTGATCATGGACATGGATTACAAGAATGTCGGCAACAACCGCGACTTCGACTTCGGGCTGGTCGGCAACATCCGCACGATTGTCAACGCGATGTGCGAGGCGTCGGCGGGCGACCGCACGGGCAAACACGACGCGTTCCTCGAGATGCTGCGCGCCGAGGAGGAGAAAGCCAAAGGCAAAAATGACAAGATCATCCAGGCCAACGAAGTGCCGATCCACCCGGTGCGCCTGTGCCACGAGATCAACGAATTCCTGCTGGAGGACACGGTCTACATCGGTGACGGAGGCGACGTCGTGACCTTCTCGGGTTCCATCGTGCGGCCGCACAAACCGGGCGGCTGGATGGACCCGGGTCCATTGGGCACCCTTGGCGTCGGCACCGGGTTCGCGATGGCCTCGAAGTTCGCGCAACCCGAGCGCGACGTGGTCGTGCTGTTCGGCGACTGTTCGTTTACACTGACCGGTTTCGATTTCATCACCATGGTGCACCGCAAGAAGCCGTTCGTGGGCGTGATCGGCAACAACAGCTCGTGGAACCAGATCCGGTACGGCCAGGAGCGCAAGTACCCAGGCCGCGGCGACGTCGGCAACATCGTGGGCGACGTGCGCTTCGATCACCTGGCCGAGGCCATGGGCGGTTTCGGCATCCGCGTGACCCGGCCCGAGGACATCCGCCCGGCGCTCGAAAAGGCGCGCGATTCCGGCAAGCCGGCGCTGGTGGACGTGGTGATTAACCGCGACGTGTACTCGTCGGGTACGACGGCCCAGACGATGTATAAGTAGGTGCGGGCCGTATCCTCAGGATGCGACCCGCTTTGAGGAGCTGGTGCGGGAAAGTCATCTTTTCGTCGAGGAAGCTCCTCCAATGCGTATTGTGCACGTCTTCGTGTTCCTGTACCATCTTCATCATGCGTTTCGCGCTGCTTTTGATTGTGTCCGCCCCCGTCTTCTCGCAATGGATCCAGCTGTTCACCCCCGGCGTGCCCCGCAACCCCGACGGCTCGCTGAATGTAACCGCGCCGACGCCCAAAACCGCCGACGGCAAACCCGACTTCTCGGGTCTATGGGTCGCTGTGGCGGAGCGTCGCTGCGACCCCACCAACCTCGTGGCGTGCGCCGAGCTGCCCGTGTCGCGCCAAGCCGTGAATTTCGCCCTGGAACTGAAGGAGGGCCTGCCCTATCAACCCTGGGCCGCTGAGATCATGAAGCGCCGGGCGAAAGAGGCTCCCTACACCGACCCGCACGTCCGCTGCATGCCCCCCAACTACCCTCGCGCCTGGGCCCTACCGGAAACACAGAAGATTTTCCAGTTGCCCGGACAACTTGTGATTCTGCACGAATGGAACGCCACCTACCGGCAGGTCTTCTACGACGGCCGCCAGCTGCCGCAAGATCTGACGCCGCACTTCAACGGCTACTCTGTGGCCCGTTGGGAAGGCGACACGCTCGTGGTCGAATCCGCCGGTTATCACGACGACTCCTGGCTTGACACCAGCGGCAATTTCTTCGGGAACAATGCAGGTGTGACCGAGCGCATCCGGCGGCCGAACTTCGGCAGCCTCGACGTCGAGGTCACGGTGAACGATCCCAAGACGTTCACCAAGCCCTGGACCGTGACGGTGCATCTTCGGGCGGTCGTCGACACCGAGATGCTCGACTTGATGTGCCAGGAAGGCGAAGTCGACGCGGCTCGCATGAAAAAGCCGGAATAGCGCGGGGGCGCCGGGAATCGGTATCCTAATAGATTCAGCACAGATTCAACGCCACGGTTGGAGCGCGGCGAATCCACAGGAGCAACAGTCTCGATGGAAGCATTGAAGGGAATCCGCATTCTCGACATGACCCACGTGCAGGCGGGACCCACCTCGTCGCAACTGCTGGCATGGCTCGGCGCGGACGTGATCAAGTTTGAATCCCCGGCCGGCGACGCCACGCGCGGCCAGTTGCGCGACGTGCCCAACGCCGACAGCCTGTACTTCACCATGTTGAACTGCAACAAACGGTCCATCACGGTGAATATGAAATCGCCCGACGGCAAGGCCATTTTCGTCGAGCTGCTCAAGAAGTGCGACATCGTGATGGAGAACTTCGGGCCCGGCGTGCTCGACAAGCTCGGTTTTCCATGGGAGCGGATTCACGAGATCAACCCGCGCATTATTATGGGCTCGATCAAAGGCTTCGGCTCCTCGGGTCCTTACGCCGATTTCAAGGCTTACGAAAACGTCGCGCAGGCCATGGGCGGCGCCATGAGCACCACCGGCGTTCCGGAAGGCCCGCCCTATGTCACCGGCGCACAGATCGGCGACTCGGGCACCGGGCTGCATCTCGCCATTGGACTCCTCGCGGCGCTGCATCAGCGCGAGCGCACCGGCGAAGGCCAGTACGTCGAGGTCGCCATGATGGATGGCGTGATGAATCTGTGCCGCGTGAAGTTTCGTGATCATCAGCGGCTGCAGCATGGACCGTTGACCGAGTATTCCGTGCCCACCGAAGGCCTGAAGGCGACGCCGCGCGCGGGCAACGACTCCGGCGGAGGCCAGCTCGGCAACGCGATCAAGTGCAAGCCCGGCGGCCCCAACGATTACATCTATGTTGTGGTGCAGGAAGCCGTCTGGGAAGGGCTCGCCAAGCGCATCGGACCCGACGTCGGCCATCCCGGGCTGGCCCACGACCCGCGCTTCGCCAAGATCGCCGACCGCCGCAGGCACCAGAACGAGATGTGGAAGCTGATCGAGCAGTTCGCCTCCAACTACACCAAGCGAGAGTTTATGGTGATCCTGAACGAACTCGACGTGCCCTGCGGGCCGATCATGTCCACCGAGGATCTGGCCAACGACGAGCACGTGCGCGGGCGCGACATGTGGGTCGAGCTGGACCATCCCCAGCGGGGCAAGTGGTACAACGTCGGCATGCCCATCAAGCTGTCCGCGTCTCCCGCCCAAATCAAGCGGTCGCCTTTGCTGGGCGAACACACCGATGAGATTCTCCGGGAAGTGCTGGGCATGAGCGATGCGGAGATCGCCGACAAGCGGGAAGCCGGCGCATTCACGTTGCCCCCCAAGGCGCACGCCAAATAAGGACCGCGGCATGAGGATCGCAATCATTGGACAGCAGGACTTCGGCAAAGCCGTCCTGGAGGCGTTTCTGAACCGCGGCGATGCCGTGGCCGCCGTGTTCTGCGCTCCGGAAAAAGAGGGCGGGCGGCCGGATGCGCTGCGCCTCGCGGCTCAGGAGAAGGGGCTGAAGGTGTACCAATTCAAGTCGCTGCGGGATCCCGCCGCCACACAAGCCATGCGCGAAGCTGGAGCCGACATCGGCATCATGGCCTTCGTGACGCAATTCGCCCCCCAGGAGTTCGTGAACATCCCCAAGCATGGCACCATTCAGTATCATCCGTCGCTGCTGCCCAAATACCGCGGCCCGAGCTCCATCAACTGGCCGATCATCAAGGGCGACACAGAAACCGGCTTGTCCATCTTCCGGCCCACGGACGGCCTCGATGAGGGCGCGGTGATCTTACAGAAAAAGACGCCCATCGGGCCGGATGACACGCTCGGGACGGTGTACTTCAATCGCCTGTTCCCGATGGGCGTCGAAGCGATGCTGGAAGCCGCGGATTTGGTGGTCGCGGGCAAGCACACCGAGACGGTGCAGGACGAATCGCTGGCCAGCTACGAAGGCTGGTGCAGGACGGCCGAGGCCAAGATCGACTGGGCCAAGCCGGTCGATCAGGTCTATAACCTGATCCGCGGCTGCAATCCCGCGCCGGGCGCCTGGACCACGTTGAATGGCAAAAGGCTCCAGATTTTCGATGCGCGCAAGATTCTATTCCGCCGCTTCGCGGAAGTTCCGGGCAAGATCGGAGGGGTTGCGGACATCACCGCGCAGAGCTTCAAGGTCACGGCCCAAGGCGGCCAGATTGAAGTGTTGAAAGCGAAGCTCGAAGACGGCAAGAAGGCGGGCGGCGCCGAAGTGGCCCAGGCGGCGGGGATCGCCGCTGGTTCGCTGCTGGGATCGTAAGCCTTGCCCCCTCAAAGCCACAGTCGCCGGCGGCTGTATCCAGCCCGATGGCCGGCGTCTTCGCGCTCTGGCGATCGGCGCCGAACGGTATCTTACTCCCGCATCGGAGGCCAGGGCTCAAACCGCTCGTCCACTTCGACACGCAAGCCAGCAACCAGGCGGTTGTTCGAATTGGCGAAACCAACAACGGCCAGCAGCTCCTTGAACTGCTCGTCCGTCATCCCCTTGCCGCGCGCGCCCGCCGTATGCGAGGCGATGCAGTAATCGCATTGGTTGCTGATGCTGACGGCGAGATAGATCATTTCCTTGGTCAGCGGATCGAGCGCACCCGGGGCCATGATCTGCTTGGCTGTTTCCCAAGTACGTCTCAGCGCAGCCGGATCGTGCGCCAGGGCTTTCCAGAAATTGTTCACCCAGTCGGTCTTGCGCGTCGCCATGATGTCGTCATAGACGGCGCGGACCTCCGGCGATGCCTGCTCGTATTCGATCAATCCGAATGCCGACATGGGTGTCAGTTGCGCGATGCGGCCGGCTCCGTGCGTCCGGCCAGAGGCTTCACAACACCCGACCCGCACACGCCCACGCCCGTCTCCACC
>CAZTKA010000090.1:0-14083 GCA_964614015.1 uncultured Bordetella sp. | reverse complement strand
TGCACGCGGCCTTGCGCATCGTAAGCAACCTGGTCCATGTGCGCGAAGACGACGCCCGATGTCCCCAGCGTGCACGAGACGATGCCGGGTTCGACGATGCCGTTGCCGACGGCGCTCGCGGCCTGATCGCCCGCGCCGCCGACCACCGGAGTACCCGCCGCAAGGCCCGTTGCTTCGGCAGCCTCCAGCGAAACCACGCCCGTCACCGCGCTCGATTCGTATACGTTGGGCAGGATCGCGCGATCGAGGCCGAGCGCGTCCATCATCTGGAACGACCAGCGGCGATGCACGACGTCGAACATCGCCATGCCGCTCGCGTCAGCGACGTCGGTGGCGTGTTCGCCCGTGAGGCGGAACCGCACGTAATCCTTGGGCAGGAGCACCTTGCGGACGCGCTCGAAGCGCGCGGGCTCGTGATCGCGCACCCACAGCAGCTTTGGCAGAGTGAACCCGGTCAGCACGGGATTCGCGGTCCACTTCAGGACGTTATCGGCGCCCACGCGCGCGTTGATGAAGTCGACTTGGGGCTGGCAGCGCTGATCGCACCAGATGAGCGACGGGCGGATCACGGCATTCGCGCGGTCGAGAATGACGAGCCCGTGCATCTGGCCGGAAAGGCCCACGCCGCCGACGTCGCTGCCGTGGACGCGGCCCGCGTGGAGCGCCTGGCGTACGGCTTCAAAGGAAGCGCGGGCCCAGTCCTCGGGGCGCTGCTCGGCCCACAGGGGACGCTCCATGCGCATCGGTTCGTGCGCCACGGTGGCCGCGCCGACTTCCCTGCCCTGCGCGTCGATCAGAAAGGCGCGCGAGCCGCCTGTGCCGATGTCGATGCCTAACCAGTACATGGGTCAAAAGGGGATTCTCACCAGCCGGTCATTCTCCAGCTCCGCCCAGCGATCCTTCGGCGCCAGCGGATTCCAGCCCGGACTTGGCCCAAAGGGGCTTCGAGCCGCGCCATCGCATTGCTCGCGCCAATCTCCTGAATCTTCAACTTGTTCATGGTACAACAAAGGGTTCGGATTCCTGCCATGAAACCTGTCCCCGCCAACGAACAGCAAGCCCTGGTGAGCCGCTTGATGGCGGCGTGCGGAGGCTCTTATACTCCCGAGGTCCGCCGCAGATATTTCATCTCGGGACCGCAGTGGGCCGCAGCCTACGAAGGCCAGGCGTTGTTTCACGCGCCCACGCGCCCGCCCATCAGTTTTGAAGATGTCATCCGCCACTATGGCGAGATCGGGATCGGCCACTGGTGCACGCACGACACCGATGTAATTCCGACCGAGGCGCTCGGCACGCAGCAACAGGCCGACATTGTGGGGCGCATCCAGGCCGCGCTGGCCAAGAACGGAGTGAAGTGTTCGATGGTGACGACGGAAACGTTCCACCACGCCGTGTGGGCCGCGAGTCCGGCGGCGGAGTCGCCCGAGGTCCGGAAATACGCGGAGTTCCGTGTGAAGAACACCGTGGAGATCGGCCACCAGTTGGGCGCCTCGTATGCGGTGTACTGGCCCGGCTCGCTCGGCTACTATGTCCAGGGCGCGGTCGAGGAAACGCAGACCCTGCGCTGGTACGCACAGGCGCTGAACGCGGCCTGCGAACACGACTGCTCCATCGCCGCGAAGCTCGGCCGCCCGGCCTTGAAGCATTGCCTGGAAGCCAAGCCCTTCGAGCCGCAGGCGGAGATTCTGCTGCCGACTTCGGATGCGATGCTGGCGTTCATCGGCAGCGGATTGCTGACGCATCCGGAAATGGTGGGCCTCAACCCCGAGTACCTGCACGAGTTGATGTGGGGCGCGGCTCCGCGCGCGGCGCTGGCGCGCGTTCTGCTTGCCGGAAAGCTGTTCCACTTCGACGTCAATGACGGCTACCGGCTCAAGCACGACGTCGACATCGGCGTGGGCCTGGTGAATCCGCTCGACTGGCTGAACGTGCTGGTACTGTTGCGCAGCCATGGCTACAGCGGCCCATTCAACCTCGATTACAAGCCGCCGCGCACCACCAGCCGGTTTGGCGTGTTCACGGTAAGTTTTCCGACAGCGGTCGACCGCTTTATCACGCTGTGGGAGATGGCGGGCGAAGTTCTGGCCGATCCGATCATCAAGGAAGCCACGGATGCGCTCAAGGCCGGCGGGGGCTATGCGGCCGACCCACGGGACGCGCAGGCGATCACCGCGGCCAACCGCGAGCTGCTCACCTTGCACGAACTGATCGCGCACCGGCTGGTGCAAATCCTGCTGGGCCTGCACCGCGGGCGGACTTATTCGCTGTGAACGCCATCCTGGTTGTCGCCGCCGTGATCGAGCGTGGCGGGCGCATCTTGATCGCTCAGCGCAAGGCTGGCGCGCGCCATCCACTCAAGTGGGAGTTTCCGGGCGGCAAAGTCGAGCCGGGCGAGGAGCCGCGCGCCGCGCTGGCGCGCGAATTGCGGGAAGAACTGGGGATCGAGGCCGCGATCGGCGAGCAGACCGACGCCTACGAGTTTCAATATGGCCGCGACCGCCCCACGAAGCTCATCTTCTATCGCGTCACGGAGTTTTCAGGCGAGCCGCAGAATCTGGACTTCCAGCAGATCGCCTGGGAGCATGCCCACAACTTGCCGGGCTACGATTTTCTGAAGGGCGATCTTCCGTTCATCGCGCGGCTGGCGGCGGACGGCACCAAGTGAGAACCGCCGCGCCCGGCGCACCAAGCACCCTATACGAATGCAATCCAGCGGGCCAGATACCCCGTGTACCAGAACCCGGCCGTCGACACCACCGCGAGAAACTTGGCGATACTCGAGGCTGTCTGCGCGCGTCCGCCCTTGAGCAAGACCGCCGAGATAATGAACTGGATCAAGATCGAGCCCACCATGACCATCATCTTCGGAACCCACACCGAGATTCCGCTCAGCTTAATAGCTTCTGACATGAACAGCGGAACGCCGGTCAGGAATGTCGCAGCGTAGCCCGCCCAGATCCATGGTTTCAAGCCCTGCGCCACCTCGGGCAGCGGCCGGCTCTTCAACACGAAGCCAAGCACGCGGAAGTTCAGCGTGTACACGGTTCCGAGAAGCAACGTGATCGCCATCAGGTGAACCGCCTCAATAACGGGAAACGGATAGGTGGAGGTTTGCAGCCACACGCCGATAAACGTCTGCTCGCACCAGCGATAGAAATCCATCAATGTCATTTGTGAAAATCCTCTATAACCCGCTCACTGTTTCGCTCGCGCGAAGACTTCGGCCTATCCGTAGGCAAGCCACCGCCCCGCGTAAATGACCGTGGCCCACAAAACCAGCGAAGCGGCCCCGGCAAACTTGGCGCGGCCCGGAAGACTCGTTTGCGTGTCCCACTGCGCCATCTGCGGCGCCAGAGTCTTATCGAAAATCAAAGCATTCCCAAGCGCCAAGCCGAAAGCCACCATCTTGATCCAGAACCATTTGGATTCGTAGCATTTCATGGGTTCCGACCAGAAAAGCAGCAGCCCGGTGCTGACCTGATAGAGGATGCCGGCGATGGACCACGGCCGCAACTGGGTGAAAATCGCCGACACCGGGGTCTTCCGCATGCCCCAGCCGAGCAGCCGGACATCCAACGCCAGAATCAAGCCAACCGAGGTGACATTTCCCATCACATGCAGGGCGATCAACCACGGGTACCAGAACGAGCTCTCACGGATGAAAACGCTTACCGAGGTTTCTTGCAACCACTCAAAGTAAGGCGTCAGGAAGGTTGGGGGCATGCGGACGTATAGACCTCAGTGTTCTTGAATGTGTCTCTTAGGATGGGAGGGGACAGGTCAAAATGAGCAACGAAAGAGAATAGCAGGCGCGTTCATGGGTGTCAATGGGGGTGGAGGCTGGTGGCGTAGACGAGCGTGATATTTTCCACGGATTGCCCGGGGGCGAGTTCCCGCCGGGAGGCACCGGCGGACAAAGTGGCTGCTGAAAGATCTCAAGAGCCGCCGCGAGCGCCCGATAAGCGCGGTGTAAGAACCGCCGGGGAACGATGCCCGGCCCACACATTCAAGGAGAGAACACTCGTGGCATTCACCATCAACACGAACATCGCGTCCCTGCAGGCGCAGAATTACCTGCGCGTGAATCAGGATTTCCAGACCAAGACCATCAACCGCGTGACATCGGGTCTGCGCATTGTCGCTTCCGGCGATGACGCGGCGGGCTTGGCGATCGCCAACAGTTATCGCTCCGACGGGGCCGGACTGACGCAGGGTATCCGCAACGCCAACGACGGCTTGAGCCAGTTGCAGACGGCCGACGGCGGCATCAACAACATTTCGCAGTTGCTCGACCGCGCGCGCACGCTGGCGACGCAGTCGGCCTCCAACGCCTTCACCGGCGACCGCAGCGTGCTGGCCTCCGAGTTCGAGAGTGTCATTACGGAAATCGACCGGCAGGCGCAGGCCATCGGTTTGAATCAGGGCGGCACTTTCGCCAAGGTGCTGAGCGTGTTCATCGGCGGCGGCAAGGATTCCAACGGCGTGAGCGCGACCACCAACGGCAGCGTGTCGCTCGACCTGAGCCGCTCGACCGTGGACACGGCCAGCCTGGGGTTGAAGGGCGTGCAGGCGGTGGGCGTCACCGGCACCGACATCGGCTCGGGGTCAGCCACGACGAGTCTGTCGGCGATTCTGGCCAACAGCATCAACACGAATTCGGTGGAGACGCCGGGCTACACGAAGTTCATCGTGCGCGGGCCGGGCTTTGCGGGCAACGGGGTCGAGCTCAGCGTGAACACGGCCAATCTGGGCGACACCAGCGACCTGGCCGCGGCGGTGAACGCGGCCATCCAGGCGGCCGGCAATGGCGGCACGCAACAGGCCACGGCCTTCAAGAACGCCCATGTGACGGCGGCCATCAACACGGATTCCGAGGGCAGGCAGCAGTTGGTTTTCAAGAGCTCGACCACGGCCTTCCAGGTGCAGGCGGGCGACCGCCTGGCCAGCGCGCTGCTCGGCAACTTCGAGCGAAACGCTTCGGTGACGGGCACGGATACGGCCGCTTACGTGGACACCAGCACGAACACGGCGATCTCGGTGAAGATCGACGGCGGCTCGACCATCACGGTGAACGTGACCAGCGCCGTGGGCACCTCCAAGGGCCAGATCGTGAAGGACCTGAACGCCGACGCCTCCTTTGCGGCGGTGGCTACCGCCTACCTGGACGGCAACAAGGTGGTGATCAAGAGCAAGGAGACGGGGGAGGACTCCTCGGTCGAAATCGTGACCACGGCGCTGGGCACGGCGCTGGGGCTATCGGGGACGGCCACGGCGGAGGATGCCTCGACGGGAGCGGCGTTGAGCGTGCAGGTGCAGGCGGCGGGCGTGGTGAAGGCGGCCGCGAACGTGATCTCAACCGACACCAACGCGACGCGCACCATCACCTCGAGCAACCTGAACTTGTACCTCACCGTGGGATCCAGCGGCGCGCAGACACTGGCGCTGAACCTTGGCACCGACCTGACCAAGGCGCAGATTGCCGACGACATCAACGCCCAGATCGCGGCCAACGGCAACTTCACCGGCGCCAATGCCGTGACGGCCAAGGTGGTGAACAACCAGATCGTGCTGGAGGCGGCCAAGCCGGGCGCCGATATCACGATCGGCACCGGCGCGAACAACATCAACACGCTGCTCGGCTTCACCGCGGACACGTATTCGGATCACACGCTGACCACTTCGGACACGATCACGCTGCGGTTTCAGGGCGCGGGCCTGCTGAGCCCGGTCGACATCACACTCGACGCCGCAACCGCCGGTACGACTACGGCGGCCGACGTGCTGACGGATTTGCAACTCAAGATCGCGGCCTCGGGCGCACTGAGCTCGGCTGGAATTTCGCTGACCACGGCCTCGGCGGGCAACAACCTGGTGTTCACCAACCGCAACGGCGAGCCGTTACAGGTGGTGGTGAGCGGCGACAGCACGAACGTCCTCGGGTTGGGCAGCTTCGCGGCCGGAGCGAGCAACGCGGTCGACTACACCTCGATCACGGCCGGCACGGCCTACTCGACGGGCGCGGCGAGCGGCACGGCGACCTTCGAGATTTCGCTCAACGGCGGTGCATCGTCGGGCAACACGTTCTCGGCTGATCTGGAAGGCGGGGACGCCACAGCGGCGACGCAGACCGGGACGGTGGTCTACACGGCCGGCGTGGTGGATCTGACCGGCGGCGGCGACATCTACCTGCGCGTGGACGGCGGCTCAACCATCACCGTCTCGCTCGGGACCGGCGCCGCGACGGAAATCGCAACCATCCTCAGCACGTTCAACACGGCGCTGGGCGCCAATGGCACGGCGACGCTGGATGGCTCGGGCAACCTCGTGCTGACGTCGGCCTCGAAGGGCGCCAACAGCAGCCTCGAGATCGTGAGCACCTCGAATGCGGCTACGCTCACCGCCCTGGGCCTGACCAGCGGCAACGTGACCAACGGAACCAACGCCAGTCTGGCCAATGTGCTGCAACAGTTGAACGACTCGATCGCGGGCGACGCGCAGCTGGTGGCCGCGGGTTTGCAGGCTTCAAGCAGCGCCGGCAAGATCGTGATCTCCTCGAACAACGGCACGTATTTCCGCCTGAATGCCTATGGAGCGGGCAACGCGGGCTTCGACAACTTCGGAGCGGCGTTTGCCGGAAACACTGTGGGCGCGGCTCCGGCGACCTCTCCCTACTTCAATTCGCAGGGCGCGGACGCCAGCGCCAGCCTGGCCTACTCCGACATCCTGTACGGCGCCGACGACCAGACCATCGCCATCTCGGCCAACGACACGGAAGGCGCGCGGCACTCGCTCACGGTCACGCTGCGCAACGATGCGACCGACCGGACGCAGTCTATCGATCAAGCGATCGATACGATCAACGCCGCGTTGCAGCAATCCAACGACACCACGCTCAACCGCATTGTCGCGGTCAAGGAGGAATCCGGAGGCGTGCAGTCGATCCGGTTCCTGTCCACGGTGCGCAGTTTCCAGGTGACCGTGGGCGGCAATCCGAACGCGACCGGCATCACGCCGCCGACGGGCAACCAGAGCACAGCAACGACCGTGGGCGAGGGCGCCAACGCAGATATCAGCGATGTCGCCAGCGCGCAAGCCGCGGTTACGGCGCTGGCCAACGCCGTCAGTCTGCTCGGCCGCGCGCAAGCCGTGGTCGGCCGCGGACAGAATCAGTTCAGTTTCGCCATCAACCTGGCGCAATCGCAGCTGACCAACCTGGCGGCGGCCGAATCGCGCATCCGCGATGCGGACCTGGCCGCGGAATCGGCGAACCTGACCAAATCGCAGATCCTGTTGCAGGCCGGCATCGCCGCGCTGGCGCAGGCCAACTCCGCGCCGCAGACGGTGCTGGCGCTGCTCCGCGGTTAGGAGCGCCTCTAGCCTAAGCGCGCCGCGAGCCACTCCGGGTTCATCGCCGGAGTGGCTCGTGGTGTTTGAAGGAGTTAAAATTCAGAAGGTGACATCGAGGTGCGATTGGCGCGGTTGAGCCATGGCTCGGTGGAGGTAGTCGAGGCGGGCGGAGCCTTGCGCCCACTGGCGCCTGAGGTCGCCAAGGAGCGCGGCGGCATGCTCGCCGAGCGCAATGATTTCGGGGGAGGGCGCGGCACCCTGGGCGATGGCTTGTGCGCGGGCGTCCAGGAGGCGCGCAGCGACAGAGAGGTCGCCGGCGAGGATCGCATCGACTACATCGCGGCTGGCCTGAAGCAGAGGTTCGTTGTCAGTCATCGTTGCGGCCGTAGAGAACGTGGTTCAATCCGAGCAGGCTGGCCTTGAGCGTGGTTTGCTGAGCCTCCAGACGTGCGAGCAGCGCGTCGGCCTCTTGCAGTTTCCGCGCGAGCCCGCGGCGCATGACGTCGATACGTGCAGCGAGTGCGTCCATCTGGGCTTGCAGCGCGCGGTCCACGCGGTCGAGGCCGTTCTGCTCGGAGCGAATCAGGCCGGAGATCGGGTCACTGTACTGGCGCAGCTTCAGAGAGAATCCGCCGAGTCCTTGGTTCGCGCTGCCCAGGAAGGAGAAGGCGTCCTCGAGCGCGCTCTGGGCGAGCCCGTTGAGCGCGCCGCTGTCAAAGGAAGCCTTGCCCGCGCTGTCGAACGAGATGCCGAGATCGGCGAGGCCGCGAATCTCGCCCTCGCTGGCGCGGTAGGAAGCAACGTTACGGAGCTCGGCCTGCAACTGGCGGACGACCACGTGGCCGCTCAGCAGTCCGGCGGCCGGGCCAACCTGTGCGCTGACTTGCGCGCGCGTGTGATTGTAGGCCGAGACGAAATTTTGCAGCGCCGCGGAAAGCTTGGAGCGGTCCGTCTCGAGGCTCAGCGTGACCGGCGCGGCGCTTTCCGCAAGGAGCGTGAAGGTCAGCCCCGGGATCACGCTGTTGACCAGGTTGGAGGATTGTTCGATGGCAATGCCGTTCAGCTGGAAGACAGCGTTTGACCCCGGGTTGGTGGCGGTCAGCAGACTGGTGTTGGCGCCGCCGGGATCGTCATGTAGCGCGAGCGGAGTGGCTCCGGTCGCATTGACGGAAACAAAGAGATAATTGCCGTCGGCCGTAGTGAGAATGGACGCAGTGACGCCCGCACCCAGCGCGTTGATCTTGTCGCGCAAGCCAACCAGCGTGTTGTTCGTCAGCGTGAAGACGAATTCCTCGCTGCCCACCGTCAGTTTCATCGTGCCGTTGGCGGACACGGGCGTCGCCGCCGAATCCGCGTATCCGGTGAGAGTGCGCTCGGAGGCCGCCACGGCGATCGAAGTAATGGAATCGATGGTGTAAGCCGCGGCGGAGCTCGCGCCCATGTTCAGGACCGTGACGACGCTGGCATTCGAGCTCGAGGCCGCCAGCGCGCGGCTGGCGGCGGTATCGCCCAGCGCCTCCAGGCTCGCGGCAAGGCTCGCGACGCTCGCGGCCAGCCCGCCCAGCAGTGTTTTCTGCTGCAACACGTCGGCGTCGCGGTTCTGCAAGACCTGCACGGGGATCTGCGCGATCCTCACGGCGCGGTCGAGGATGGTCTGAAAGTCGCTCGAGAACTGGCTGACGCCGGTGAAGACGAGGGGAGAGAGACTCATGCGCTTCCTCGTACGGCTTATCGGCCAAGCAGAAGCTCGTTAAGAGATAAGATTTGCCTGCACAGCCCCTACAGCCGCGCCGGACCCAGGATGTGCTCCACGTCCTGGTTGTTCTCCTGGCAGATGTACTCCATCAGCTCCTCGCCGGGGCGCAGCGTGGCGTAAAAGGTGACGGTGAAGGGCCGCGCATAGGCGCCCGGATCGTTGATGGTGGTCTCCACGCGCAGGTTGCCGTAGTCGGTGCGCGTGTAGCGCTCGATGGTGGTCATCTGTTCGGTGTGCGGAGTCCCCCGGAAGTCGAACCAGAATTTGTCGTTGAAACCGCGCGTCTCGACGATCAGCGTGTTGCCTTCAATGCGCCCGATCGAGTAGCCGTACCAGGTGGGGTCGAGGTCATCGGGAAACATGCGGCCGTCGATGAAAATCTGGCGGTAGCTGTGGATGTTGCCTTCGAACAGAAAAAAGATGTGCGTGTCGGTCTGCACGATGCGCCACGGGTACGGAGCGATGCGCGGCACGCCCGTGGGCAGGCAGTTGGCTTCCGGATCGTCCTTGGATTGGCGCGACTCCATCAGCGCCTTGGCTTCGGGCAGCAGCGGAAGCTCCTGGCCGGGCGGCAGCCCGTCGCGGATATCGCCGATCGGCCCGCCGCCGTTCCAGATGCCGGAGAAATCGGTGATGCCCTTGGCGGTTTTGGGAACCGGACCCGGAGGTCCGCCCTTTCCTTTCCCCTTGCCCTTGGCCTGCTTGCCTTCGGCGCGATCCGTGCCGGCCGGAGCCGTAGGGTCGAAACTCTTGGACTCCGACCCGCCGCCTTTTGCGGGCCCCTGCGAATCAGCGGGCGTGTGAAGAAGGAGAAGGGCGGCCAGGAGCGCAGCGGCGGGCGCCCAAAGGTGCGGGTGTCGGCGCCTCATCACTTGCCGTCCCCGCCGGAGGAGCCTGCGAACACGCGCCTGCCATCAGCCAGCGTGACCGTACGAGCGTTGGCCATCTTCGAGCCGTCCCGGGCTAGGGAGCCTTCGACCGTCACCTGATCACCCTGCTTCAGCGAGTTGCGGCTCCAGCCGTTGCGCTTGAGCACGTTGGGGCTGGCGAGCTCGAGGTTCCAGTTGGTGACCTTGCCGGCGTCATCCTTCACGTCGACGTAGAAGCGCGCGTGCGGATTGGTCCATTCGACCTTGGTGACCGTGCCCTTGAGGGTGACGGGCTTGTCGGCGTCGTATTCGGCGGCAAAGGAGTGGTGCGCCAGAACGGGAACCAGCGGCAGCATGAGTGCGGCGGCCGCGGCGGCCACAAAATACTTCCAGGCTTGCATCGTGCGGAAAACCTCCAGTTAAGATTCTGTCACAAACGGGGAAGCTTCGGGCGACGGCGCACGTCTTATGATAAGAGGAGTGCGAGGGATGAAGCTTCGTCAAATTGTGGCCTGGGCCACGCTGCTGGCGGCGGCGGTAGTGATCACCTACACCTGGGCTCCCCGGCGGGGCACGCCGCTGACGCCTCCGGAGCAGCGCCCGCCCGCCACCGAGTTCACGCTGCTCGACGCCAATGGCGCGAAAGCGAGCTTGTCTGATTACAAGGATAAGGTGGTGCTGCTCAACTTCTGGGCGACGTGGTGCACTCCGTGCGAGGTCGAGATTCCGTGGTTCAAGGAATTCGAGCGGACCTACAAGGACCGCGGCTTTGCGGTACTGGGCGTATCCTTCGACGAAGAGGGCTGGGCGGCGATCAAGCCGTTCGTCAAAGTGCATGAGATGAATTACCGCGTGCTGCTCGGCACCGAGGACATGGGCAAGATGTACGACGAAGTCCAGGCCTTGCCCACGACGTTCCTGATCGACCGGCAGGGCCGCGTGGCGGTGCAGCACCGGGGGCTGGTGAGCAAGGCGACGTACGAAGAAGGGATCCAGAAGCTGCTGGCCGAAGGGGGGCCGGCTTCCCCTACGGCGCAACGTTCGTCACAACACTGGGCAGACAATTAGCGCTCCAATTTTCGACGCCCCATTGCGGGGCGTCGAAGCCCTCCAGCGTGTTGCGGGTGAGGCCGTCAGGATGCCGGTTGGCGACCATCGAGCCCAGGCGCAACTTTGGCGTGACGTCGTAGGAGACGCACCTGACCAGCCGGTTCGCCGCCGGGACGAGGGCTTCGCCGCGCACCATTTTGTCGCGCCTCTGCACGCCGAGCACGGTAGGACAGCGATTGGGCGCACGCGACTCCGGCGTGGGCTCTCCATGACAAACTCACGCGGCTTGCGGAGCGCGGCGGCTAGATGGCCAGGATCTCTTTTTCCTTGGCCTTGGCGGTGGCGTCGAGCTTGGCGATGTAGCCGTCGGTCATCTTCTGCATCTCATCCAGAGCCCGGCGCTCGTCATCCTCGCTGATGCTCTTGTCCTTCAGCAATTTCTTGAGATGCTCGTTGGCGTCGCGGCGGATGTTGCGGATCGCCACGCGGTGCTCTTCGGCGATGTGGTGGAGGCGCTTCACGATTTCCTTACGGCGCTCCTCGGTCAGCGGAGGGATCGGCACGCGGATGATCTTGCCGTCGTTGGCCGGATTCAGGCCCAGGTCGGAGGTGCGGATGGCCTTCTCGATGGCGCCGATCTGCGAAACATCCCAGGGCTGGATGGTGATCAGGCTGGGTTCGGGGACGTGCAGGTTCGCCAATTGGTTCAGCGGCGTGGGCGTGCCGTAATAGTCCACGCGCAAATTATCGAAAATGCTCACCGAGGCGCGGCCCGTGCGCACGGTCGCCAAAGCGTGTTGCAGGTCGGCGAGCGATTTTTCCATCTTCACTTTCGCTCCGGCTTCCACATCCTTCACGCTGTTCATCTTCGGTCTCCTCTGGTTTTATCGAATGATTGTGCCGACCGGTTCCCCTTGGGCCATGCGCCGGATGTTGCCGCGCACGGTCAGGTTAAACACGACCACGGGCAGTTGATGCTCCCGGCACATGGCCACGGCCGTGGCGTCCATCACCCGCAAGTTCCGGCTCAGCACTTCAGAGTATCCGATTTCCTCGAAGCGCGTGGCGTCCGCGTGTTCGAGCGGGTCGCGGTCGTAGACGCCATCCACGCGCGTGGCCTTGGCCATCACGCCGGCCTGGATTTCGAGCGCGCGCAGGGCGGCCGCCGTGTCCGTCGAAAAATACGGATTCGAGGTGCCCGCGGCGAAAATCACGACGCGGCCTTTCTCCAGATGGCGGATCGCGCGGCGGCGGATGCAGGTTTCGGCGACCGCGGGCATTTCAATGGCGGACATCACGCGCGCCGAAACGCCGGCTTTTTCGAGCGCGTCCTGCAAGGCCAACGCGTTGATGACGGTGGCAAGCATGCCCATGTGATCGGCGGTGACGCGGTCCATGTGCCTAGCCGCCGCCGCGACGCCGCGGAAAAAGTTGCCTCCGCCGACCACCAGTCCGATCTGAACGCCGGATTTCGCGACTTCCGCGATCTCTTCGGCGAGCGCGGCCAGGGGCGCCGCGTCGAGGCCAAAGGAGGCGCCTCCGGCTAAAGCCTCGCCGCTGATCTTGAGCAGGATGCGACGGTAGCCGGGCACGGTATTATTGGGCGGCCGGTTCCGCCGCGGCCTCGCCGGCGTCTCCGACCTTGAAGCGCACGAAGCGCGCAACCGAGATATTCTCGCCCAGCTTCGCGATCTTGGATTTGATTAAATCCTGAACGGTCGTGGTGTTTTCCTTGATGAATGGTTGCTCGTACAGGCAGAACTCTTCGTAGAACTTGTTCATGCGCCCTTCGACGATCTTGTCCACCATCTTCTCGGGCTTGCCTTCCGCCAGCGCGCGCGCGCGATGGATCTCCTTCTCCTTATCCAGCGCGGCCTGCGTCACATCCTCGCGCCGGATGAATTGCGGATCGGCCGCTGCCACCTGCATGGCCAAATCGTGCACCAGTTGCTGGAAGTCATCCGTGCGGGCCACGAAGTCGGACTCGCAGTTGACCTCGATCAACACGCCGAGCTGCGAACCCGGATGAATATAGCTGGCGATGACCCCCTGTTTGGTGGACCGCGTGGCTTTTTTGGCGGCCGCGGCGATGCCTTTCTTGCGCAAGATCACTTCGGCTTCCGCAAGATCGCCCTTGGCCTCCACCAGCGCGGTCTTGCACTCCATCATCCCGGCCCCGGTGCGTTCGCGGAGCTGCTTCACAAGTTGTGCACTGATCTCCATAATTCCTTTGGGGAGCGCAGAATCGCACCAAGCGGGCGCGAGCCCGCGCCATGCCGACTTCCGGCTCCTGGCTCCTGAATTCTTTTCTTAACTCGCCGCTTCGCCTTCCGCGGCAGCGCCGCCGAAGTCCGGTCCCTTGCGCAAGGACACGGACGGCAGATCTTCCTCCGGCATGCTCTCCGACATCAACTGCTGCGCGTACTGGGGATCCACGTACTGCGCGTACTCGGGGATATCCTCAACGGCAGTCACTTCGGGCTCTTCGACCGGCCCGGCCGGAGGCGCCGCGGCGAAGTCGGTTTCCGTCGCGAGCTGGCGGCCCTCGACGACGGCTTCCGCGATCTTGCTGGTGAACAGCCGGATGGCGCGCAGTGCGTCGTCATTGCCGGGGATGACGTAGTCGACTTTTTCCGGATCGCAGTTGGTATCCACCACGGCCACGACCGGAATGCCCAGTTTGCGCGCCTCTTCGACGGCGATAGCTTCCTTGTTGGAGTCGATCACGAACATCACGTCGGGTAGTCCGCGCATCTCCTTGATGCCGGCCAGATTCTGGTTCAGATGCTTGCGCTCGCGCTCCAGGCGGATAATTTCTTTCTTGGCGCGGCCTTCCCAGTTGCCCTCCTCGGCCATGGCGTCGAGCTCTTTCAAGCGCTTAATGGAGCGCTGCACGGTGCTCATGTTGGTGAGCAATCCGCCCAGCCAGCGCTGGTTGACGTAATACTGCTGGCAGCGGGTGGCCTCTTCGGCGATGGCTTCCTGCGCCTGGCGCTTGGTGCCCACGAACAGGACGGTCTTGCCCTGCGCGGCCATGTCACCGACAAAGCGCATGGCGTCC
>CAZTKA010000089.1:12153-14090 GCA_964614015.1 uncultured Bordetella sp. | reverse complement strand
GCTGAAGCGCTCGCAGGAGCGGGCCTCGATGAGCGCCGCGACCAATAGCCGGTCGACGATTTCACCGGTTCCTCCCTTGCGCACCAGCAGCCGGAGCGCGTTCGCATAGGGATTCTTGTGGACCCGGCCAAGCCGCCCGCCGCGGCGCGTGATCAAGCGGACCACTTGCGCCAGATGCGCTGCTTCATCGCGGGCCACGGCGGTCATCGTCTCCACCCAGCCCGGCGTCCAGTCGCCCGGCCAGCGCGTCATCAACTCCAGCGCGTTATTGGCGGCTTTCTTTTCGAGAAAGGCGTGGTCGATCAGCAGGGCCACCGGATCGGCGAGGACTGCGCGGGCCCAGTGGAGCGGGGTTGCCGAATGCAGCGGGAGCGGCGCCCGAGGGTCTTCCGTCACCAGATTCTCCGGCTTCAGTGCGTGTACAGGCCCATGGCCCGTTTCGCTTTCTCAACCGTCTCGCGGGCCAAGGGGGTGACGCGGACTGCTCCGGCCGTCAGTACTCCGGGAACGTAAGTAGGATCGTCGGTGAGTTCCCGGTAGCGCCGCTGCACCGGCTCGAGAGCGGCCACCACGGCATCGGCCACGCGCTTCTTCGTATCGCCGTAGCGCAGACCGTGGAATTCGGCGCGCACCTGTTCGGTGGACGCGTCCGTAAAACCCTGATAGATGGTCAGCAGATTCCGGATCCCGGCTCCCATGTTTTCGAAATCGACGGCCGGATTCGAGTCGGTGGTGGCGCGCATGATCTTCTTGCGGATCACGTCTGGTGGATCGAGCAGGCTGATGGCATGCCCGGCGGCCGTGGTCGACTTGCTCATTTTCTTGTCCGGCTCGTCCAGCCCCATGATACGCGCGCCGACCATGGGCAGGTGCGTCGCGGGCATGGTGAAGGTGTCGCCGTAGAGCGAGTTAAATCGCTGGGCGATGTCGCGCGCCAGTTCCAGGTGCTGCGACTGGTCCTCGCCCACGGGCACGATGTTGGCCTGGTACAGCAGAATATCGGCGGCCATGAGAACAGGGTATTGCAGCAAGCCGTCGCCGATGGATTCCAGCGCCTCGGTTTTTGCTTTGTATTGTGTCATCCGCTCCAGCCAGCCGACGGGCGTGACGCAGGTGAGCATCCAGGCGAGCTCGGCATGCTCGGGCACGGAGGACTGCACCACCAGCGAGGAATGTTTCGGGTCGATGCCGATGGCGAGCAGCATGCCCGCAAGCTCGAGGATCCTGGCGCGCAGCTCGGCCGGGTTCTGGTATACGGTGATGGCGTGCAGGTCCACGATGCAGTAGATGCTATCGTAGTCATACTGGATTTTGACCCAGTTTTTTAAGGCGCCCAGGTAGTTTCCAATATGCGGGCTGCCGGTGGGCTGAATTCCCGATAGAACTCTCTTTTTCATGGAAGCGGGGGGAACTCTTATCGTAAACGATGTCGTGATCGAGAAGTGGGTGTACGGAGGCGAGGGCCTGGCCCGGATCGACGGCCGCGTCGTGCTGACGCCGTTTGTGCTGCCGGGGGAGACGGTGCGCGTGCAGCCGGGAGACGGCGTGCACGCGGAACTTCTGGAGATCATTGGGCCTGCGGCGGAGCGCAGGACCCCGCCCTGTGCTCTGTTCACGCGCTGCGGCGGGTGCCATTACCAGCACGCTCCCTATGAATACCAGCTCGCACGCAAGCTGGAGATTCTGCGCGAGCAACTGGCGCGCGTCGGAAAGATTCGCTTCGAGGGCGAGATCGGCGTGATCAGCGGGCCGCCGCTCGGCTATCGCAACCGGGCTCAGTTCCGCCTGGCCCAGGGCCGCATCGGATATCTGGCCGCCAGGTCGCACGATCTGGTGCCGGTGGACGGCGAGTGCCCGGTGATCTCGCCGCGGCCATTCATCAGCGGGCTGCCTGAATTGCCGCCTCATTGAGCATATTCTCAAGATCAGCCCCCGAA
>CAZTKA010000089.1:0-12143 GCA_964614015.1 uncultured Bordetella sp. | reverse complement strand
CTGGCGGCGATGCGCGAGCGCCTCCGCGATCCACGCTTCCCGCGTTTCGTGCGGGCGCTTGAGATCTTCACAAACGAAACCGATGTGCAGATCAACGTGATCGAGTCGGACAAGCCCGTGGCCCGCCGTTTTTATGATTGGTGCGAATCGAAGGTAGCGCTGGAGTATCCGGCGGGCGCGGGTACATTCCGCGTGAGTCCGAAATCGTTTTTCCAGGTGAACCGGTTTCTGATCGATCCGCTGGTGGAGACGGCGATCGGCGGCGAAACTGGCGAATCGGCGCTGGACTTGTACGCCGGCGCCGGACTGTTCGCCGTGCCGCTCGCAAAGTCGTTCGGCAAGGTGACGGCGGTGGAGGCGGGCAGCGCCGCGGCGCATGATCTGGCTTTCAACGCCGGCCGGGCGGGAGGAGCGATCGAGACGCATTACGGCCGTGTGGAGGAATATCTGGCGCGGCTGGAAACCAGGCCCGATTTTGTGCTCGCGGACCCGCCGCGAGCGGGCCTGAGCAAGGAGGTGGTGCGGGAGATCACAAGGCTCGCGCCGCCGCGGCTGGCGATCGTGTCGTGTGATCCGGCGACCCTGGCTCGGGACCTGGCGGCACTAACGGAGTATAAGTTGGAGTCGCTCACACTCGTGGATCTGTTTCCGCAGACGTATCATCTGGAGACGGTTGCGCGATTGTCTGTAATGAGATCGTGTGCAAGTTACAGGAGCTGATTTCGCGCAGCGCTGGTCCGAGTTTGCAGGTTTCTGGACGCTGGGATATTCTAAAGTTTTCCCCCAAACATCCGTGAGGAACCTCAATGTCATCCTTTGACGTCCCGCTCACCAAGCGCGGGTTCGGCAAAACTCTGCGCACCGACCGCTGGTGGGCGGAGCCGCTCCTGATTTTCCTGGGCTACGTGCTGTTCATCGTGTACGCCAATTACGCAATTCTTGAAAACGGATTCTACGAGGTGGAGGGGACCAGCTATTTGTCGCCCATGTACTCGCCGCTGCTGTTTCGCGACGCGCCTTCCTGGTGGCCCGCGCTGTTGCCTTGGTCGGCGGCGTGGTTCATTCTGTGGGCGCCGCTCGGGTTCCGGTTCACCTGCTACTACTATCGTGGCGCCTATTATAAGGGCTTTTGGGCGGATCCCCCCTCGTGCGCCGTGGGCGAGCCCGGGTTCCGCAAGCATTTTCGAGGCGAGCGCAAGTTCCCGCTGGTCGTCCAGAACATTCACCGCTACTTTCTGTACTTGGCAATCCTCTTCATCGCCATTCTGACCTACGACGCCTGGCGGGCGCTGTGGTTCCCGAACGCGCAAGGCGGCGAGGATTTCGGCATCGGTGTCGGAACGCTGGTGCTGATTCTGAATCCGATCCTGCTGGGACTGTACACGTTCGGATGCCATTCCTTCCGCCACCTGATCGGAGGGCGCAAGGACGTCCTCAGCGACGCGGGTTTGCAGAAGAAATGCTACGACTGCGTCACGCACTTGAACAAGAGCCACATGAAGTGGGCCTGGATCAGCATGTACTACGTGGGTTTCACCGACCTTTACATCCGGCTGTGCGCCAAGGGCATTTGGACTGATTTGAGGATCCTATAGGGCATGGCCGACTATCCGATTCACGAATTCGACGTTCTGGTGGTGGGCGCGGGCGGCGCCGGACTGCGCGCCGCGATCGAAGCCTCCGCGGCGGGCGCCAAGACCGGAGTAGTGACGAAGTCGCTCCTGGGGAAGGCGCACACCGTCATGGCCGAGGGCGGCATGGCCGCCGCCATGGGCAATGTGGACGACCGCGACAACTGGCGCGTGCACTTCGCCGATACCATGCGCGGCGGGCACTACATGAACAACTGCATCATGGCGATGCACCATGCCAAGGAAGCTCCGGAGTGCGTCAAGGAGCTGGAGGCCTGGGGCGCGCTGTTTGACCGCACCCGGGACGGCCGCATCAACCAGCGCAACTTCGGCGGCCACCGCTATCCGCGGCTGGCGCACGTGGGGGACCGCACGGGCCTGGAGATGATCCGCACCTTGCAGGATCACGGCATCCATCAGGGCATGGAGGTTTTCGCCGAGACCACCGTCATCAAGCTGCTCATGGACGGGAACCGCTGCGCGGGCGCGTTCGCCTATGACAGGGAACGGGGCCGCTTTCTGGTGTTTCACGCCAACGCGGTGGTGCTCGCAACGGGCGGCATCGGACGCAGCTACCGCGTTACCAGCAACAGTTGGGAATATACGGCGGACGGGCAGGCTCTGGCGTACGCCGTGGGCGCGTCGATGCTCGACATGGAATTCGTGCAGTTCCACCCTACCGGGATGGTGTGGCCCCCGTCGGTGAAGGGCATTCTGGTCACCGAAGGCGTGCGCGGCGAAGGCGGCGTTCTGAAGAACAAGGACGGCAAGCGGTTCATGTTCGACGATATCCCGGAGAACTACCGCAACCAGACCGCCGACAATCCGGAAGAAGGCTGGCGTTATACGCAGGGCGACAAGACGGCGCGGCGGCCTCCGGAACTGCTGACGCGCGACCATGTGGCGCGCTGCATCAATCGCGAAGTGAAGGCGGGACGCGGCAGCCCGCACGGCGGCGTGTATCTGGACATTGCCTGGATCAAGGGAAAGTTGCCCAACGGCGCCGAGCACATCAAGAAGAAGCTGCCGAGCATGTACCACCAGTTCAAGCAGCTCGCCGACCTGGACATTACCGAGGAGCCGATGGAAGTCGGCCCGACGACCCATTACATGATGGGCGGAATCCTGGTGGACCCGGATTCGCAGATGTCGACGGTTCCAGGGCTGTTCGCGGCGGGAGAATGCGCCGCGGGATTGCACGGAGCCAACCGGCTGGGCGGCAACTCGCTTTCCGACCTGCTGGTGTTCGGCAAGCGCGCCGGCGAATACGCCGCGCGGTTCGCCAAATCCAACGGGCCCACGCGGCTGAACCCCAAGGAAATCGACGAGGCCGCCAGGCGGGCGCTCGCGCCATTTGAACGGGGCGCGGCCGGCGAGAATCCATTCGCGTTGCAGAGCGAGCTCCAGGACGTCATGCAGAACCTGGTCGGTATCGTGCGCCTGGAAAACGAGATGCTGCAGGCGCTTGAAAAGATCGCGGCGCTGCGGGAGCGCGCGGCCAGGGCTGGAATCACGGGGAATCGCGAATATAACACGGGCTGGCACACCGCGCTCGACCTGGACAACATGCTGGTGATCTCGGAGATGATTGCGCTGGCGGCCCTGGAGCGCAAGGAAAGCCGCGGCGGCCACTTCCGCGACGACTATCCAGAAAAAGACCCTGAGTGGGCCAAGTACAACATCAAGATCACGCGCGGCGCCGACGGGCGGCCGAAGCTGGAGCGCGTGCCGGTGGTCCCGCTGACTGAGGAGATGAAGCAGGTAATCGAGGAGCAGAAATCGTAATGGCGCAAGCGACATTCAGGATCTGGCGGGGCGAGCGCGGCAACGGAACATTCGTCAGCTACACCACCGGCTATGAGGCGGGCATGGTGGTGCTCGACGTGGTGCACAGGATCCAGAGCACGGAGGCCAATGATTTGGCCGTGCGGTGGAATTGCAAGGCAGGCAAATGCGGGTCGTGCTCGGCCGAGATCAACGGCCGGCCGCGGCTGATGTGCATGACGCGCCTGAATCAATTGGATCTTTCACAACCCGTGACCGTCGAGCCAATGCAGGCGTTTCCGCACGTCAAGGACCTGGTCAGCGATGTGAGCTGGAATTACCGCGTGAAGCAGAAGATCCCGAAGTTCACGCCGCGCAAGCCGGACGCCGCCGACGGAACCTGGCGCGTGGCGCAGGCCGATGTGGACCGGCCGCAGGAGTTCCGCAAATGCATCGAGTGCTTCCTGTGCCAGAACGTCTGCCATGTCCTGCGGGACCATCATCTGCAT
This sequence comes from uncultured Bordetella sp., assembly GCA_964614015.1. Lineage (GTDB taxonomy): Bacteria > Acidobacteriota > Terriglobia > Bryobacterales > Bryobacteraceae > Palsa-187. The sequence continues at coordinate 8,239 of CAZTKA010000089.1, read as the reverse complement.
GAGGAATTCATCGGGCCCCGCTTTCTGATCCACACCGCGCAACTGGAGATGAACCCGATCGACGCCGGCGACCGGCTTCAGGCCCTGAAGGACGAGTACAACATCGGCTACTGCAACATCACCAAGTGCTGCACGAAGGTGTGTCCGGAGGAGATCAAGATCACCGACAATGCGATCATTCCCCTCAAGGAACGCGTGGCGGATGAGTATTACGATCCGCTGGGCCGGCTGTTCAAGATGTTCAAGTAGGACGCCATGCCGCTCTGGGGGCCGCGGGATCAGGCTCGCGTGAGGAAGATCGGCATCCCAAGCTTGTCGGTGTATTTCGGGCGGTAGCGGTCCGTGTTGTACATGCTTTCAACATCCACTTTCCGGGGCCCCAGAGCCGGATCCGGGATCTGGGAAAGCGTATAGCAGCCGTTGACCAGCGAGGCCATCAGGCCGCTGCGTCCGGCCAGCACGGCGTCCATGGCGATGTTGCCGAACGTGGCGGCGATCAGCTTGTCCACGGCGTCCGGCTCGCCGCCGCGCAGGTCGTAGGTGAGGTCGCTCACGATGCTTTCTTCGCCCGTACGCCGTCCGATCTCGGAGCTGAGCGCCTCGGCCACGCTGGCTTTCTTGCGGTGGCCGTAAGCGTCCGGCTCGCCGTACTCGACCACCTGGTATCCCTGCCAGCGCGCGCCCTCCGACATCACCAGCAGCACATAGTTGCTGGGCGTATTGCGTTTTTCGACCAGCAGGAGATCGATCAGTTTTTCGAGATTCACTTCGTATTCCGGGATGCAGCAGCGAATGGAAGTGGTGTAGGCGGTGTACAGCGCCGTGTGCCCGGCGTCGCGCCCGAAGACGCGAAACAATCCGATGCGCTCATGCGAGGCGACCGTGGTCCGCTGGCGCTGGATCGCGGCCGTGGCTCGGGTGATGGCGGTCGAAAAGCCGACGCAGTATTCCGTGTTGCGCACGTCGTTGTCCATGGTCTTGGGGATTCCCGCCACCTTCACGCCGAGTTTGTCGAGCTTGGCCGCATAGCTCAGCGTATCGTCGCCGCCAATGACCACCAGGTGATCGATGCCGAGGTTTTCCAGGTTACGCAAGACCTGCGAGGTCATGTCGCGCGTGGTTCCGCTCAACGGAAAGCTGTCGGCGGAGAGGAAGTCGGGAATCTTTTTCATCCGCGAGGGATTCGTCCGGCTGGAGTGCAGCACGGTGCCGCCGAAGCGGTCGATGGTGCGCGTGTTGGCGCGGTTCAACTGCCAGATGTAGCGCTCGCGGCTTTCCGGATCTTCCAGATTGACGTGCGTCAGGCCTTCCCAGCCGCGGCGGATGCCGTAGACCTCGCAGTTATTTTCGGTGCCGCGATACACGACTTCTTTGATCACGGAATTCAGGCCGGGCACATCGCCGCCGCCGGTGAGGATGCCGATTCGTCTGGTCATGGAACGCGTTCCTTCTATTTTGACTGATTCCAGCGAATCAGATGATTCTCGGCGGCCTGCTGCTCGGCTTCGCGTTCGCTCGCCGCAATCCAGTCGCGGAAGTGGCGTTCCTTGAGACGCTCGAGCAAGCGGGCCTGCCTGCGCCGCCCGGTGACTTTTTCCATCTGGCGCGCGGCGGCTTCCCGCGCGGCCGCGCGGCGGCCGGCAAGCTGCGCCGACCTCGCCAGCGAGTGTTCCCGGAAAAGGTTCATGGCGGCGAGCTCCTGGCCGGAGACGTTTCCTGCGGCGAGCAAATCGCGCCGCGCGGCCTCCCTTTCCCGGGACACCGCCTCCAGTTCCGCATCGAGCGCGCGCACCTCGGCCTGCAGACGGCGCAACTCGGCCTCCTCGATACGCAACTGCGTGTGGCGCCAGTAAAGAACGCGGCCAAGGCGGAAGGCGAACTTTTTCACGGGTTCTGAGAGCTCAACGCGAGCATTCCTTCCAGCGTCTTCTCGAGCGGCTCGTTGAGGTCCGCGGGCTGCCGCAAAAACTCCATCAGCTTCGGACGCAGGCGAATGGCCGCGTCCAGATTTGGATCCGATCCGGACACGTAAGCTCCAAGGCGGATCAGGTCTTCGGACTGCTGGTAAGACGCCAGCGTCTCGCGCAGTTTCGCGGCGGCCCGCGCCTGCTCGGGCGTGGAGACGCGCGCAGCCAGGCGGCTCACCGAGTGCAGGATGTCGATCGCCGGGTAGTGACCCGCGGCTCCCAGCTCGCGCGAGAGCACGATATGGCCGTCGAGAATGGCCCGGGCGGCGTCCGCTATCGGCTCATTGAAGTCGTCGCCTTCCACCAGGACCGTGAAAAATCCGGTGATGGAGCCGCGGTCGAAATTCCCCGCGCGTTCGAACATTCTTGGCAGCAACTGAAATACGCTGGGCGTGTAGCCCTTTTGGCTGGGCGGCTCCCCCGAGGCCAGGCCGATTTCGCGCTGGGCCATCGCCAGCCGCGTAACGGAGTCGAGAACCAGCAGGACGGATTGGCCTTGATCGCGAAAATATTCCGCCGCGGCCAGCGCCACGAATCCGGCGCGGATACGCAGCGGCGCCGGCATATCGGAGGTCGCCACGACCACCACGCTGCGCGCCAGGCCCCGCGGCCCTAACTCGTGTTCCAGAAACTCGCGCACTTCGCGGTTGCGCTCGCCAATCAAAGCAATCACGCTTACGTCGGCCGAGCTGTGGCGCGCCATCGCGCCGAGCAGCGTGCTCTTGCCGACACCGGAGCCGCCAAAGACGCCCACACGCTGGCCCTTCCCGAAAGGAAGCAGGCTGTCGATGGCCCTGACTCCGGTGACCAGGCGCTCGCCAATGGGCTGGCGCTCCATGGGACCCGGCGGAGCGGCGTAAAGATCGTAGGAGGCTTCGCCCCGGATGGGAGGACCCGCGTCGGCGGGTTGTCCGAAGCCGTCGAGCACGCGTCCGAGCAATCCTGGCCCGGCTTCGAGCGAAGCCGCGTCGGGGCGTGGAATTATGCGATCGCCCGGTTGCAGGCCGCCCGTTTCCTCCAGCGGCATCAAGAGCACACGTCCCTGGCGAAACCCAACTACCTGCGCGCGCACCGGTGCGCGTCCACCCGCCGGACGGATCTCGCACAGTTCGCCCAGAGCCGCCGGAGGGCCTTCTGAGGAAATCAATAATCCAACCAGTTCACGCACATAGCCGGTCCAACGTAAAGTATCGATCGAAGGCAAGGCCGCCTCCAACGCCGCAAGGGTTTTGGAGCTCATCTGCGCCTCCGCAATACATCGGTAAGACCGTGCTCGATTTCTTCAAGTTGTGCGGCGAGGGAGGCATCCATCTCCCCGCGCTCGGTTTCAAACACGGCCGAGCCGGCAGTCAGCGTGTTATCCGCGGCAATCTCGATCGAGTCAGGCAAACCCAGCCGCCCGCGGTGCTCGCGCACCACGGCGGCATCGGCGGCCGCCAGGCGCAGCCGGAATTTTTCGCGCGCCTGGAGCCGGTCCAGGCCGGCTCGGATCAAGCCGAGAATCGCCTCCGGATCGGTCGAGATTTCGCGGTGCAGCACGCGGCGGGCGATGGCGACGGCGAGGCGCACCATCGGCTCCTCGGATTGCCTTCGCAACTGTTCCCTGACCGTGGTGAGTTCTTGAACGATGGCGGCGAAGTTCCGCAGCACGGATTCGACCCGGGCGGCTGCGCGTTTTTCGGCTTCCGCGGCGGCTGCCTCCAGGCCCTTCTGAAAGGCGGCGTCGAGAGCCGGCTGCAGGTCCGCCGGAGCCCGTGTTTCGCCGGATGCGGCCTTTCGCGCCCCGCCCGAGTTCCACACGAATGGTTCCACCGCGATCTTGCCGCGGCGATGCAACTTAGACGACATACTGCTCTCCGGTTGCGCCCTTAAGGCTGATGACGCCTTCGGATTCGAGCTGCCGCACGACGGCGATGATCTGCTGCTGGGCGGCCTCGACTTCCTTGATCTTGATGGGACCCATGGCGTCCATGTCCTCGCGCAGCAGGTCGGCGCCGCGCTGGCTCATGGCCTGCAGGATGTGCGTTTTCATTTTCTCACTGGTGCCCTTCAAAGCGACGGTCAAGAGCTTGCGGTCGACTTTGGCCAGAATCTCCTTGATCGCGCCGACGTCAAGCAACAACAGATCCTCGAAGACGAACATCAGTTGCCGGATGCTTTCGGCCAGCGCCGGATTGGCGGCGTCCATGTCGGTCAGCAGATCCTTGGCGGCATTGGAATCCAGGCGGTTCAGCATCTCCGCCACGGCATCCACGCCGCCGTAGGATTCGCGGCTCATTTCGCCGAGTGCCCGCAGCTTCAGCCCAATCACGTTGGCTATTTTCTGGATAATGTCCGGCGAAATTTGATCCAGGCTCGCCATGCGCGTGGCCACGTCGCCGCGGATCTCGCGCGGCAGCGATTCCAGCAGCCCGGCCGCCTGCGACGGATTCAAGTGGCTCAAGATCAGGGCAATGGTTTGCGGATGCTCGCTGTGAATGAACTTCGAGAGCTGCTGCGGATCGGTCTTTTGCAGCGCGTCGAAGCTCAACTGTTCGTTGCCCAAGGTTTTCATCAAGCGGTCCAGCATGCGTTGCGCCTGCTCCGGCCCGAAGGCGCTCACCAGCACTTTGCGCGCATAGTCGATGCCGCCCTTGACGACGTAGTCGTGGGCCATCAGCATCCGGTGAAACTCCTCGAGCACGCCCTCGGCCTCGTCCGGCGTCAAGGTGTGCACGCGGGCGATTTCCTTGCTGATTTCGTCGACTTCGGACAGATCCAGTTCCTTCAGAATGGCGCTGGAGGCTTCATCGCCGATCATCACCATGAGAATGGCGGCCTTGCGCAGGCCGGGGATCTGTTCGCTACCGCTGATAGTCACCATTGAGCCAGCTCCGGACCACTTGCGCGGTGCTCGCGGGATCCTTCTTCACTTCCTCGGTAATGTGCTTGGTGAGAATATCTGTCTTCTTCGTGGTGACCGCGGGGACCTTCATCGAAAGGATCGCCTCGGCCTCCAGCCGCTGCTGTTCGGCCGCCTGCCCGGCCAGACGCGCTTCCATCTCGCGCCTGGCGTCCTCGACGTGGGAACTGATCTGCTTGCCAGGGGCGCCCTCCAACTGCGCCGTGACGGCGACCGGCGGCTTTTTTCCCCGCCACCGCCACAAGAACACGACCGCAGCCAACAGGAGCGCCAGCACCCCGCCCGCCGCAGCAGTCAGAACCACCGTATTGCCTTGTCCGAACCACCGTGCCAGCCACGCAGGCAACCCAATTCCGCCGGGAGCCGATTGCGGCGCGCTCGGCTGGTCCAGATCCAGCGGTTGCGCCGCCAGCGTCGCTTCGAACGGAAACGCCTCGACCACCAGTTGATCTCCGCGCGCCGTGTCGAGACCCACCGCCGCCGCCACCAGATCCTTGATCACCTGCAGTTTTTCAGGCGCGGGCGCTTCGATGACGGGCTTGCCCTGTTCGTAGCGCAACGTGTGATCGGCGAGAATGGAAATCGACAGGCGCTTGACGGCTCCCGCGGCGATGCGCGTTTGCCGCACCGTGCGGCTGGTCTGGTAATTCACGTTTTCCGTGCGCCGCCCAAAGACGGGCCGCACCGCGGAAGCTTCCTGCTGCGAAGCCGTGGCGCGTGGCAGATTCGAGGCCGTGCCGGGAACACCGGAGGCATCCGCAAGCGCCGAAGACGGAATGTCCTCGGAGGTCTGCGAACTCGTCATCACGCTCTTTTCCGGATCGAACACCTCTTCGCTCTGCTCACCGCTCGAAAGATCCACGTCCGCCGAGACGCCGACCCGGAAATGTTCGGCTCCAAGCAGCGGCTCCAGCGTCTGAGCGATTTTGAGTTGCAGATCGCGCTCCAGGCTCTTGCGGTACTCAAGCGCGGCCTCGCTGGCTTCGCTCCCGGCGCCGGAGGCGAGCCTGGGCCGGTTCAGGAGATTCCCGTTCGTATCCACGACCGTCACCTGCGCGGCCTGCAAGCCCGGAACCGCGCTCGCCGCCAGATGCGTGACGGCCGCAATATTCTGCGGGCTCAGCACGGCGCCCGGGCGCAGCTTGACCAGAATGCTGGCCTTGGCCGGCTGGCGCTCGGCGGTGTACAGCGACTCTTTCGCCATCGTCAGATGCACCCGCGCCCGCTCCACTTCGCGCAGGCTCATGACGCTGCGCTCCAGCTCGCCCTCCATGGCCCGGTGATAGTTCACCTGCTCGGTGAATTCGCTTGCGCCGAAAGTGCTCTGGTCGAACAGCTCGAAACCGATCCGCCCGCTCTGGGGCAACCCGGCGGCGGCCAGTTGCAGGCGTACTTCGGCCACTTTTTCGCGCTCGACCAGAATCGTCGCGCCCCCTTCGGCGAGGCGGTATTCCAGATTCATGTCGCGCAGACGCGCGGTCACGGCGCCTGCGTCCTCGGCCGCCAGAGCCGAGAACAGCGGCTCGAAGGCGCGCTCACGGTTCCAGCGCAGGAGTCCGTACAGCAGGCCGACGGCCACCAGCGCCGTGATGGCGATGTGGATCCGCTGGCGCCAGTTGAGGCGCTCGACAAGCTGCCGGAGTTGGTCCATTCGAGCTTACCGCGCGGCCTCACACTTGCATCCGCATCACCTCTTCATAAGCCGCGACCACCTTGTTGCGCACCTGGAGGAACAGATCGAAGGCCAGCTCGGCCTGTTGCGTATTCAGGGCCACCTGGTGCAGTTCTTCACCCTCGCCCGAAAGAAAGCGCTCGATCGATGCCCGGGCGTTCTGCTGGAAGCTTTCGACCTTGGCGACGGCGTCGGAAAACGCCGCCCGGAACGCCTCGCCCTTCGAGGAGTCCGCCGCCGGCGCGGCAGCAGGCGGCAGCATAACGGGAGTAACCGGAGCGATGGATGGCATGAGTGTCACCGCAGAAGATCAATCGACCGGTGGATCATGTCCTTGACCGCGGCCATCGCCGCCACGTTTCCCTGATAGGATCGAGAGGCGTTCAGCAGATCGACCATCTCCTCGGCCGGATTCAGGCGCGGGAACGCCACATAGCCTTGCGCGTTTGCGTCGGGGTGCCCGGGCATGTAGCGCAACTCCGGCGGCCGGTCGTCCACAACCACGTCGGCCACGCGCACGCCCTGCCCCAGTTCGTGCTCGAAAACGGCGGAGAACGGCGAAGCCTGCGCGCTCGCGGCAAACACCACATCCTTGCGGCGGTACGGCCCGCCTTGGGGCGTGCGCGTGGTTTCCGCATTGGCCATATTTTCGACCAGAATCTCCGCCCGCGCGCGCTGCGCGGCCATGCCCGACGCGCTCACTTGCAGCGACGTAAACAGACTCATGCTCTCCTGCCCTCCTGAATCGCGTTGCGCACCATCTGGAGCCGCTCGCGGACCAGCGCCGCCGCCAGATTGAAACGGATCGCATTCTCCGCCAGCAGCCGCGCCTCGCGGTCGATGCTGACGTTGTTGCCGTCCGGCTTTTCGGCCAGGCCCGCTGGTTCTACCGCCACCGGCTTCTGGCCCTCCACCTGGCTCATAAACTCGAATTGGAAGTCGATATCCTCAGTGCGGTAGCCGGGCGTGTCGGCGTTGGCGATGTTGGAGGCCACCAGCTTCTGGCGGGCGCTCAACAGGTCCATATAGCGCTCGAGATCGTGCGTCAGATTTCCGGTGATCCCGCCGATCATAACGGCGGTGTTCATGCACGTCAGGGGCCAGCCGCGATATGGACTTTGACGGTGTTGGTCATGATTCCGTTGACCGTCATCACCAGGTCTTGCGCGCCCGAGGGCAGTCCCGCCGGAATTTTGACATTGACTTGATCCAAGCCTTGAATCCAGGTGGGTCCGGCATAGGTCACCTCCACGCTGATGCCCGCGATCTTCACGCTGGCCTCAGGCATGTTCCCCAGTCCGGTGCAGTAAATCTCGAGGAAATCATTGGGACGGGCCGGGCTGACCTGTGTCCAGTTGGCCGTGCCCGCGATCAGGATTGCTCCGTAGCCGCTCGGGACATCCCAGAAAATTCCCGGCGCGCGTGCGGCGATCTGCACCGGAACAGGAGGCGAGGAACCATACGGCGTTTGCACCACCAGCACCGCCGTGCCCGGCAAAAGATTGGCGGGCGCTATGAAATTGATCTGCCCGTCGGAGACGAACGACAAAGCCGCAGGCAGTCCGTTGAGGAAAACCCGAACGCCCAGCAGATTCGTGGGGAAAGGCAATCCGGTCGTGCCGTAGGCTCCCGCGGCCAGGTTCGATCCGAAGATGCTGCCAAACCCCCCCGCCGCGACGGTTTGCGTATAGGAAGCCG
>CAZTKA010000088.1:0-14255 GCA_964614015.1 uncultured Bordetella sp. | reverse complement strand
GCGGTTCACCAGTTCCAGCGAGCCTCCGTGCGCTTCGGCGATCTGGCGGCTCAACACCAGCCCGATCCCCGATCCGCCGGGCTTGGTCGTAAAGAACGGCACGAACAGGTTGGCCGTGTTGCCCAGTCCCCGCCCTTCGTCCGCGACGGTGACCTCGACATAACCTGCGCGGCGCGCCCAGGAGATGGTCACATGGCCGCCTGCTTCCAGAGATGCATCCGTGGCGTTGCGCACCAGATTGATCAGCACCTGCTCCAACTGCGGCCGGTCGCCCTGGATGCGCACCTCGGGTCCCGGTTCGATGGTAACGGAGAGGCGCTGCTCCAGGCTGGCGGTCTGCCGCACCCACTCTCCCACGTCCATTGGAGCGGGCTGCGGCGGAGGCAATTTCGCCAGCAGCGCATAGGCGCCCAGGAAACGGCTCAAGCCCTCGCTGCGCGCGGCGATGATTGACAGGCCGCGGCGCGCGTCGTCGCGCCAGTCCGCCGGCAAAGGTTCGCGGGAAAGCAGCGTCTCGAGGCTTCCAGCGATACTCTTGATCGGAGCCAGCGAGTTGTTCATCTCGTGACCCAGCACGCGCACCAGCCGCTGCCATGCTTTCAGCTCTTCTTCCCGCAACGCACGGGTCAGATCGCTGATCACCAGCAACTGGTGCGGCAGCCCGCCTTCGCGGAAGACGCTGCGGGTGACCGCCCAGCGGCCAGCCCCCGAAGGGAACGTGCGCTGTACCGTGCGAGTTTCCTCGCCTTCCAGATACTCCGCCAGCCCGAGCGCGGCCGCATCCACGCCGGTCACGCGCTCGGCGGGCTTGCCCAGCAGCCGCTCCCCCGCCCGGTTCACCAAGCGCAGTCGGCGCGCCCCGTCGAAGGCGAAGACCGCGACGTCGATCTCCTCCATCACCTTGCGCAGCAGCGTGGCCGCCTCCAGCGCGCCTAAGCGCTGAGCTTGCAGGGTTGCACCCATGGCGTTGACTTGCTCGGTGACTTCGGCCAAGGCATCTTCGTGCGCCCCGATCGAGGGGGCCCGTCCCCGAATGGAATAGTCGCCCTCCCGCATGGCTTCCAACAAATTCGCCAGGGTTCGCAGAGGCGAGGCGACGCGATCCCGCACGGCGGAGGCGCAGGCCCACCACACGGCGGCGAGAATCAGCGTGACGGCCCACTGCAGGCGCACGCCGTACGGACCCGTCCACAAGAATACGAGCGCGATGGCCATCGCCGGAGCGCCCGCAGCCAGCGCCAGCAACCGCATGCGCTGCTCATGCGAGGGCTTGAGACGATCGAGCATAGATCAAAGACCATACCGCTCCAAGCGGCGGTAGAGCGCGCTGCGGCTCAACCCCAGTGCGGCCGCGGCGTGGCTCACGTTGCCGTTATGGCGCGCCAGAGCTTTCTTGATCAGGAAGGCCTCCACTTCTTCCAGACTCATCTCGTCCAGGCGCGGCGTGGAGCCGGGGGCTGCGGCGCGCAACGCCAGATCTCCCGGCCGGATCACATGCTCGCGGGCCAGCAACACCGCGCGTTCGACGACGTGATTCAACTCCCGTACATTGCCTGGCCAGGAATAATCGAGCAGCGCCTGTACGGCCTGCGGATCGAAACCTTCCAATGCTTTCCGGTAGCGCCGTGCGTGCGCATCCAGAAAATGCGCCGCCAGCGCCGGAATATCCTCGCGCCGCTCGCGGAGGGGAGGCAAGTGGATTTCGATGGTGTTCAGGCGAAAAAGAAGGTCCTCGCGGAAGCGCCCCGACGCCACTTCTTCGGCCAGGTTCGCGTTGGTGGCCGAGATCACGCGGACGTCCACTTGCCGCGTCTTCGAGGATCCCACGCGCTCCATTTCGCCGGACTCAAGCACGCGCAGGAGCTTGGCCTGCAGATTCAGCGGAACGTTGGCGATCTCATCCAGGAACAACGTGCCCTGATCGGCCAGCTCGAAGCGGCCCACGCGGTCCATTCTGGCGTCGGTGAAGGCGCCGCGGACGTGGCCGAATAGTTCACTCTCAAAAACGCCCTCGGCGAGGCCTGCGGCGTTGACGGTGACCATTGGCCGGGCGCTGCGTGCCGAGATGGCATGCAGGCGCCGCGCGGCTACCTCCTTGCCCGTGCCGGGCTCCCCGGTGATGAGAACATTGGCATCCGAGGGGCCGACACGCGCGATCAATTCGAGCACCGGCTGCATGGCGCCCGACTCGGCGATCATCGGCGGCCCGGCATCGGGATGCAAGGCGCGATTTTCAGCCTCCAGACGCTGGGTGCGCCGGAGGGCGGCAGCCAGCTCGGCCTGGTTGCGCAGGATGCTCAAAAGGCGCGCGTTTTCCCAAGGTTTTTGCACGAAATCGCGTGCGCCGCGGCGCATGGCCTCGACCGCCAGCTCGATACTGTGCCAGGCGGTCATCACCACAACGGCCAGGTTGGGATCGATCGCCTGAATGCGCGCAAGCAGATCGAGCCCTTCCTCGCCGCTGGTCGTGTCGCGCGTGTAATTCAAGTCGATAAGCGCCACGTCGTATTCGCCGCTCGCGGCCGCCGCCAGCACCCCCCGCGGCGAGTTGGCGGACTCGACGTGGAACCCTTCGGGCTTCAGCAGCAGCCGCAGGGCTTCCAGGACGTCGGCCTGGTCGTCAGCGATGAGAATGCGAGCGGTGCGCGGCAAGCTAAGATTCTAGCGCGGGCGCGCCGCCATCCGGCGTGAACAAAGCGTGAACGCGGTACAATTGCGGTAAATGACCATGGAAAGCCGGATGGACACGGTCGAGCGCCGCCTCGACCTGACCGTCAAGACGCTGCAGACGTCGATGAAGATCATCACGAAGATGCAGCAGGATACTCGCGAGCTCAAGCGCGCCGTGCATGGACTCGCCTCCGAGATGCGCGAATTCAAGAACGAGATGCTGGAGTTCAAGAACGAGATGCTGGGGTTCAAGAACGAGATGCTGGAGTTTAAGAACGAAACGCGCGACGCCATTCACGCGCTGATCGCGGCGCAACAACGCGCTGACGCCCGGCTCGACCGGTTCATTGCGGCGATGGGCCGAAGCGGCTCTAACGGCCACAAGAAGTAGCCGCCGCGGCCTGGGACACGAGCACCCCCGGCGGGAAGCGCGCCGGCCGCCGCACGGAAGCAACCTGCTGGAATCCCCGCGGGATTCCGCTACTTTTTCGTGTCCACGCCGGGACGCTGCACTTCGTACGGAGCGCCTTCGCCGCTGCCCGAGCTCAGAAACAGTTTCTGCCCGTCGGGCAGCGTGAGGTCGCGCCCGTTGGCCCGGCGCGAACCATCCTTGGCCTGATAGCCGTCGATGACGATCTTGTCGCCCACCTTGAGCGTGTTCTTGGTGATGCCGCGCCGCATCAGGATGTTGGGGCTGCCGGCCTCGATAGCCCAATTCTCCACGGTGCCGTCAGGCATTTTCACGTCCACGTAAATCCAACTGTGTGGATTGATCAATTGCACTTTGGTAACCGTGGCGTCCGTGAATTTCACAGGCTTCTTTTCGTCGAACTCCGCCGCGAAGGCATGGTGCGCCCGCGCCGGAGATGAGGACGAAAACAGAATGACCGCAGCTACGATAACGTTGGCCAGGGCTGGTGTGGTTCGCATATATGAGGATCTCCCGACTTTCATCATCTTACACCCGCTATCACCTCGCGCCGGGAGGCGGGTTGCCCGACACGTAGCGCTCGTAGACAGCCTCGCCCGGCGGGATCTTGCGCGTGATGTCCACGTTCATCGTCGTGCCTTCCCAATGCTTCACCAGTTGCTCCTTGCGCAGGTGGCCGTACAGGAGCTCCTCCACCATCTCGACACAGCGGAACTCCATCAGGCGAGCATTCGGCTCCAGGCGCCGGTACAGCGGGAAGCTGATCTTCCAGGGGCGCGTGAAAACCTGCGGATCCTCGATGGTGGCCTCATACTGGATGACGTCGGGGCCGAGGGGCGTAAACCGTTCGCTGACATGCAGGGCGTCGCTATGAAAATTCCCGGCGCGGTCAAACCAGGTCGCATCCGTGAAACTGGTAACGTCGGTGACCAGCGTGTCCCCTTCCCACCGGCCGGTCGAATATCCCATGAAGGCGACATTTGGGAATTCGTCCATCTTGTTCAAATGAATGGTGCGCTGGGCGTTGGCGAACTCAAACACCATCATGACCTTGGTATCGCTTTGGACAATCTGAAACGGGTGCGGCATGTACATGGCGCGTGGAATTCCCGGCTGAAAGCACTTGATTTCTGGATCGCGGTCGAGCCAGTGCTCCTGGTTTTCCTTCTTGCGCTGCGCCGCCCAGGGCTGGTAGGGAATCTCTTCGCCTTCGACGATGCCGAGGCCCGGCGGCACCCATGCCAGTGCGCCCAGCGCGAGAACCGGTGCGGCCAGCACCACCGAATTGGGAGTGATGCCGGGCTGGCCGGCTAACGGACGCGCCTGGTGCGTCTGCAAGTCCCAATAGGCCGTGGTGTTGGCCTGCCAGATCCCGTTCAAGTTTGGTTTACCAGCGATGCGCGCAGGCGCGCTCTTGCCGGCGCCCGCCGGCGCGTTTTGACCGAAGAGGGGCAAAAGAGGGATCGTGATGAGGACCGCGATCGATGGGTATCGCATGCGAGGAAATCTCCTCCGGGAACAGTACACATATATACACGCGCGTGTGTTCGAAAGTCAACGTCCAGGCAGCGCGTGTGCGCACAGCAGGCGCGTCCCGGACTACTCGCCCGGGTGCGCCCGCTGCCGTTTGGAGATATCATGTATCAGGATTGATTATGCGCTCTGGGCGAGTAGCGAGTATCTTTCTTCTGACCGCGGTCTGTGGACTTTTTTGGTCCGGCGGGGGCGAGGCTTTGCGGGGCCAGCAGCAACAAGCGCCGCCAGCCGATCGGCACTGGACCATGCTGCGGACCTACTGCTTCGGCTGCCACAACTCCACCACCAAGAGCGGGGGACTTGCGCTTACGGAACTTGATACGGCCAGTATTCCGCAAAACGCCAGGACCTGGGAGGCTGTCATTCGCAAGCTGCGGGTCGGCATGATGCCGCCGCCCAACATGCCGAAGCCGCCGAAGTCCCAATTGGACGGATTCACGGCATGGCTGGAAAACACGCTGGAGGCCGCGGCGGAAGCCAGCCCGTATCCGGGCCGGGCCACGGTGCACCGCCTGAATCGAGCCGAGTACGCCAACGCCATCCGCGATCTGCTGGACCTCGAAATCGATGCGTCGGGCTTGCTGCCCGCCGACGACGAAAGCAGCGGCTTCGACAACATCGCCGACGTGCTGCGTGTTTCGCCGTCGCTGATGGAGCGCTATCTATCCGCTTCCTGGAACATCAGCCGCCTGGCGGTGGGCAATCCCAGCGTGACGCCCGCCACCCATGTTTATCGCGTGCGCCCGGACCTGTCCCAAGATCAGCACATCGCGGGCCTGCCGCCGGGCACGCGCGGCGGAATCCTGGTCCGCCACAATTTCCCGGCCGACGGCGAATACGTGATCAAGGTTCGCCTGTGGCGCAACACGTTCGACCTGATGCGCGGCATGGAAGATCCGCATGAGATTGAGATCGCCGTGGATAAAGTCCAGGTGCGCACCGTTACCGTGGGCGGCCGCGACGATTTCGTCAAGATGGCCGAAAACCCCGGAGCCTTTGGCGCGGATGTCGATCAGAAGCTGACGGTCCGCGTTCCGGTGAAAGCCGGCCCGCACACGGTGAGCGCGGCGGCGTTTCTGCGCAGCCATGCCCAGCGCGACACGCTCGTCAAGCCGTTCCTGCGGACCACGATTGACGGGCTCGACATCACCGGCGATCCATCGGTGGACCGCCTGACCATCGAAGGTCCGTTCCAGTCCACCGGCGTCAGCGAGACGCCCTCGCAACGCCGCATCTTTATTTGCCGGCCGCGCACGCCCGCCGAGGAACTCCCCTGCGCGCAGAGAATTCTCTCGACGCTGGCCCGGCGCGCCTATCGCCGCCCGGTCCAGGATCGCGATCTGGAGCCGCTGCTCAGCTTCTATCAACGCGCGCGCAACAGCCAAAAGAACTTCGAAGGCGGCATCGAATCCGCCCTGCAGTTCATCCTGGCTAGCCCCGAGTTCTTGTTCCGCTTCGAAGAGGATCCGGCGAATCTGGCATCCGGCGCCGTCTACCGCCTGGGCGACCTTGCTCTGGCGTCGCGCCTTTCGTTCTTCCTGTGGAGCAGCATTCCCGATGATGCGCTGATCACCGTCGCGGCCCAGGGCAAGCTGAAGGACCCGGCGGTACTGGAGCAGCAGGTGCGGCGCATGCTGGCCGATCCGAAGGCCGATGCCCTCGTTGACAATTTCGCCGAGCAGTGGCTGCTGTTGCGCAACCTGAAGACGTCGGCCCCCAACATGGAGGCCTTCCCGGACTTTGACGACAACCTCCGCCAGGCCATGAAAGAGGAAACGCGCCTGTTCTTCAAGAGCATCATCCAGGAGGACCGCAACGTCCTGGATCTGATGAACGCCGATTACACGTTCGTCAACGAGCGGCTGGCGCGCCATTACGGTATCCCCGGCGTTTACGGCAGTCAGTTCCGCCGCGTGCAGATCGGCGATCCGAACCGGCGCGGGCTGCTCGGCCAGGCCAGCATACTGACCGTCACCTCCTATCCCAACCGCACCTCTCCAGTGCAACGGGGCAAGTACATCATGACGAACCTGATCGGATCGCCGCCGCTGCCGCCCCCGCCAAACGTTCCGGCGCTGGGCGAAAACGCCGAAGGAGCCGCTCCGAAGTCCCTCCGTGAGCGGATGGAGCTGCACCGCACCAACGCGGTCTGCGCGGGCTGCCACCAGATCATGGACCCCATCGGCTTCGCGCTCGAAAACTACGACGCGATCGGGCGTTGGCGCGCCAAGGACGACGGCGTGGTGATCGATCCCTCCGGAACGATGTTCAACGGCACGCAGGTTTCCGGGCCCGTCGAGCTGCGCCAGATGCTGACGGCCCGGCCGGAGATCTTCGTGGGCGTAATGACCGAGCGCATGCTGACCTACGCGCTCGGCCGCGGGCTCGACTACTACGACATGCCCGCGGTGCGCAAGGTTGTCCGTTTTGCCGCGGGCCGGAATTACCGCTTCAGCGCCCTGGTGATGGGCGTCGTCAACAGCCGGCCATTTCAAATGAAGGTGAAATCATGACGTACCTGACCAAGAAACACTTGTCCCGCCGCGCGGTGCTGCGAGGCCTGGGGGTATCGCTCTCGCTGCCGCTGCTCGATTCGATGATCCCGGCACAGACGCCGCTGGCGCGCACCGCCGCCAAGCCTCAGATCCGGCTGGCGCTGTGCTTCATGCCGCACGGCGCGGTGATGTCCAACTGGACGCCCAAGTCGGTGGGCGAGAATTTTGAGATCTCCCGCGCGCTGATGCCGCTGAAGCCGTATCAGGACCAGCTTGTCGTTGTCAGCAACCTGGCGCACGCCATGGCCGCGCCGGCCGGGCCCGGCGACAACGGCGGCGATCACACCCGCTCGCCCGCCGTGTACTTGAACGGCGTCCATCCCAAGCGTACCGACGGGGCGGACATTCGCGCGGGCACCACCATCGACCAGATGGCGGCGGAGAAAATCGGTCAGGAGACGCCGCTTCCTTCCTTGGAACTGGCGATTGAGGACTATAGCGGCTTGACCGGCTCCTGCGACGTGGGCTTCTCCTGCGTTTACATGAACACGATCTCCTGGCGGACGCCCACCACGCCCATGCCGATGGAGATCAATCCACGCACCGTTTTCGACCGCTTGTTCGGCGACGGCGCGACGGCACAGGAGCGTCTGGAGCGCATCGAACAGCAGCGCAGCATTCTGGACGCGGTCACCGGCCAGATCCGGCGCCTGGAAAAAGGCCTTGGTCCGAATGACCGCAACCGTGTGGCCGAATATCTCGACTCGATCCGCGAAATCGAGCGCCGTATCGCGCTGGCCGAGAAACAGAGTCAGAACGCGGCGCTGGAGGTTCCGACGGCGCCTTCGGGCATCCCCGACGATCACGAAGCGCACACCAAACTGATGTTCGACCTGATGACGGTGGCGTTCCAGGCCGACATCACCCGCATTTCCACGTTCATGATGGCGCGCGAGGTGAGTTACCGCACCTTCCCGACGCTCGGGATCTCCGAAGGATTCCACCCGGCTTCGCACCATCAAAACAACCCCGAGCGCCTGGAAAATCTCACGAAGATCAACACGTATCA
This sequence comes from uncultured Bordetella sp., assembly GCA_964614015.1. Lineage (GTDB taxonomy): Bacteria > Acidobacteriota > Terriglobia > Bryobacterales > Bryobacteraceae > Palsa-187. The sequence goes on along the minus strand of CAZTKA010000088.1, from coordinate 6,055 downwards.
CGTCAGTCTGCTGGCGCATTTTCTGCAGCGGCTGCGCTCCACGCCGGAAGGCGATGGCAACCTGCTGGACAATTCGCTGGTGCTGTACGGCTCCGGCATGAGCAACAGCAACATCCACAACCATTCGCCGCTTCCGGTGGTGGTGGCGGGCGGAGCCGCGGGCCAGATCAAAGGCAACCGCCACCTGATGTATCCGGAGGACACGCCGATGGCCAACCTGCTGCTTTCCATCCTGCATAAGGCCGGCGTCGAAAAGGACGCCGTCGGCGACAGCACCGGACCGCTGACCGAATTGTAAGGAGACGTGACATGCACATTTGCCGCCTGCTGTTGAGCGCTGCCGCTCTGAGCGCCCTGCTTCCCGCGGCCACGCCGGAGGCCGCCGATCTGGCGGAGCGGCATGATCTGGCCGCCCTGCGCAAGATCGCGAACCTGCGGTCCGTGGTGAACGAGCCGCAGGCTGACGGCACTACGGCGCTCCACTGGGCCGCGCACTGGAACGACCTGGAGATGTTCCACCTCCTGCTGCGCGCCGGAGCCGACCCCAAGGCCATAAACCGCTACGGGGCGTCGCCGCTGTCGGAGGCGGCGCTGCGCGGAAACGCCGCCATGGTGGAGGCGCTGCTCAAGGCCGGCGCTGATCCCAATACGCTCACCTCGCGCGACGGCGAGACGGTGCTGATGACGGCGGCGCGCGGCGGGAACCTGGAGGTCGTGAAAGCCCTGGTCAGCCGCGGAGCCAATGTGAACGCGCGCGAGAATTTCATGGGCCAGACCGCGCTCATGTGGGCCGCGGCGGAGCGTCATCCCGAGATCGTCAAGTATCTGCTCGAAAACGGCGCTGACGGGAAAGTGCTCTCCCGGGACCACGAAACCAAGATGCCGCGATTAAGCGCGGCATCCTCAGTGACGCCGATGCCGCGCGGGGGCCTGACCGCGTTGCAGTTCGCGGCGCGCGAAGGGGATATCGAATCCGCCCGCCACCTGCTCGACGCGGGAGCCAGCATCGATCAGCCCGACGCCGACGGGGCATCCGCGCTGATCATCGCGGCCATCAACAAGCAGTACAGCTTCGCCAAGTATCTCTTGGAGCGCGGAGCCGATCCCAACGTCGCCGACGTGCGCGGCCGCACGGCGCTCTATGCCGCCATCGACATGCGCAACGAGGATTACTCGGCCATGCCTTCGCGCAAGGAGTTCGATCCGTACACCAGTCTGGAGCTGATACAGCTTCTGCTCGACCGTGGAGCGGATCCGAACCTGGCGCTGACGCGCGCCTTGCCTGGCCGCAGCGGAATGGATTCCGGCGACACAGCCCTGGAGGCGGGCTCGACGCCGCTGATGCGCGCCGCCCGCGCTGGCGATGTCGAGGTCATGCGCCGGCTGCTTGCCAAGGGCGCCGATCCCCACCGGACCACTGCGCAGCAGAAGAACAACATCCTGACGTTCGCGGCCGGTGCGGGTTATCGCGACAAGAACACGACCGGGACCGAGGCGGGCGCGTTGGAGGCCGTCAAACTCGCCCTCGCGCAGGGCCTGGACATTCATTACAAGAACGCCCGCGGGGAAACGGCGCTCCACGGCGCCGCCCACCGCGGCGCGGACTCCATCGTCGAGTACCTGATCCAGCAAGGGGCCAAGATTGACGAAAAGTCAGTGCAGGGCTTCACGCCGCTGGATATCGCCATGGGCAAACACATCACAACCCAGCTCCCCGTGCCGCATGACTCGACCGTCGCCCTGATCCGGAGGCTTGGGGGGACGGAAGGCAAGCCGGCAACACCGTCATCTGCAACGGTGAAGTGAGCGCCTGCTGGATGTGCCCTTCCGTCAGGTCGCGGTTGTTCTCCTCGCAGAAGTACTCGATCAACTCCTCGGCCGGCTTCATCGCGTGAACGCGCGCGTCTTCTCCCACGGACGCGTGTACGTCTTTGGATCGTCGACCCGCAGCTCCCCGCCCAGCGTTGCCTCCACCGCGTTGCGGGGGCAGGGCAGCGGCGCTACGGATGCAGGACGTAATCCGCGCGGTAGTCCAAATGCAGGCCTTTATCGGTGTCGATCAGGAAACTGAGCTTTCGCGTGTCCGCGTCACTCGGCAGCGCCACGGCGAGGCTGTAGTGTCCGCGGATGCGCTCCACCAGGGAATCGATAGCCGTCGGGATTTCCGAGATCGAGCGGGAAATGTTGGCGCTGCCGCCGGTGCTGGCAGCAAGCGAGATGAGGCCGGTCTGGTAGGCCTCGTTCAACTGATCGCTGCGGTAGGCGAGATGGGAAATGAAGATGGGAACATCCGTCGCGGCTAAAGCCTGCAGCGCGCGCTGCATTCTTTCGCGCACCAGCACGTCGGGGAAACGGCGGCTCAAATCGCCTGAATCGCTGTTGTTCACAGTCGGGTTGGTGAAATTTTCGCGGTAGTTGCCGATGTCGCTGTCGGTTAAATACAGCACGGCCAGCCGCACGCCCGAGGCGGAAATCATCGATGTGCCAATCTGCGCGGCCTGCTCGATGGTCTCCAGCAGCCCGGCGCGCCCGCCGACCGGGTGGGACCGGATCGCCGCCGCGATGGCCTCGCGATTGTCGGTGGGCTCCGTCAACACGCGCAGGCCGTTCTGGGAACTCAAAACCCCCACGATGTGGTTGGCTGGGAACGTATTGATGCGATCGATCAGCGCCTGCCGCGCCTGCTCGACCGCCGCCAGATCATCGGTCAGGTCCAGCACCACCAGTAGCACCAGGTCGTCATCCGGCGTCGCCAGTTTCGTGATGGCAGCCGGACCCCCGTTGACGGAAGCAGCCATCCCGTCCAGAGTCAACGGTTCGCCCTGCGTCCACACCGGCAGGTGGACTTCCAGAGGCGACGGACCTTCCAGTTGGGCAAAGACCGGTGTCACTAAGAGCACTGCGCCGGCCAATTGAGCCAGGATTCGCATCAGAAGTTGAACCTCAATCCAAGCTGGACGATCCGCCCGCCCGTAGAACCGATAATCTTGCCCGCGTTCACGTTGGGCGCCGACGCTGGGCCGATGCGCACATCCGGCTGGTTCCAGTTGGCGTGATTGGTGGCGTTGAACATACTGGCGTCGAATTGCAGCGTGCGGTCCGCCGTCAGATTGAACCGCTTGCTGAGCGTTACATCATGATTATAACTCCCCGGACCTCGGAGCGTGGGGTGATTCCGAGGGCCGTTGCCCGGAGTGAAATCCGCCGGCTGCGCGAACGCAGCCGGGTTGAACCAGCGCTCCGGACCAGGGTTTTCGACGTGCGGATTGACGCCCGGCACGATGTCGACGTACAGACTGGGAATCACTCCTCCCGTGTTGTTGAATTGCGGGAACAGGCGCAAAGGATTGCCGCTGGAGTACGTGGCCGAGCCGCTGAGCGACCATCCGCTGAACATCTGGCTGGCGATTCCGCCGACCTTCAGGAAGGCCTTGCCCGGCCCGAACGGCAATTCGTAAATGTACCGGACGTTAAGGTTGTGGGGCTGCTGGAACTGAGTCACGGCCCAGGCCGCGTTCAGGTTGTAAAAGTCTTGCACGTTGGAAGAATAATTGTCAGCGCGCCGGTTGTATTGGTATGCGACAGTGAGCGCCAGGCCGCCGGAAGTGCGCTTTTCCAGTTGCACCGTGACATTGGTCTGCCGCATCGCGCCGAAGCCCCAGAAATTGGCTACGTCAAGATCGAGAAACTGCGGATATGGCCGCAGGCTTCGGTTAAACTGCAAGTCGTTTAAGCGGTCGCGGTAAACCAGAGCCGAGAGCGGCACCGCATTGGGATTCTTGGCGTTCCGCCCGGCGAATTCGTTCTTGCCGTTCTGGCGGTTGTAGGTCACAGTGAGAATCAAAAATGCGGCGAGCTGGTGCTGGATGCTCGCGTTGAAGGTTTGGGTCATCGGTTGCGCCTTGGAAGTGTCCAGCAGATTCGCCGACGTGTCGTTGGCGGCTTCCGGGCGCAGGTCCGGATAGTTCGTGGGAGGAATTCCATCGGCCAGCACCAGGGCTGGAGTTAACTGCTGATTGGGAGAGACCCACACGGGATGCCCGTTGAAGGCCTGGCTGCCGAACTGCGTAGCATTCTGACGCGGTTCGCCGTAGCGGCGCTGATAGCTGAGACGAAGAACCGTGTTGTTGTTGCCCAGGACGCTCCACGCGAGTCCCAGCGTCGGCTCCACCTTGATCCAATTCGGCGTGAACGCCCGGCCGTATCCACCCCGGTTGGCAGCCACCAGTGCGCCGGGCCGCCCATTTTCCGGATTGATCTCGGTGAAGGAAATGTTGGACTGCCGGTCGTACTTGTCGATTCTCTGCGTGTTTCTCCTCCAGGCCAGCGAGAAATTCAACGTCAGCGACGGCGTGATCTGCCACTGATCACTGAAGGAAGCGCGCTCGGAGTTCCACCTCCAGTAAGAAGGTGAGACGACAACGTTCTGTTCCACCTGGGCTGCGCCGCCCAGCAGGAAGCTGGCAAAAGCATGGCCGGTGTTGATGATGCCCGGCAGTTGCGTCAAGCCGGCCGTGAACTGAAAATTCCCCTCCGGATATTGGGGGCGGAAGACATTGATCTGCGTGTGATTCGCTTCGCCGCTCAGCGAAAACCGGTGGCTGCGCCAGCGCGTTGCGAACGTATCCGTCAGCGTATATTCGTTGCGCGCCTCTCGCGTCGCCGGATCCTGGGTACCCATGTTCTGGTACGTTCCCTGGTTGAATGCGTTCTGGAAGTTCTGGAAGTTCTGATTGTTATTGTTATTGTTATTGAAATTACCGCCGCCGCCGCCGCCGCCCGTGAAGCCACCGAACTGGTAGCGGGGAAATACCTTGCCGTTGGGAAGCAAGGGCGCCTGATTGTTGTTCGTGTTCGAGCTGGCCTCAAAGCGCAGTGTGTTGATGTTGGTGGCCGAAGCCGTATAAATATGCTCCAGGCGCATGCTGCGGCTGCCGACGTTCACGTCCGGGTTGGCCGGATTCGCAACCGTCAGGAAAATCGGAGCGTTGCCGTTGATGCCGGTCGAACGCGCCAGGCGAACCGTCAGGCGATGCTTCTGCAGGAAGGAGTGGTCGATCGTGGTGTTGAAGCCATTGGCCTCGTTAACTTCCGGAGTGACCGAGAAATAGTTGTTTTGGTAGAAGGGTCCCGCCGCCGTGTTGGGCGCCGGATAATACTGCAGCGCTTCCTGAGCCACAGGATCCAGCCGCGATACAGGTATCGTGTTCCCGGGAAATTGCTGGCGCAAATATTGCAGGTTGGTCCGGCTCACGGACACCGCCAGGTTGTACAGTGGATTCGCCGATGTCGTCAGCGGGTCGTAGATCGGCAGTGGATTCCCAGCTCCATCCACCACGTGGGACCAGGAGCCAGTGCGCTCGAGCATCGTTGGAATCGTAGCCAGCCGGAACTGCCCGATCGACTCGCTCATGCCTTCGTACTGAAAAGTGAAAAACGTGTTGCCAGTGCCGTTGTACAGCTTTGGGATTTTGACCGGACCGGTCAAGTTTAGTCCCCACTGATTCCGGCGGAGCTTACGCTTCTCGCCGTTCCGCTGTTTGATCTGGTGCGGGTTGGCGTCCAGCAGATCGTTGCGCAGGTTCTCATAGAGGTTGCCGTGAAACGCTGTTCGGGATGCCGGCGTGCGAGCACTCTGCCGTTGCCCGCCAGTGGGGGAGGCCGCCGCCAGGTCCGTGGCCGATACTTTCGATACATTGAGCGTCGCGGTCTGAACCCGGAATTCCTGCACGGCCCTCTGCAAAGCTTCCGACATCGCCGCGCTCGCCATCTGCAGTGGCGGCCCCTTCGTCGCGGGAGCTTGCGGTTGCGCCCATAGCGGCGCCAACAACAGGGTCAGGGCAATGTGGCGTGCGGGGTTAATAGCTCCTCCCGGGGGGAATCGTTTTCCACTTTCAGAATGACGATTCGCGCTTGAGATAGTTACTCCCCATTATCACCGATTTCGGAAGATAAAAAAACGTCCAGCATTCCTGCCAAAAGGCATAGAAACCTATGTACCAAAGCGACTTGTCAGAAATTGAGCCGCAGCCCCAACTGAACGATGCGGCCGCCG
>CAZTKA010000087.1:8061-14287 GCA_964614015.1 uncultured Bordetella sp. | reverse complement strand
CGGCCCGGCGCGTGCCGGCCCTGGCCGAACTGATTGGAAACCGCGTTCTGTTCGAGCAGATCCGCGAAGTCCGGATTGAGGACTTGCTGGAGCGGGACCCGGTACGCCTGGATCCGCAGGGGGTCCACGCGCATCTGGAGGGCCAGACCGTGCTCGTCACCGGAGCCGGCGGATCGATCGGCGGCGAGCTGTGCCGCCAGATCGCGCGCCACGCTCCGGCCGCTCTGGTCGGCTTCGATCAGGCCGAAGGCGCGCTCTATGAAATCGAACAGGAGCTGGCTGCGCTGGCCCCGCAGCTCCAGTTTCACGCCGAGGTGGGCAGCGTGCAGAGCCGTTGCCGCCTCAGGGAGGTTTTCGAGCGCTACCGGCCCGCGATCGTCTATCACGCCGCGGCCTACAAGCACGTGCCGATGATGGAGGCGCACGTCTTTGAGGCGGTCCGCAACAATGTGTTCGGGACGCGCAACGTGGCGCGCGCCGCGGTGGCTTCCGGCGCCCGCGATTTCGTGCTGATCAGTTCCGACAAGGCCGTGCGCCCGGCCAACGTGATGGGAGCGACCAAGCGCCTGGCGGAGCTGGTCGTGCTGGCCGAGGCGCGGCGGACTCCGAAGCTCATGGGGGCGGCGACGAAAGTGGCCGCCGTGCGCTTTGGCAACGTGCTCGGCTCCAGCGGCAGCGTGATCCCCTTGTTCCGCCGGCAGATTGCGCGGGGCGGACCGGTGACGGTGACGCATCCCGAGATGCGGCGGTTTTTCATGACCATGGCCGTGGCGGCGCAACTGGTGCTCGAGGCGGGCGCCATGGGGGCAGGCGGCGAAATTTTTGTGCTTGAGATGGGCAAGCCGGTGCGGATTCTCGACCTGGCGCGCAAGATGATCCTGTTGAGCGGGCTGCGGCCGGAGGTGGATATTCCGATCGTGTTCTCCGGCGTGCGGCCGGGCGAAAAACTTTATGAAGAACTGAGCGCTTATGAGGAAAACACCGTGGCGACGCCGCACGCCAACATCCGCGTGTTCGCGGGACCCGAGCCGCCTGCATCCGAGCTGGCCGGCCGCCTGGAGCGCCTGCGGGGCGCGGTTCGCGCGCGGGATTTGGGCGAGACGGTTCTGCAGTTGAAGGAACTTGTTCCCGACTACAGTCCGAGCCCCGCGCTGTTGCGGAGAGCCTGGGCCGGATCAGAAGCCGAGGCGCCGCCCCGAGCCTGGAGCGTAGTGGCCTGAGACGGGCCCGGGGCGCCCTTACCGGACGGCGAAATTGTGCAGGGCGATGCCGGTGGTGAGCGCGGCGCTCGACCAGTTCACGCGGCTGAAGACGCGCGCGGCTCGGGGATATTTTTTGACTACCAGGTACTCGGCGAAGGCGATGGCGGCGGTTGCGCCCAGTTTGATCGAGACGGCCCGGCCGCCGAAGCGTCCATCGGCGGAAGCCAGCAGCGGGTTCAGTTCGCGCATCCCCCAGGAGCTGATGGCATCCAGTGACTGGCTCGCGGCGACGGCGATCAGGCTGCGCCTCCAGGCTTTCTTGTCCGGAGCTTCCTGGGGGCTCACCGGTGGAGCGCCTGATGCGGCCGCCGTGATCTGGCCGAGAGCCAGATCCATGCGGGCCGGAACGACAGCGAAGCTGGCGGGGGAGAGCTCGGCCTGAGCGAGTGCGGGCGGTATGGAAAGGACTGCTGCGATCAGGGGAAGCGCTAAGGTTCTCATGGGAAGAGAATAGGGCTGGACATTGAACCATACAACACGGAAGGGATAAGAAAACAGGTAAACTTCCGTACTACCGGGTCAAGCGCGGAGCGGACAAGCCGGAGGGGGGAAATGGTCATCTTCCTGGCGCCGGCGGCCTCGACGCTGACGATATGGACCACAGGTCCGCTGGCGGATCTTTGTTACGCATGCTCGGTTTTTCTGTTGGCGGCCGGGGCCCTGTGCAAGCGCCCGGAGGTTTATTTCGGCTGGCCTTCGGCGCTTTTCGCCGTGCTGGGATCGTGGGGGTTTTTCCAACTCGCCGTGGGGGCGACGGTTTACCGGCACGCGACGCTGCTGGTTTCGCTACGCTATGCCGCGCTGGCGGCAACGGCGCTGGCGGCCGGCGTGCTTCTGGCAAGCGCCGCGGCGCGCCAGCGTCTACTCGGCGCGCTGGTTTGGTTCGGCGCGCTGGTGGCGTTGGTCTCCGTGGCGGCCTATGCGACATCGCCGGGCCGCGTGCTGTGGTGGTTCGCGAGTCCGTATCCGGACGTGTGGGGCCCATTCTTGAGCCGCAACAACTTCGCGCAGTTTTTGGAGTTGGCGCTGCCGGTGGCGCTGTACTTTCGATTTTCGGCGCGCACGGAGAGATCCCGGTGGGGCTATGGAGCCGCCGCCGCCGCCCTGCTGGCGGCCGGGTTCTTGTCGGCCTCGCGCACCGGAGCAACCGTCCTGCTCGGCGAAACGCTTCTTGCGGGGTGGCTGGCGGGGCGCGGCGCGATGGGATGGTTGCGCTGGAGACCGCTGATGCTCAGCGGCGCCGTGGCCCTTGTGATCCTGGCGGCTGCCGGGCCGGCGCTGCTCGGGCGTTTGCAAGAGGCCGATCCCTGGAAGGTGCGACGCGAGATTTATCAGGCCGCCGCGCAGATGGTGGAATCGCGCCCCTGGCAGGGCTATGGATTGGGAACCTTCGGATACGTGTATCCCGCCCATGCCAGGTTCGACGCGGGCCGTGCGATCGAGCATGCGCACAGCGACTGGATCGAATGGGCCTGCGAGGGCGGACTCGGCTTCGCGCTGCTGTGGCTGGTGCTGTTGTTGCGCAGCGGGGTGCTCGGCGTGCGCACCATCTGGGGATTGGGAGTTCCCGGCGTGTTCCTGCACGCCGTAACCGACGATCCGTTCGCGCGGCTGGGAGTGGCCGCGTGGGCATTCTTGCTGGCCGGAGCGCTGGAGGCTGCGGCAGCGGCAGACAAACGGTGAGATGAACTGTACAACAAGGAGAACATTCATGAGACTACATTGGAGCGTAGGAATTGCCGCAATGGCGATCCATTTTGCCGGCGGATGCGGCATGGCGGCGGCCCCTGTCATCGGGACCGCCAGCGCCAGAGGCGCCTTCCGGCTGGACCATGCAACGGTCGCCGGCAACGCGACGTTGTTCGAAGGGTCGCTGCTGGAGACGGCTGCGGCCGCCTCGAGCGTATCGCTGAGCGGGGGCACGCGCCTGTCGCTCGAGCGGGGTTCGCGCGCCCGGCTGTTCGGCGACCGGTTGATCCTGGAGCAAGGCGAGACGCACTTGCGCCACGCCCAGGGATTTCGCCTGGAAGCTCTGGGTTTGCGCGTGGAGCCTGGTCCGAGCGCTTCCACCGGCCGCATTTCGCTTGAAGGGGCGCGGCGGTTGCGCGTGGCAGCCCTGGCCGGATCCCTCCGGGTTCGCAATGCTCGCGGACAACTGGTGGCGAATCTGCCGGCGGGCGTGACGCTGGCATTTGAGCCGCAGCAAGACGGCAATCCGCAGGCCGTGCGGCTCACCGGAGTGCTCGAAGACCGGGGCGGACACTATTTGTTGACTGATGAAGTGACCAGCGTGCGAGTGGAGCTGGTGGGCGCCGCCTTGTCGGGCGAAGCCGGAAGGCGCCTGGAGATCACCGGAACCCTAGATCCGTCGGTAGCGCCAGCGCCGGGTGCCTCCGAAGTTGTGCGTGTGACCGCAACGCGGCGGCTGGCGGGGAGTCCCGCGGCGGCGGCCGGCCAGGGCGGGAGGGCCGCTGCGGGCGGCGCGACCATGAAAACCGTGACCATCCTGGGCGGCGTTGCCGCGGCTGCGGCGGTTGGCGGTCTGGCAGCGGCGGAGGCCTTGCCGGGGCAGGGCGAAAGCGGCGGCGTGAGCCGCTAGGCGCCGGTATGCATCGGTGGCCGCGCTTGGCGGCGGGAATTCCCCTGCTTGGAGGAGCGCTGTTGGCCGCGCGGGAAATTCGCGTCGAATGGATGGGATCCTTTGCCGCGTCGCTGCGGCATGCCGTTGAGGGCGAGCAGTCGCGGCGGATTTTCCCGGCCGCCAGCGCCCGCCGCCTTTTGCAACTGGCGGAGCTGGACGAAGCCGGGCGTTTGCGGTGGCTGCAGGCGGCCGTGGAGGCCAGCCCGCGTGCTTCGGAAGCCTGGATCGCCCTGGGCCTCGAATATGAGCGGAGGTGGCGAATGCCGGAGGCCGAGCAGGCGCTGCTTGAAGCCGCGCGCATTGACCATCAGCATCTGCCCGCCTGGACTCTGGCGAACTATTATTTCCGCCGGAATGCCCGGCCGCAGTTCTGGAAGTGGGCGGCCCGCGCCGCCGCGCTGACCTACGATGATCATCGTCCGCTGATCCGGCTGGCTGCGCAGTTCGAGTCCGACGCCAAGACGCTTTTGGCGTGCCTGGAAGCCGGACCGGGCTTGACGCGCGCGTATCTGGATTTCCTGATTGGCCAGGGGAGGCTCGATGCAGCCAGTGAGGCGGCGCGAGTGCTGGAAGGGTTTGGGGATCCGTCCGACCGCAAGCGTCTGGAGGCGCTCAAAGAGCGGCAACGGGCGTCCGGCCAACGGCGGTTCTAGCCGATAAGGGAGCCAATGCGACAGTTCCCGCTCAACCCACTGGCGGCGAGCCTTCTCCTCCATGGGGTTGCGCTCTTGGCAGCGCTCACATTGCGCTGGGAGGCTGGTTCTCCACGGAGGCTCGCGCGGGAGGTCGCGCTGGTGGCGCCGCTTGCGCCACCGAAGCGGCGGGCGCCCGAAGCGCCGGCGCAGCCGGCGGCTCGGCGAAAGGGCGCGCCGCCGGAGCGGGCTGAACGCGCGGCTCGGAGGTTCCAGCCGCCGGAGCCCGCGCCCCGCCTGCCGGACACTCATCCGGTGGAAGCTGCGCCACCCGCGGCGCCGGAGATCCCTCCGCCCGTGCTGCTTTCCTTGCCCGCCCCGGCCGAGATTCCAGCTCGTCCTGTTGCCGCGATCAAGCTTGGCAACTTGAGCAGTGCGGCCGCGGTCGCTCCGGGACAAGCCCGCGCGGATTTGGAAAACGCGCGCACCGCGTTCGGCTTTGCCACGGTGCAGCGCCCCGAGCCGCTCCCCGAGCAACGCGTTCGCCCGGCCGCCTTTGGCGACGTCAGCTTTGGCGCGGCCAAGCCGGCGGAGAAAAATCCTCCTCGGCCTGCGGCGATTACTCCGGTTGAGATTCTGTTCAAGCCGCGGCCGGAGTACACCGAGGAGGCGCTCCGGCTGCGGCTGGAGGGCGAAGTGGTGCTCGAAGTACGTTTCACGGCGGCGGGCGCGGCCGAAGTCTTGCGGCTGGTCCGCGGCCTCGGCCACGGACTCGATGAGGCTGCCGGGCGCGCCGCGCGGGCGATCCGGTTCCGGCCGGCCATGCAGTCCGGCCAGCCCGTCGATACGACCGCGCTGGTTCATATTCTGTTTGAACTTGCCTATTGAAAAGGATGTTTCATGAGACCGCTGCTTTTCGCGTTTCTGATGGTGGCCTCTAGCGGAGCCGCGCAGGCACCCTCTGGGGATGCCATCGAAGGTCTGCTCGACCGCATCGCCGCGCGGGAAAATGTTTTTCTGAAATCGCTGCGCCTCCATGCGCCGCTGGTGGAAACCTATATTCAGGAAATTGGTCCGGGCCCGGAAGAACGGCCGTCGGGGGATCATTATTTTTTGGGCCGCCTCAGGATGGCGGGCGAAGTGGGCTACGAGTCTCTGATCGAGCGCACGGTATCTGCGCCGGAGCCGCGCGGCGGCCTGCTGGGCTTCCGTTCCAAGCCGAAGACGCAGGGGCTCCGCTTCCTGCCGCGGGGCTTTGCGCAAATGGCGATTCTCGATTCGGCGGGTGTGGACCGCGCGCGCTACAAATTCGCTTACGTGCGGCGTGAGTTTCTAGGCGAGATCCGCTGCCTGGTTTTCGACGTGTCTCCGCAGCGTCCGGAACCGGGCCGCTTTGAGGGCCGCATCTGGGTGGAGGACCGCGACTACAATATCGTCCGCTTCAACGGCACCTACCTGCCCGCGCCTCCGCGCAGGAACGCGCCGCCTGAGCTGTACTTCCATTTCGACAGCTGGCGCGAGCACGCCGGCGGCAGCCAATGGATCCCGGCGCGGATCTACGTCGAGGAGGCGGGCGCCTCCGGGATGGCCGGCCCCACGCGCTTCAAGGCTCAGACGCGCCTGTGGAGCTACTTCGGCCCTTCCGCGAGCAAGCAGGATGAGCTGACGCGAATTCTGATCGAGAGCGACTC
>CAZTKA010000087.1:0-8051 GCA_964614015.1 uncultured Bordetella sp. | reverse complement strand
CCTGGCCTGCCCGCCAGGCATAGCGCCGATATCGGTCAGCCAGCGCGCCTGGGAGCGCCAGGCCGAGGAAAACGTTCTGGCGCGCCTTGAAACGGGAGGTCTGCTGGCTCCCGCCGGCCCCGTCGATGATGTGCTGAACACGGTGGTGAACAACCTGATCGTCTCAGCCGGCCTGAATACGGAGGCCCGCTGCCGCGTGCTGCTGACCACGCCGCTTGAGACGTTTTCGATCGGGCACACCATCGTGATCAGCCGCGGCTTAATCGACGTGTTGCCGGACGAGGCCAGTCTGGCGGTGGTGCTGGCCGACGAGCTGTCGCACATCGCGCTCGGCCACCCCACGCCCACGCAGTTCGCCTTCCACAATCAGACCATGATGAGCGACGCGGATCTGTTCGCGCGCCTGCACATGCAACGCTCGCCGCGGGAACTGGATGAAGCGGCCGCCAAGACGATCGAGATTATGCGCGGCTCCCCATACCGGGAAACGGCTAACGCGGGCCTATTCCTGAAGGCGCTTGAGAGCCGCAGCGCGGCGCTGCCCCGCCTGCTGGCGGCCAATCTGGGCAACCAACTGGCCCACCCGGCGGCGCTGGGGCGCTTGGCCGAGTTCATGGCCGCCGCTCCGGAGCTCGAGGAGCAAAGGTTGGAGCAGATTGCGGCGCTTCCCCTGGGTTCGCGCATCAAGCTCGATGCGGCGACGGGAAAAATCTCGCTCACCGCAACGCGGCCGCTCGCGCTGCTTTCCCCGCGCGAGAAGATGCCGTTTGAAGTGACGCCCTTCCTGGCCTACCTGGTGCGCGCGGCCGAGTGAGTTGGGTGCGGGCCGTTACTGTTTGTGGCCGCACTCGGGGCAGAACTTGGCGCTGCGCGCCACGCGGTGTCCGCATTCCGGGCAAAACTTCGCGTCCGCTCCCGCCCCGGCCGTTTCCGGCTTCAGCGCGCCCATCATCTGCTGGGCCATAAGGAGGCCCGCGCCCAGCCCGGCCCCCGCGCCGGCCGCGCCGCCGCCTTCATTGGCCGCCGCAACGGGCAGGGAACTGGCCGCCTGGAACTGCGCATAGCGCCCGAGGTCGCCGGTCAGACTGATGCCCACGCGGGCATCCAGAACCTGTTCGAGTGTCGCGGGCAGCGACAGATTCTCGACCACCAAACTGTCCAGCGTCAGGCCGATCTCGGCCAGGGAGGGCCGCAGGTATTCAGCCACACGCTCGGCCAGCTCCACCTGGTTCGCCGCCATGTCGAGGAACGGGACGCCGCTCTCGGCGAAGGTATCGGCCATGCGGCCGACGATGGTGTTGCGTAACTGGTCTTCCAGATCCCCGGTGCGATAGATGTCGCGGGTGCCGCTGATTTTGATGTGGAACCGGCGCGGGTCGCTGATGTGGTAGGAGTAGACGCCATAGGCCCGCAGGCGCACGGCGCCGAATTCCTTGTCGCGAATCGTAATGGGCGTCGCCGTGCCCCAGCGCTGGCCCACTTTGCTGCGCGTCGAAAAGAAGTAGACGTCGCTTTTGAAGGGACTCTCAAACCGCTTGTCCCAGTTCATCAGGTTGGTGAGCAGCGGCAGATTCTGCGTCGTCAGCCGGTGGGTGCCGGGCGGAAAAACATCGGCCATGCGGCCTTCGTGGACCAGGGCCGCCAGTTGCGATTCGCGGACCGTGAGGTTTGCGCCGTTCTGGATTTCCATGTCCTGCATGGGGAAACGGAACGCCAGGATGTCATCCTCCGGTTCGGTCCACTGAATGACGTCGATAAACTGTTTGGTGATGAAGTCGAGGACGCCCATGCCGGAATCATCGGCGGATTCCCGTGCCGGCCGTAGATCTCACCACAGGTTGTAATAGCCGTCGCGCTCGGCCAGCTCCAGCGGCAGCCCGAACAGGGACGAAAGGCGCTGGGGTACTAAGATCTCCCGCTTAGGTCCGTCGGCCGCGATGCGGCCGCGCTCCATCAACACAACGCGCTCGATTTCCGGGATCAGGTCGGAGAGGTGATGGGTCACCATCACGATGCCGATTCCGGCGCGCGCCAGCTTGCGCAGGATCTCGCGGAGCTCGTGCTGGGCGAACAGGTCAAGCGCCGTCGAGGGCTCATCGAGCACCAGCGCCAGGGGATCGTGCACCAGGGCTCGGGCCAGGAGAATGCGCCGGGCCTCGCCGGAGGACAGCTCATCGGTGGTGCGATGGGCCAGATGCGCGATCTCGAGCGTCGCGAGCGCCGCATCGGCCTTGCGCCACATTTCGGGGGCGACCTGCTGGTGCGGCCAGATGCCGATGCTGGAAAAAAAACCGGAGACGGCGATCTCGCGTCCGGTGACATCGCGCGTGCATTGCGTCATGAGGTCGCTCGACACGATCCCGAGCAGGGACCGGAGCTCGAAGACGTTCCACTGCTCGCGGCCGAGGATGCGCAGGCGCGAGCGGTCGTCCTTTCCGGGCCGCGACAGAGGGTAGCACTCGCGCGTGATCAGCTTGATCAGCGTGGATTTGCCGCAGCCATTCGGGCCCAGGATGGCGACGTGCTCGCCGGCGCCGATGCGCAGGCTGACGTCATCGAGCGCCAGCGTTTGGCCGCGCATGACCGAGACGTGCTCGAGTTCAATCAGCGGGGGCGGCATGAAGGTTCCATCTTAGCGGGTTGACCCGTTACAATAGGCGGCTTGTCTGGCATGCTGCTGGCCGCAATTGTCCTGCTCGGGATCCTCACGCTGTGGGTCCCGGCCCGCTGGGGGCTGGCTGCGTTTCAACTGGCGCTCTTCACGCTGGCCGCAGCGCGGATGGTGTTCGGGCTGCGAAGTGGGCCGCGAATCGTGATCCAGCCGGTGATGCTGGCTCTGGCGGGTGTTGCGGGCTGGGGAGCCGCGCAACTGCTGGCGGGCTGGAGCGTTGATCCCGCACGGACCGGCGAGGAGGTTCTCAACTGGATTGCCAACGCGGCGGCTTTCGCCTTGGCGGTGGAACTGGCGGAGGAGACGCGCGAGCGGTTTCTAAACGCCGTGCTGATCTTTTCCGGCGTTCTGGCCGTAGCGGCGATGCTGACTGTATTCTCTTCGCCGCCCGGCGTCGTTTTATGGAGCTACGACGCGGGCACGCAGGCTCCGACACTGGGGCCCTTTGTCTACCGGAATCAGTATGCGGCGTTCGTGGAGGCCGTGCTGCCGCTGGCTCTGGCCCGGGCGATGCTCGACCGGCGGCCGAGGATGCTTTATGTTCTCCTCTGCGCGCTGCTGTTTGCATCGGTGGTTGCGGGAGGCTCGCGGACGGGAAGCATGCTGTGTCTGGCGGAGATCATTCTTTTGCCCGTGCTTGCGCGATGGCGCGGGCTGGGATCCCCGAAGGCTCTGGCCACGGTGACGCTCGCGACTCTGACGGCTGTGGCTGCGACGACGGCAGTGGCAGGATGGGAGCCGCTGTGGCGGCGTCTGCAGGAACCAAACGCGTATGTCATGCGATCCAACCTGCTGCGGTCCTCGATCCGCATGCTGGCTGAGCGTCCGGTGACGGGATTCGGCCTGGGCGCGTGGCCGTCGGTCTACCCTGGATTCGCTCTCTACGACGACGGGAGCTTCGTGAATCAGGCGCACACTGACTGGGCCCAGTGGGCGGCCGAGGGCGGCATTCCTCTGGTGATGCTGTTGTTTTTTGCCGCCGCATCCTTGGTGCGCCCGGCCCTTCGGTGCCTTTGGGGGGTGGGGATTCTTACTGTGTTTCTTCACTGCCTGGTGGACTATCCAATGCAGCAAAGGCCGGCGCTGGCGGCGTTTTTCTTCGGTTTAGCCGGCGTCGTGGCTGGCGCCGGCGAATCCCGGAAAAAATAAGAGCCTCTGCGTAGGCCACTCCTAAACTTCACCCTAAGTCCTGTCGATATTGCGTGTGAGCCCGAAGAAGAGGGCTGGGCAAACCGATGATCATCCCGACAATCCGCGGCGTAAGGACCTTCGTCTTATTGATTTTGGCGTCCATGACGGCATCCGGGCAGGCCGCGGACGGCAACTTGGCGGGCACGGTGCAGGATCCGAGCGGCGCGGTGGTGGCGGGGTCCTCCGTGGAAGCCGAGAACCTGGCGACAGGGGTGCGCGCCGAAACAACGGCGGGCGGCGCGGGCGAGTTCCGCTTGAACAATCTGCCTGTGGGCAGCTACAAGATCACGGTTGCGGCGAACGGCTTCAGCCGGGCGTCTGTTTCGCCGGTTACCGTGGAGTTGAGCAAGACCACCACCGTGAATGTGACGTTGAAGATCGGCTCGATCAATGAAATCGTGGAGGTGGTGGGGGACGGTCCGCTGATCGATGCCACTACCGCACAGATCGCCAACATTTACGCCACGCGCATGGCCACCGACCTTCCCGTGGCGGCCAATCTCAGCGGAGGGTATGCAAACCTGTCGTTGATCGGCGCCGGCGTGGCCAGCTCGGGCGGAGTGGGCGCTGGCACGGGCCCTGCCGTGGGGGGCCAGCGGCCCCGCAACAACAACTTCACCATCGAAGGCACCGACAACAACCGCAAGGACATCACCGGCCCGGTGGCGGTCATTCCCAACGATGCTGTGGCGGAGTTCGCGGTCTTGCAAAATCAGTTCAGCGCCGAGTACGGGCACTCTTCCGGCGGGCAGTTCAACGTGATCGCCAAGAGCGGGACGAATGAACTTCATGGAATTGTGTACGAGTATTTTCAGAACCGGCACCTGAATGCGCAGGACGAGGCCTTCAAACGCCAGGGGATCCTGAACCGCCAGCGCTTCGATCAGAATCTGCTGGGGGGCAACGCCGGCGGGCCCGTTCTTCGAAACAAGCTGTTTTATTTCGGAAATTTCGATTACAATCCGCTGGGGCGGTCGAGCACGGTCGGTGCTCCCGTCTATGCTCCCACGGCGGCGGGCTATAGCGCCTTGCAGGCGATTCCGGGGGCGTCTCCGACCAATATTTCCGTCCTCGAGAAGTACCTGGGAGCCGCGGCGGCTCAGGATGGGAATCGCGCGGCGACGGTTCAGGGGACGCTGATTCCGCTGGGGATCGTGCCGGTGCTGGCGCCGAACTATGTCAATACCTACCGCTGGCTGGCGTCGCTCGACTACAACATGTCAAGCCGCGACCAGTGGCGTGGCCGTTATCTCAGCAACCGGATCAGCGGAGTGGATACCTCGGCGCAACTGCCGGTGTTCTGGACGCAACGCCCGATTACGGCCAAGGTTGCGACGATCTCGGAATTTCACACCTTCTCAGCGCGACTGATGAACGAACTGCGGTTGTCCTACAACCGCTATAACGACACACAGCCGGCGCCGCCGCTGACGTTTCCGGGCATGGACGTGTTCCCCAATATCGGATTCCGCAGCGACCTGAACCTGCAGTTGGGCCCGAATCCGAACGCTCCGCAGGCGAGCATCCAGAACGTCTACCAGATTGCCGACAACCTCACCTGGAACAAGGGCAACCATGATCTCAAGTTCGGCATCGACTGGCGCAGCGCGATTACGTCGCTGGACTTCATCCAGCGCATCCGCGGCGACTACCAGTACAGCAATCTCGAGCGGTACGTGCTGGACCTGGTGCCGAATGTGCTTGCACAGCGCAACACCGGTGGCAAGCCGTATCTGGGCAACGGGCGCGCCTTTTACGCTTACGCCAACGACACCTGGAAAGCCACGCGCAACCTGACGCTCAACCTGGGGCTGCGCTGGGAATACAACGGTGTATCGAAATCCATGAAGGAATTCGATTTGAACAGGATCGCGGACGTGCCGGGCGTGCTGAGGTTCCGCGCGCCAAAGCCGCAAATGAAGAATTTCGCTCCGCGCATCGGGTTTGCCTACGCGCCGGGCCGAAGCGGGCAGACCTCGATCCGCGGAGGCTTCGGGATCGCCTACGACCAGATTTTCGATAACATCGGCGCCAACGTGCGGCCTCCACAGGCCACCTCGACCGTCAATTCGACCGTGACCAACACGCCGGGGTACCTGGCCAGGGGCGGAATCCTTTCGAGCGAGAGAGCTCCGGTGATGCCTCCGGAGGTGGCGCGCGCCTTCACCTCCTCGTGGTTGCCGGACCAGAAGCTTGGCTACGCCATCAACTGGAATTTTGGCATCCAGCACGGCTTCCGCAAAGATTACGTGCTGGACGTGCGGTATGTTGGCACGCGGGGCGTGCACCTGTTGATGCAGACACAGTTGAACCGCAACGCCGTGGTGACCCCCACGCATCACCTGCCCACCTATCTGAGGCGGCCTTCACAGGCGGAGTTGGACGCCCTGCCGCTGACGCTCAACCAACTCAATCTGGAGAAGGCGGGCAACAATCCCCTGGCGCCTTACGGATTCCTGAGCACCATCACGTCCTACGAACCGCGCGGCAACTCCGAGTATCACGGCATGGCGGTGGACCTGACCAAGCGGTTCTCCGGCCACCTGTCCTTGAAAGCGGGCTATACCTGGAGCCACCTGATGGACGACAGCACCATGGAAGTGAACTTCACGACGCTGTCGCCGCGGCGTCCGCAGAATTACCAGGACCTGCGGAGCGAGTGGGCTTCCTCGGCGCTGGACCGGCGCCACCGTCTGACGGTTTCCTGGATGTGGGACACAGCGTGGTTCGAGCGCCACCCGAACTGGTTCCTGCGCCATGTGGCCGGGCACTATAGCTTCAGCGGGGTCTATATCGTCGAATCACCGCAATACGTGACGCCGCAGAGCGGCCTGGACGCGAACATGAACAGCGACGCGGTTAGCGACCGCGTGATTATCAATCCGGCAGGTGCAGCGGGCACGGGCAGTGACACAACAGCTCTCCGCAACAGCCTTGGCCAGACGGTCGCGTATCTGGCGACCGACCCGAACGCGCGTTACATCCTGGCGCGGCCGGGCGCATACGCCAACGGCGGCCGCAATCTGCTCCCCGCCCAAGGCATCCAGAACTTCGATCTGAGCATCAGCAAGAACATGCTCTTCCGGGAGCGCTACCGGTTCGAGTTGCGGGCCGACTTCTTCAACGCCCTCAATCATCCGCAATACACGCCCGGCCGGCTGAGCACGGTCGGCAGCACGCCGCACGTCAACGAGACGTTCTATCTGATTCCGGGCAGCCCGTTCTTCGGGCAATGGAGCCAGGTCTACCCGAGCAACGCGCGCTTCATCCAGTTGGTCGGCAAGCTGCACTTCTGAGCGCACAGCGCGGGGCGCGCTCAACTGTTCCAGGCAAGCTCGCGCCGCGCTGCGTTGTGCGCGAGCTTGGCTGAAGAGCTGTGGTGAGCCTGCTAGGCTCGGAGTATGAAAGCCATTCTGTTGACCGCCGCTGTTGCGGCGCTTACGGGATGCGCCAGCAAGCCGGTGGCGGAGTCCCGACCTGAAACGAAGACGCTCAAGGAAGAGCCCCTGCGGCGGTATGAATTGCAAGGGCAGGTGCGCCGCCTGGACGCGCAAAATAAAATCGCCACAATCCAGCACGAGGCGATCGGCGACTGGATGGGCCCCATGACCATGGACTTCCCTGTCAAGGACCCGGCTGATCTGGCGAAGCTGAAAGAAGGCGCGCCGGTGAACGCCACTGTCTTCGTGCAAGGGTTCGACTACTGGGTCGGCGAAGTGCGGGACAGTGAGCCTGTGGCGGTGAAGTAGATCATGCGATCATCGGGAGCATGACTCACGATTTCGTCACCACGGCCTTCACGCTCGACGGCTACCGCGTCAGGCGCAATTTGGGACTGGTGCGGGGCATCGTCGTCCGCTCCCGTTCGATTTTCGGGACCATTGGCGCGACCCTGCAAACGCTGGTCGGCGGCAACATCACCCTGTTGACGGACCTGTGCGAGCGGACTCGCCATGACGCCTTCGAAAAGATGATCAACCACGCCATGATGATGGGCGCCGACGGCGTCATCGGCGTCCGTTACGATGCCACGGAAGTCATGGCGGGAGTCACGGAAGTGCTCTGTTATGGCACGGCGGTGCAGCTCGAACGGGAAATGAAATAGCGCCGCGTGTTACTCTATGGTATTGCGCTAATGTTATGCCCGCGCAGGTGAGCGAGTCGTTTGTCCTGCGCACGTACCCCTTCC
>CAZTKA010000086.1:0-14390 GCA_964614015.1 uncultured Bordetella sp. | reverse complement strand
GGGCGTGACAGAATCGCTGAACTGTTAGTCGGACATAATCGCTGAACTACACCAGGCCAAGGGCGCAGCAGACCGAGGGAACGTGGAGCTGGCCTGCGCGCTGGCCGAAGCCGGCCCCCGTTTGGTTCCGACGTTTACTGTGGCTGGGAGACTGTCCGCAAATAGGGCTTGATGACTTTGAAGCCCTGCGGATACTTCTTGCGGGCCTCCTCGTCGCTGACCGCCGGCGGGATGATCACTTCCTCACCGGGCTTCCAGTTCACCGGGGTCGCCACGTTGTGCTTGGCGGTCAGTTGGATGGAATCCAGCACGCGCAGCACCTCGTCGAAGTTGCGGCCGGTGGTCATCGGGTAGCTGAGCATGAGCTTGATCTTTTTGTCCGGGCCGATGACGAACACGGTACGCACGGTGGCGTTGTTGGCCGCCGTGCGGCCTTCCGCGGTGTCGCCCGCGTCGGCCGGCAGCATCTCGTAGAGCTTGGCGACCTTCAACTCGGGATCGCCAATCATGGGGTAGTTCACCTTGTGCCCCTGCGTCTCCTCGATGTCGACGACCCATTTGCCGTGGCTTGAAACCGGATCGACGCTCAGGCCGATGATTTTGCAGTTGCGTTTCTTGAATTCGTTCTCCAAGGCGGCCATGTATCCGAGCTCGGTGGTGCAGACCGGCGTGAAGTCCTTGGGGTGCGAGAACAGAATCGCCCAACCATCGCCGATCCATTCATGGAAACGGATGGGGCCGTGAGTTGTATCGGCGGTGAAGTCGGGGGCCGTGTCGTTGATGCGCAGCATAGTGAAAACATCCTCCATACCAGTGGTCTGTTGAATGATTGCATCGACATCATATCACTGAGGGGGGGACGGTTTCGAGCAGGCCGTGACTCGGGGATGGCCATCAGGTGCGGGTCGGGTGGATGCGTCATGGATGCGAGCCGCTTGCGATCGCGAGCAGTCCGCGACTACAGCCCCATGATGTGGTAGCCGGCGTCGACGAACAGAATGTTTCCGGTCACGCCGCGGCCCAGGTCGCTTGCCAGGAAGACGGCTGCGTCGGCCACCTCGCCCGGCTCGCAATTGCGCCGCAGGGGGGCATGCGCCGCCACCGCCTCGAGCATCTTCGAAAAATCGCGCACGCCGCGCGCCGACGTGGTTTTCACGGGACCCGCCGAAATCGCATTGACGCGGACCTTGGAGGGGCCGAGCTCGCTCGCCAGGTACCGGCAGGAGGCTTCGAGCGCGGCCTTCGCCACGCCCATCACATTGTAGTTCGTCACGACGCGGGTAGAGCCCAGGTAGGACAGGGTCAGGACCGAGCCACCCTCCGTCATCAGCGGCGCAATCGCGCGCGACACGGCCACCAGCGAGTAGGCGCTCACGTCGTGCGCGAGGGCGAACCCTTGGCGGGAAGTTTCGAGAAACGCACGGCTCAAATCCTCGCGATTCGCGAACGCGATGCTGTGGACCAGGGCGTGAATCGGAGCGTGCGCACGCGCCGTATCCGCAAGCCGCGCCAGATCGTCGTCGCGCGTCACATCGCAGTCGAACACGGCGGCCGCGCCGAGTTCGGCGCCCAGTCCGATGACCGTGTCTTTTTGGCGCTCGCCCTGATAGGCGAGCAAAAGCTTGGCGCCTTCGCGCCGGAACGCCTGTGCGATCGCCCAGGCGAGGCTCCACCGGTTCGCCACGCCCAGAATCAGCGCGGTCTTTCCATGCAGAAGTTCGGACACGAACCGCTATTGTAGCCTGGAGCGCCATGCCGCCGCAGGCGCGCCGCATGCCGTACACTGAAGAACTGTCGTTGGATTTAAACACTCCGCTCAATTACGTCAAGGGCATCGGACCCGCACGGGCGGCCGTTCTGGAGACGAAAGGCCTGCGCGTGGTGGAAGATCTTCTGTACTACGCTCCGTTCCGCTACGAAGACCGGAGCAACGTCAAGCTGATTGGCCAGCTTGCGCCGGGCGAGATGGCGACGGTTCTGTGCACAGTGCGCTCGACGCGGATTTCGGGATTCCGGCGGCGCCAGTTAGGATTGTTCGAGGCTACGTTCACCGATGCATCGGCGGCCATCCTCACGGGCAAGTGGTTCCACGGCGCATATCTGAGCGATATTCTGGCTCCGGGCCAGCGGATCGCGCTATACGGCAAGGTGGAATACGATTCCTACTCGCGGGGACTGTCGATGATGCACCCTGAATACGAGATTCTGGGGGGCGAGGAAGAAGGCGACGACTCGCTGCACACGGGCCGCGTGGTGCCGATCTATGAAGCGGCGGGCAAGGTCAGCACGCGCGTCTTTCGCGTGCTGCTGGACCGGATCCTGTCGAGCATGGCGCCGATTCCGGAGACGCTGCCGGCGCACATTCTGAAGCAACTGAAGCTCCCCGGCGCGTGGGAAGCGATCCGGCATCTGCACTTCCCGCCGCGGGATTCGGATCTGCGGCTGCTCAACGCTTTCCGCTCCCCGGCGCAGTTCCGGCTGATTTTCGAGGAGTTCTTCTGGCTCGAGTGCGGACTGGAGTTGAAGCGGGCGAAGGCGCGTTTGGATCCCGGCGTCGGCTTCGCTTTGACCGACCGGGTGCGCGAGCGGATCAAACAGATGCTGCCCTTCAAGCCGACGGGAGCGCAGAAACGCGTCCTCGGCGAGATCGCGCGGGATATGGAGGCGCCGCATCCCATGTACCGCCTGTTGCAGGGCGACGTGGGCAGCGGCAAGACGCTGGTAGCCGCTGAGGCCGCGATCATCGCGATCGAAAACGGATATCAGGTGGCGGTGCTCGCGCCCACGGAGATTCTCGCGGCGCAGCACGCCTACTATTTCAAGAAACTGTTCCAAAAGCTGGATTATCCGGTGATCCTGCTGACCGGATCGAGCACGTCTCGTGAGAAGACACAGTTAAAAAAACTGGTGGCCTCAGGCCTGGCGAAAGTGGTGGTGGGGACGCACGCGCTGCTCGAGCCAGACGTGACGTTCGCGAAACTCGGGCTTGCGGTGATCGACGAACAGCACCGTTTCGGAGTGGAGCAGCGCCAGAAACTGCTGGAGAAAGGCGCGGGCAAGCATCCCGACGTACTGGTGATGACGGCGACGCCGATTCCGCGCACGCTCGCGCTGACAATTTATGGCGACCTAGACGTGAGCGTAATCGACGAGTTGCCGCCCGGCCGCAAACCGATCATCACCCGGCACGTCGAGCAGGCGCGTGTCGAGCAGGTGTACGGTTTTCTGCGGCGCGAAATCGAAAAGGGCCGCCAGGCCTACGTCGTCTACCCGGTGATTCAGGAATCGGAGACGCAGGCGATGAAGGCGGCGCAGGCTATGCACCGGCAGCTTTCCACAGTGGTTTTTCCGGACACCGAGGTGGGCCTGCTGCACGGCAAGCTTTCCACGGAGGGAAAGGAAGCCGCGATGGACAGATTCCAGCGCGGCGAAACCAAGATTCTGGTCTCGACCACGGTGATCGAGGTGGGCGTGGACGTGCCCAACGCAACCGTGATGGTGATTGAGGAAGCCGAGCGTTTTGGCCTGGCGCAGCTTCATCAATTGCGCGGCCGCGTGGGGCGCGGCGGTGAACAGAGCTACTGCATCCTGGTGACCGGCAAGATGAATCCGGCAGCTGCGGAGCGGATCCGCACGCTGGTCGAATCCACCGATGGCTTCCACATCGCCGAAATGGATTTGAAGCTGCGCGGACCTGGAGAGTTTTTCGGCACGCGCCAGTCGGGCTTGCCGCAGCTCCATATTGGCAACCTGGTTCGCGATGCGGAGGTGCTGGAGCTGGCACGCTCGGAGGCATTGGCGTTCGTGGCGCATCCTCCGGATCCGCAGACGCTGCGCCGGGCGGTGGCGTTCATTGGCGGCCACTGGCAGCGGCGTTACGGCCTGGTGCTGGTAGGCTAAGATGCGGGTGATCGGCGGCGAGTTTCGCAGCAGGCTGCTCAAGAGCGTTCCCGGTCCGGATACCCGGCCGACGCCGGACCGACTGCGCGAGGCGCTGTTCAATATTCTGGCGCCAAGCATCGGGGGCGCCGCGTTCGCCGACCTGTACGCGGGCACGGGTGCGGTGGGCATTGAGGCGCTAAGCCGCGGAGCGGGCAGCGCGCTGTTCGTCGAGTCCAACCGGGCGGCGGTGGGCGTGATCCGCAAGAACCTGAAATCGCTGGGGATCGAGGCGCGCGCCGAGGTGCGGCAAGGCAAAGCCACGGCCCTCGCGGGAAAGTTCGACGCCGATATTGTGTTTCTGGATCCGCCCTACCGGCTGGAGCAGGAATACGAAACCGTGCTCCGCTTGCTGGGCAGGCGGCCGCCAAAGCTGGTGATCGTGCAACATGATGTCCGCAGGAGGCTGGCGGAGTCATATGGCGCGCTCCGCCACACGCGCCTGCTGCGTCAGGGCGATAACTGCATGAGTTTTTTCGAGCCTCGTCGGTAACATGGAAGGCGGGGATCGGCCGCCTTCCCCGGGGAGCGCGGCTAGAAGTACAGCTTGGCGGCGATCTGAAGGATGCGCTGGCTGTTGGCGCGGACCTCGTTCAGGGATCCGAAACCGAAGCGTCCGCCGGTTCCGCCGAGTTGCGTGGGGCGGTTGACCACCTGACCCGCCGAGTTGAACTGCACAGAGCTGTTAAAGGACCCCCACTGGGCGTGGTTAAATACGTTGTAGGCCTCCAACCGCAACTGAGCGCGCGTGCCTCTTTCTTGGTTGAAGACAATGTTCTTGAACAAGCTCACATCCCACTGGTGCAGGCCCGGTCCGCGGAGCCGGTTGAACCCGGAATCGATGCCTATGCTGCCCTTGGAAGCCGGTGCAAAGCAGGAGGTGTTGATGAAAGCGTCGATAGTGCGGGAATCGCGCGACAGGTTGGGATTGCACGTCAGTACGACGCGCGGACCGATATCCTCGCTGCCGGTGATCTGGCGGTTCAGGGCGGCTGCGCCGACGCCGGTGATGGTGTAGGTGACGTTGGTCGGGGCCCCGGAAGCGATGCTGGTAATGCCGGTGAGCTGCCAGCCGTTGAATACGACGCGTCCGACTGCATTGTCGAAGGCCTTCGCGTATCGTGCGGGACTTGGGAGGTCGTAGGTGTAATTGATGGCAAGCGACTGCGTGCGATCCAGTCCAAGCGGACCGTAGTTGGCCTTGCGTGCGTCGGTGGGGTGAGCCGCTATGCGGCCGCCGAAAGCTCCCTGATTCGGGTCCGTTCCAAGCGCCTTCGACCACATGTAGTTCACGCCGAACTGTAACGCACCCGCGCGTTTGGTGAGCGCCACCTGCAAGGCATTGTAGTTCGAGGACCCGCCCCATGTCCGGTCCACGCCGCTGCCATATCCTCGAATGGGCCGGTACATATTGACCGGCAGGTTCGTGGTGCCGTCGAACATGGGCGTGGTGAAGGTCGGATCCTGGCTGTACGGCTGCCAGGCGCTGCCGAACGGAACGTTGTTGAACCACTGGTTCAGGGACAAGTGCCGCGATTGGGATCCCACGTAGGAAACATCCAACAGAATGTTCATGGGCAGTTCCCGCTGAATGCCGGCGTTGTAGTTGTAAGTTGTCGGCACGTGCCCGTCCGGGGAGATCCGTGTAATGGACGCCGGGTTGAACACCGTAGCCGCGCTCCGGATCGTGGACAGGTTGCCGTAGTAGAGTTCCGCCAGCCGGAGCGAGGGAGGATTGGTCACGTAGTCGCTGGTGATGCCGATGCCGAAGGTGGCCACGCGCTCATAGAACACGCCGCCGCCCATGCGAAACACGGTCTTATTGTCGAAGTTGTAGGCCAGGCCGAAGCGGGGAGCCCAGTGGGCGCCGCGATCTTCGATCAGGCCCAGCGGCGTGCTCCCCTGGCCGCTCAGCACCATGCCGTTGTTGATATTGCCCTGGCCCGGAATGATCGCGCCGATGAAGTTCGCCGGCAAAATTTCGCCAGTGAACGGATTGATCGCCCGCCGGTTCGGGCCCGAAGGGGCGCCCGTCGGCTGATAATAACTTACGGCCTGTGCGTTGCTGTAGGCGTTATAGTCAAAATTCGCCATCTTGCCTAGCGTGTCGTGAAAGGGCTTGATGAACGCGATGCGCAGGCCGTAGTTCAGCGTCAGCTTGCGGTTGACCTTCCAGGTGTCCTGCACGTAGAACTCGATGTTTCGGTACGGGTAGCTGGCGACGATCAGCTCACTGAACTGGGAGTAAGTCTGGAAATTTCCCAGCAAAGCGTTGGAGAAGGCCCAATTGGAGTCGCCCGGATTGTTGGAATCGCGTCCGAAGTTGATCGTACCGTTCACAGGGCGGAAGGGATTCTCGGTCTTGGTCGCAGTCTCAATGAAGATACCGGCTTTGATGGTGTGACTGCTGGTGACCTTGGTGAAATTATCCGTCCAGTTCCAGACCGGGTTCCGGTTATCGTAGGGCAAACCGGCGAAGCTGGTCATCTGGGTCCCGCTGACCGTCGGCGTGCCGCCGAAGTTGAAGTTCGGGACCAGACCAATCGGGTCGGCATTCGGATACAGCAGCGGGATGTTGATCTTGGAAACCGAACGGTAGTAGGGGCTGCCCGGCGGGGGAGGGTCGCCCGGAATCCCGTTCACGGTGTAGCCGAACTGGAATTCATTGGTGATGGTCGGAGTGATCAAGGTTACCAGGTTGGCGGCCAGGGACCAGCCATAGGTCGGCGCATAGAAAGGCGTCAGGCCCAGGTTGTTGCCGGAGTCAGCGCGGCCGTAGGGATTGTTCTGGGTGTTCTTGCTGTTCAGGTGGCGGCTGAAGAAGCGCCACTTGTCACTGATATTCCAATCCACGCGGTAAACCTGGTCATAAGATGGAGACTCGCTGGCGACCTGCGATTGGTAGTTGAAGTTCGGCTGGCCTGTAACGTTAGGAAGAGGCAGCCAGTTCAATACCGACGGGCCGTGTTCGTTGAAACGCGCCACCGGGACGATATTGCCAGGGAATTGCGTTCCCAAAGGGTTGGCAGTAGACCGCGTCAACGGATCGCGGATGGGCTGGATGATGCCGGCGGCGTCGCGCGTGTTCGAGAAATCGCCGCCGCGCTCGGCTGCTGTGGGAACAGTAATACGCCGCAATGGGGGCGGCGTGAATTGCCGGTTCCACTCGTGCGACATGAAGCCGAACAGCCGGTCCTTGGAAGTATTCATTTTGCCGGGGATGTAGATAGGGCCGCCCGCCGTGTAGCCGGCTGTCATGAAGCGATAGGCCGGACGCTGCAAGCCGGACTGGTTATTAGTGAAGGTATTGGCGTTCATCCATTCGCCGCGTTTGAACCAGTAGAGGGTGCCGTGGAAATCCTGAGTTCCGCTCCGCGTGGTGACCTGAATCTGCGCCCCGGAGTTGCGCCCAAACTCAGCATTCTGGGCGTTGGTGGCCACCTTCAATTCGGCGATGGCGTCCACGTTGATGCGGTAGGCGAACTGCACGTTCACCCCGATGTCGACAACCGACTGGCCGTCGACGGTGTAGTTGGCCTTGTCAGCCCGCTGCCCGTTCACGGCCGCGTTGCCGGTGTTGTCGGCGCTGACGCCCGGCACCAGCTTCAGCAGGCCCGTAAAGTTACGGCCATTCAAGCCCAGATCAACCATCTGCTTGCCGGTGACGACACCCGCACGTTCGGCGGTTTCGGTGGCCAACAGCGTCGCTTCCGCGGTGACGGTGACGGATTCCGCCGGCGCGCCGACTTCCAGGGTGATCGCAGGCAAGCCGAGGCGGTCGCTGGCGCTCATCGCGATGTTCGATTGGACGTAGGTCTTGAAGCCGGTCATCTCCACTTTGATCTCATAGGTTCCCGGCAGAACCGGCGTGAACACGAAGATGCCGTCTCCGGTGGTGGGCACAGCGCGGGCCGATGCCTCTCCTTGAGCCTGGTTGGTAAGGGTGACTTTGGCGTTGGGAATCACCGCGCCCGATGCATCCTGAACCGTTCCTGTGATCAAACCGCCGATCGCCTGAGCCTTGGCAGGCGCGCATGCCACAACAGCGGTGAAGGCGGCAAGCATGAGCCAGCCCGTGGACGCCAACATTCTCGACATTGAAACTCCCTCCTTAATTGAAGGTTTCCGCGCCAGTATACACTTTTGGAAGACGCGGCGGCTAGTCGTCTTCGTACCAAACCCGCCATCGGGGCCGCTTTTCCTTGAAAAGTTTGATCAGACCCATTCCGGCGAGGAATCCGCCGATATGCGCGAACCATGCGACGCCGCCGCCAGTGTAATCGACGTCGCTCAACGAACCGAGCCCGTTGAAGAACTGGATGACGAACCAATAAATCAGGAAGTAGGGCGCCGGCACCGAAACGCGCGTGATGAAGATGAACCACACCAGCGTGTCGATGTAGGAGCGCGGGAACTTGACCAAGTAAGCTCCCATCACGGCGGCGATCGCGCCGCTGGCTCCGATGGTCGGCACGCGGGAATACGGGTTCACGACCACGTGCACGACGGCCGCGGCCACGCCGCTCAGAACGTAAAAACCCGCGAAGCGCCCGCCGCCGATCCGGTCCTCCAGATTCCGGCCGAACACCCACAGGAACAGCATGTTGCCTATCAGGTGGGCCCAGCTTCCGTGCAGAAACATCGAGGTCACCAACGAGCTGAGGTGCAAGTCGTCGGGCACAACACCCCAATCCAGGACGAAGCGGCTGAGGTCCCCGGGAGAGAGCGCGAACTGATACAGGAACAGCACGATATTCATCCCGAGCAGGAGGGCGGTGACCGGCGTGGGCGAATAAATCCGCTCGCTGGAGCGAAGAGGGATCATGCGAGCCCGGCGGTTCGGGCGATGTTTTGGTTGGAGCGCCGGGGAGCGCGCCGCATCAAGGCGCGGACCTCGGGTTCCGAGGCGAGGCCGCCCCGGGCGCCCAGTCGCGTGCAATTGAGGGCCGCCATGGCGCAGGAAAAATCAAGTGCTTCGCGGACCGGCATGCGTTTGAGCACAGAATAGCAGAACGCTCCGTGGAACACGTCTCCGGCGCCGGTCGTATCCACGCAATCAATGATGTAGCCGGGCGCGTAGTAGTAACGTCCATGCATGCGCGCGAGCGCGCCATCGGCGCCCAGCGTCATCGCGGCCACGCGCATCCCGTACCGGGTTTGCAGGATTTCAAGTGCGCGGAAGGGATCAACCTCTCCGGTCCAGCGGGTGGGAAACTCGGCGCTGGCGACCAGATAATCCACGTTCGGCAAGACTTTCTCGAAGCCCGGATAAATCGTATCGACGTCCACGCTCACGGGAATGCCCAACTCGCGAGCAAGCTGCGCGGCCCTGGCGACAGCGGGCGTATCGTGCCCGTCGATGTGCAACATGCGTGCCACAGAGATCTTTTCACGCGTGATGCGCTCCGGGTCAAGCGCGAGGCAATCGGGACGGTCCCAGAAAACGGTCCGCTCGCCGGTGGATTGGTCGATCACGATGTAGGCTTTCTGGTTCGCGCAACGGGCGCGGATTTCGACATCCTCCAGGTTCATGCCCGCCGCGCGCAGGCTATCCATTTGGATGCGGCCGTGCGCATCGCCGCCCACGGTGCCGATGTATTTGGTGCGCAGGCCGAGCTTCGCCGCAGCGGCCAGCGCGCTGGCCACCTGTCCGCCCGGGCTGATGAGTTCCCGCGCGATGCGGACTTTGCCTCCGCAGGCGGGGAACGTGGGGACCAGCAGGAGCGTGTCGGTGGCGTTGAGTCCCACCCCGACCAGGTCAAACACGGGGGCCATCAAATGCCCCGCAGCAGACCGCCGTCCACTTGCAGCGTCGCGCCGGTGATGTAGGAAGCGGCGTCGGAAAGCAGGAACACGGCGGCCGCGGCGAATTCATCCGGATCGCCGTAGCGGCCCTGCGGGATCGTCGCATAGATCTTTTTCTGGAGTTCCTCGACAGGGATGCCCTGCTTTTTGGCGTTCAGCGCGTCGATTTCTTTGACGCGGTCGGTATCGATCCGGCCTGGGATCAAGTGATTCACGCGGATTTTCCGGGGCGCCAGTTCCTGCGACAGCAGCTTTGATAACGCGGCGAGCGAAGTTCGCATCACGGTGGACAGCGCGAGCGTGCCAATCGGCTCCTTCACGGCTGAAGAGGTAGGCAGCAGAATGGCTCCGCCGCCGCGGGCCACCATCGACGGGACGGCTAGGCGGACCATGCGCAGCGCGCTCAGCAGCAGCAGCTCGAACGTCTTCTGCCAGGCGGCGTCGTCAAATTGGAGAATCGGGCCCGCGGGAGGTCCGCCGGAGTTGGTGTAGAGCAGGTCGAGGCCGCCAAACGTGTCGACGGTGGCCTTGTGCCAATCCGCCAACGCATCGGCGGAACAGACATCAGCCGCCATGGCCAGGACCTCGGCGCCGGTTTCCTCGCGGATCCTCCGCGCCGCCGCATGGACCGCTTCCGCATTGCGCGAAGACATGGAAAGTTTCACGCCTTCGCGCGCCAGCCCCCGCGCGACGGCGAATCCCAGGCCGCGGCTGGCGCCGGCGACCATGGCTACTTTGTTTTGAAGTCCGAGATTCATGGGTGAACTTCGATTAGTACCATAGAATCTTGAGCAAGCAAACAACTTTTTCCCCGCCCTCGCTGGGCCGGCTGGCAGAGGTTTTTTTTCGCATCGGCAACACCACGTTCGGCGGAGGATACGTCACCATCGGCATGCTCGGCCGCGAGATTGTCGAGACGCGGCGCTGGCTGACATCGGACAAATTCGACCTGGCCTTCGCGCTGGCCAGGATCACGCCCGGCACGAACCTGATCGCGTTTTGCGCGGCGATCGGCGCGCTGATCGGCGGCATCGCCGGAGCGGTCGCCGCGGTGCTTGCATCCACCGTGCCTTCGGCGGCCGTGGCAGTCGCGTTCATCTACGGCTTCCAGGAGTGGCAAACGAATCCCGTAGCGATGGCCGCCATCGGCGGAACCGTCGCCGCGGTCGCGGGCATGATGTGGTCCACGATCTGGACGATACTGCGCCCGCACGTCGGCGGCCGCTTGCGCAACATCCAGGTGATTCTGATCGCCGGCGGCGCGTTTCTGGCTTCGTGGTACTTCGGCGTCACTCCTCTGCCGATCATTCTGGCCGGCACGCTCGCGGGATTCTTCTGGAGGGATCCGGGAAAGTGAATGTCATCGTGATTTACCTGCTGCTGCTCAAAGCCAGCCTGACGTCGTTCAGCGGACTTGGCTCGCTGCCCATGGTCCGGCAGGATTTCGTTGTCACGCAACACGCGCTGACCGACCGGCAACTGAACACGGCCGTGGTCGCCGGGCGCACGGGCCCAGGGCCCTATGGCATTTACCTGGTTTGTGTCGGATATCTGGCGGGAGGCGTTCCGGGAGCGGCGGCGGGATTTCTCGCGTTGATCACGCCGGCGTTCCTCGTAATCCCCCTCATGCGCCTGCTGGGGCGCCGCGCGGAGACGGCGCGCGTCCGCGGTGCGATACGAGGATTGCTGTTGGCAGCCGCCGGCCTGCTGGTATCCTCGTCGGTGCCGCTGACCATGGACGCGATCACGGGACCTTTTTCGCTCGCGATTCTGGCCGTGAGCTTCGGACTGCTCACGTTCACGCGCATCGATTCGGCGTATCTGGTGGGCGGCGCGGCGGCGGCGGGTCTGGCCACGCTGTTATTCCGGTGAGGCGAGCAGGGGCGCGATCGCGTCCCACACGCGGGCGGCGACAAGTTCGCGGTCTTGCGCCCCGTCGATCATGCGGATGCGCCGCGCGTCCTCGGAGGCGATCTGACGGTACGCCTCGCGCACCTTACGATGAAACGCGATGGTCTGGTCCTCCATGCGCGTGTCCGCGTCATTTGTGTCGCCGGCGCGCTGCCGGGCGCGCTGCAGACCCGTCTCGGGGTCGATATCGATCAGCAGCGTCAGATCCGGCACCAGGCCGCGGCAGGCGATGCGGTCCAGCTCGTAAACGACCTCCGAACCCAGCCCGCGCGCAGCGCCCTGGTAGGCCAGGGTCGAATCGGTGAAGCGGTCGCAGAGAACGATCTTTCCGGCGGCGAGCGCCGGAAGGATCAACTGATCCACGTTCTGCGCGCGGCTGGCGAACATGAGCAGCAACTCCGCGGTGGGAGAAAGTTCGCGGTTTTCGGCAGCCAGCAGCAGATGCCGGATCTGCAAGCCGATGGGGGTCCCTCCGGGCTCCTGCGTTTCGACGACCGCGCGCCCGGCGGAGCGGAGCTTCGCCGCCAGGATGCGCAATTGGGTCGACTTTCCGCTGCCCTCGGGGCCTTCAAACGTGACGAAGCGCCCGCGCCTAGTCATACACAAAGTGCAGGAGCTTCTTGAGATCTTCCCAGGCCTCGCGCTTGGCGTCCTGATTGTACGGCCGCAGCAGAAACGAGGGGTGATACGTCACCATCAGGGGAACATCGCGCCACTTCCGCCAGTTGCCCCGCAAGCGGGTCACGCCCTCCTTGGTTCCGAGCAGCGCCCTAGCGGCCGTCGAGCCGAGAGCACAGATCGCCTTCGGGCGAATCGCCATCAATTGCCGGAACAGAAACTGGCCGCAGATTTCCATCTCGTCCGGCAGGGGCGCGCGATTCTCCGGAGGCCGGCACTTCACTACGTTGCAGATGTACACATCCGGGCGCTTTATGGGAATGCCTTCCTTGCCCGCCGTGCCTTCGATCATCTGTGTCAGCAATTGCCCCGCGCGGCCCACGAACGGCAACCCCTGCGCGTCCTCATCCGCGCCGGGTCCCTCTCCGACGAACACCAGCTCTGAGGATGCGTTGCCCGATCCGAACACGATCTTATTGCGCCCCTCGCACAGGCGGCAGCGGCGGCAATCTTCGCCGATGTCTTGTTGAATTCGAAGCAGCGAATCGCCCGGCGGAACCAGCGAGGGAAGCGATTCCGCCTCGATTTCCGGCGTCACCGGTTCAGGAGGCGCTCCCCGGCGATACAGATCCGTGACTCCGAGGTCTTCATAAAAGTCGAGAAAAGCGCGGACCAGTTCGCGATTCATCGGGTCCCGTTCAAACGGCGTGCACGGCCTTCCGCAGCTTCACGATCTGATCGCAGATGCGTTGCGCGATAACCGTTTTGGGGGAGCGGGGGATTGAAACATTTTCCCCGGAGCGTAGCACGAGCACGACTTCATTTTCTTCGGCTTCGAACCCCGTGCCCTCGCGCGCCACCAGATTGGCGACCACCATGTCGCAATTCTTCGTTTCCAGCTTGCGCCGCGCCTCGGCGATCAGGTGGTCCGTTTCCGCGGCAAAACCCACCAGCAGGCGGTTGCCCTTCTTGCGGCCCACCTCCGCCAGAATGTCGGGCGTCGGATCCAGTTCCAGCGTCAGGCGGGCGCCGGTTTTTTTCATCTTATGCCGCGGCGCGTCGGCGCGATGGTAATCGGCCACCGCCGCGCTCTTGATGACGATGCTTGATTCCTCCAGGCGGTCCATCACCGCCTGCCGCATTTCGAGCGCCGTGCGCACATGCACCACTTCAACGCCCTCCGGCTCCGGGAGGTGGACTGGTCCGGAGACCAGGATCACGCGTGCTCCCCGGTCGCGAGCCGCCGCCGCGATCGCATAACCCATCTTGCCGCTCGAGCGGTTGCTGATGTAGCGGACCCCGTCGAGAGGCTCCTGCGTCGGGCCGGCCGTGATCAAAACGACTTCGCCTTCCAGGTCGTGTTTCGCGCCGCCGGTGAGGCTCTCACGGGCCGCCAGAACCGCGGCCACGATGATTTGCGTCTCCGCCAGCCGGCCCGGCCCCACCATGCCGCACGCGAGAATTCCTTCGTCCGGCTCGACGATTACGTGGCCGCGCTCGCGCAGGCTCCGAAGATTGGCCTGTGTGGCCGCGTGCGTCCACATGTTGCAGTTCATGGCGGGCGCCAGGACCACCGGACCTTTGAAGGCCAAATACGTAGTCGTGAGAAAATCGTCCGCCAGGCCGTGGGCAAATTTCGCGAGCAGATCCGCCGTCGCCGGAGCGACCACCAGGATCTGGTTTTCCTGCGCCAGGCGAATATGTTCGATGGCGCTCGACAGCGTGTCTTCGGGGCTGGAGGCGCCGAACAGGTTCGTGATCACCTTCCGCCCCGTGAGCGCCGCGAATGTGAGTGGCCGCACGAACTCCTGGGCGGCGTGCGTCATCACCACCTCAACCGTGCAGCCGTGCTCCATCAACGCACGCGCCAGTTCCGCCGCCTTGTAGGCCGCGATACCGCCGCCTACTCCCAGCGCGACATGGATGGGCGCCGCCACGGCTGCTGACTACTCCCCGGGAGCGGATTCCAGGCTTCGCTGGATGGTCGGGTCTTCGTATTGAACGAGGCCGCGGCGCACCTCCTCGCACGCCATCACGGTCGGCTTCTTCGACGTGGTGGGCAGGAAGCTGCGCGCGCCGTTCTGCAACTGCCGCGCCCGCTTCGCCGCCACGATGAT
>CAZTKA010000085.1:0-14754 GCA_964614015.1 uncultured Bordetella sp. | reverse complement strand
GATGCTGATCTTGCAATGTTTGCAGCTTCAATGGGGCCGCGACCGCGCGGTCGCGGAAATAGCTCGCATCCGACAGAGTTCAGTTTTCAAATACCTGCGATGCATAGCGCGAGCGGCTTCCGAAATCACCGCGCATCGAGTGCTTACTTGATGAATCATCGTAGCAGAACCCATCTGTTTTCAGGATCTAGGCAGTCGCGAGCGGCTCCCGGCTCTTCGTGATCACCCCACCGCTCGCTTCACCGCGTAACGAAAGCCGCGTAGTCATCCACCTCCCCTTCCATCCATCGCGCCAGCAACCGTGCCTGGATCTCGAGCAGCCTGCGATAGCTTACACGATACTCGAACTGCGGGTGCGTAACCAGGGTGTCCATCCGCAGTTCGTACGCCCGGTAGAATGCCTTCCGCCCCGACGGTTTCAACGCCACGCTGTTGCCCGCCGTCACGAAGTCCGACGGTGTCACCATCCGCGTGTTGATGGCACTGATGACCGCCGAGTCTGCAATCAAGGGCCGGAACGGCTCCATCAAGTCCAACGCCAGGGCGGGCCGCCCGAATCGGGGCTGGTGATAAAAACCGATCATAGGATCGAACCCAACCGCGTAGCAAGTAACCGTCAGATCCTTGGACAGCATACTGTAGCCCAGCGAAAGTAGGGCGTTGACGGCGTCTCTGGGCGGCCGCCGGTTTCGCGCCGTAAAATCCATGCGAAAGATCGCGGGCGTTTCTTCGTCCGACTCGACCTTGATCATCCCGGCAAAGGCCTGAAAGTACAGCCGCGCGGCGTTGCCTTCGATGCCCAGCAACTCATCGAGCGATCCTGCCGCATCGGCCCGGTCTTGCATGGTCTTCATCTCCGAGAGAACCAGCGATTCCGGCTCCACATGATTGCGCAGCAGCATGGTCCGCTGATTGCGGATCTTGCCGGATATCAGCTTGCGCGCCAGCCGCAGGCAGAACCAGTCCTGCTCAGCCAGCCGGAACTGCGTGCGCCGCAGGAAGACGTTCTTGGTGTTCATGCCGGTGGTGATGCCGTAGAACCAGCCGCCTTGCGAGAAGTAGCACACCGGCACACCGCGCTCACACAGGCTCTGCACCGCCTGTGTCGTGAGTTGGATATTGCCCATCAGATTCAACTGGCAGATCTCCCCGATCCGGATCTCTTGCTTCAAGCTCTCCTTGTCTTTGACTTGCAGGACGTCGCCCGACTTGCCCACGCGCAGTCCTTGCGTATCCAGATACGCCGGGCGAAGTTCGGAGCGCGGCGTCACCAATTGCCGCACCTCAGTCCGCTCCGACGACGGTGGCTTGCGAGGGACGCCATCAGCGGAGAACAAGGACAGTTGGAGTACTGGCCTGCCGAAACCTCGCGTGTGGACCGCGTTGGTCTCTTCAGGGAGACAGATCGAAACAAGAGAACATCCGGGGCATTTGGGCGAATCTTCCAGTGGCGGAGGAATGACGCCGTCACGCGCGGTGGCCCATGCCTGTTCTACTAACGCTAGGGTTTCCTGCAATAGCGCGTCGTCGAAGACCACGCGCACGCGTTGCCGCGTTCCGGCGTAGAACACGACACCTTCGGAGCACTCGTACCCGTTCTCGCGCAGGATGATGCCCTGAACCGCGAGTTGGACGCGGTCGCTGGGCCAGGCTTCCAGACCCTGGCCGGTATCGCGAGGCTTGCCGTGTTTGTAGTCGACTGGCGTCACCACGCCTTGCGAGACATCCAGCAGATCCATCTTGGCGATCAACTTGTGTTGGTCGCTCGAAAGCGTGATAGACCGTGTGCGGATGTCTTCTGAGAGATCGGATGGCGCGGGTAGGCCGGCGCCTTCCCGGTCGACGCGCGAATGTTGGGCGGCGCCTTCCACCGTGTCGGCGCTTTCCTGGAAAACGCCCTCCACCCACTCGTAGAAGAACAAGCGAGGACAGTAGGAGAATTCATTCACCATGCGCGCGGGCAGGTAGTCGGGCAGGGACCGCCGCGCGGGTCCGGGCTCAGGCTGGGGGAGGATGGGAAGCGTAGCCATGTTCTGGTGCCTCTACACCACAATGCAAGGCGCATCGACCGCCGAGTACGGTTTGCCGAGTGCCGTGATGACGCGATCGCCGCGTCCCTCGGCAGGTCCGAGATTGACGAACAGCACTTGGTCCTCGTCATGGTGGATGATCCCGGATAGCTCCGAACGCAGGTGCACCAGGTCCATGCTGGTGAGTTGGCACTCGAACACGGAGTATTGAAGGTGGTCGCCATAGCCGCGCATGATTTTGAAGACCCGGCGCAAGCGTTTGTCGTCGCAGATGTCGTAGCAGATTAGGTAGGAGATGCGCATAGTCGACTTCTCCGGTCCATGGTCGTTGGTTAGCTGTCCGTTGGCCACAGGAGGCCAAAGCCGACGTGACGGCCACCGCCGACTGCAACTGGGCCCGCGACTAGGCGATCGAACGTCACCCGCACGTGAAGCCGGGGCGTCTCCGCTAGATAATCATTGACACGATAGTGCCGCGCGAGGGGAACGCCTGCTATCGCACTGCCGCGAATGACCTCTATGGAGATGGGCCGAGCGCCCTTCGCGTCAATATCCTGTTCCGAAGAGCGGGCCAGCAACTCCAACTGGCGGTCTCGCAGCCGCTGCTCAAACCGCGTTAAGTCTTCCCTGTTCTCGGCCGCAACTCGTCGCATCGCACGCGGCAACCCCGCCCAGAATAGCACAACCCTCGCGCGGACAAAGAGGTTGTTGGAAACCCTGGTTTGCGGAAAGCCACACCCCAAAAACCACAACTTCCCGACGCCACGTTTTCCTTGACGGCGCCGGCGTTTTCGATCGCCCGTTATCCCAAGCATTCGCCAGTATTTGCGTTTCGGCACGGTTCTCCGGGCGGAAACCACGCCCACCGGGCCACGCGCTCTATGCTCTCTTTACTTATCGGGACCGGGCGCTTCCTCAGAAGCGGAGCTTGAGAGTGCCCGAGATCAAGCGCGGAATCGAGTACTGTCCCTGGACGAACGTGCTCTCCTTCGAGATCAGATAGACGTTGTTGGTCAGGTTCTCGACGTTGAACTGGAAGGTCAGCTGCGGTTGTTCGCGGTTCCGAATAGCGTCCCACCCGATCGACAGATTCTGCGTGAAGTGCTCCGGACACCGCACGCCGCATCCGCCCGGGACCGGCGCGTGTTCGTGATCCGCTTCTCCGGCCTCGTGTTCATGATCGCCGCCACCGTGTGAGCCGGGAGTGCCACTGCCGTACTCGAAGAACATCGAGGTCCAAAGCCTCGTCCGCCGGTTCTGGTAGGTCAAGCCCGAAGTCAATGTGTGGGTTTGGTCCATCGGGGCCAGGAACCGATTGTTCTCATTGACGTGCTCAGCCTCGGTGATGAAACCGGCAGTAACGGGATTGTAGAACCACACACGCCCGAGAGCATAGTTGAAGTAGCCGGACAGCCCTAGAGCGCGGATGAGACTTGCCTCCGCTTTGATCTCCATCCCGTATGCTTTGCCCTTGTCGAAATTGGCATAGGCATAGAATCGCGAATCGGGGTACAGAACCGAATGCACTGGGTTGTTGCTGATGCGATAGTAGCCGGTGATCCCCAGCGTCAACCGCTGCGCGATGGGCTGGATCACTCCCAATTCAAACTGGTCTTCGACGATGGGACGCAAAGGCGGCAGCGGGCGCCCGATCTCGGAGATAAATCGCGTCAGACCCGCGCTGCCCGCCAGAACATTCTCGATCGGCGGTGGTACGAAAAAGCGGTTGTATGAGCCATGCAGCACCGTCCCTGCGCGGAACTCGTAGGCGACATTCAGCCGGGGGCTGAAATGGAAAGCGGAGGTTGCCAGGCTATACCGGTCATAGCGCAAACCGATGTCGACTCTGAGGGCGCGCGTCAGCCGTACCTTGTCCTGAAGATACACACTGACCTGGCCGCCAGCCTTCTCTTGCCGAAACACTACTGGCCCACGGTTCGGGCCGCGAAAATGAATATGCTTCTGGTTGATGTCAGGGAGATGCGTGAACTCGATCCAGGGCTGGCTCAGATAGCTGAATCGCTCATCGGGCCGCAGGAGAACCAGGTCCACGCCTCCCTTCACGGTGTGACGCCCTAAGAAGTGCGTCCAATCGCTCTTGATTCCCCAAGTGTCCAGGGTCCGCTCGGCGTCCAGTTTAGCCCCGTAGCGATCCGCGTTGGGAAGCATGCGCACGCGCGAGGTCCGTTGGTAGAAGGCAGTGTGCACTTGAGCGCCAGCGGAAGGCATGTGGTCCCACGACAAGGTCGATGTCTGCGAGCGCGTGCGCTGGAAATTGTTGAAGTTCGGCCGCCACAGCGCATCGAGCAGCGTTTTGGGGAGCTCGAAATTGACTCCGTCGCCCATCAGCGTAAGCCTGACGAAGTTGTTGGCGTTGGCGGCAAAGTCGAGTTGCGCGAACGTACGGGCGCCGCGCCCGGTGTCGTGGAGGGCGTTTTTCTCCGGTGGACTCAGGAACCGCGCCGATTCAAAACCTGCGCCATTCAAGTAGTATCCGAACCGCTGGGTGTGGCCTCCAAGTTCGAAGCCGATATTGTTCCGCAGCGCCGTCCCCACCCCGAATGTGATCGAGCCGTGAGTGTCCGTCGTGAACCCCGATTTCGTAACGGCGTCCAGCACACCACCAAACCGGGTGCCGTACTCGGCAGAGAAACTACCGGTCATGACGTTGATGGATTCGATGTAGTCGGTCCCCAGGCCGGGCGAAAAGACCGAGTGAGGATTCTCCCAGAACGACACTCCATTGATGAAGGGATTCAAGGCCACCTCGTGGCCTCGAATGTGCACGAAATCGTCGTGACCGCGGATCATCCCGGGCGCGGAGGTGACAATGACCTCGGGGAGATTGGTGCGCTGGGTCAGCGGCAGCCGATCCAGCCGTTCCGGCGGCATCAGCGTCGAATTTGGTGAATGAACGGACGGAATTGGGTTCGCCTCAGCGCTCACCTCAGTCGTTTCCTGAACGGGCTGAAGCGACATCAGTAGAACCAAATCCAGAACCTCGCGTGGCCGGAGTGACACCTCGTACGGCCGCTGGCGGAATCCCTGACGGTTGATTGTGAGGAGAAACTTGCCGGGGGCGAGCCGGACAAAACGAAAACGGCCATCCGGACCGGCGGTCGTCTCCAGACGAGCTGGAAGAGTGGCGCCCTCCAGCACAAGCGCCGCTCCGGACAGGGGCGAACCATTCGCCTCGGCGGCGACAACTCCCTGGATGGTGCCCTCTGCCTGCGCGTTCAAGAAACCAGGAAATGCGAACCACCCGCAAACTGTTGCAACAATGATCGAAGAAACTTTGTTCATAGATTGTGCCATAAAAGGCTTGGGACACCGGGCGAGCGCGAGCTGGCCGTGACAGCGTCCAGCTGTCAGTTTAGAAGTGGCGGGCGACTTTGAAAATGCGGCAATATGTCGCGCTTGCGCCAGATCTAGCCGCCTTCGGTGCGGCATTTTGT
Organism: uncultured Bordetella sp.; assembly: GCA_964614015.1. Lineage (GTDB taxonomy): Bacteria > Acidobacteriota > Terriglobia > Bryobacterales > Bryobacteraceae > Palsa-187. Next base: position 9,269 of record CAZTKA010000085.1, on the reverse strand, counting down.
CGCACGCTGCCAATGTGCGTCGGCGGGCATTAGCATAAGGGAAGGAAACCTGTGAGCAGAGACCAGCTACGGCCGGAGTCAGCATCTCAAATCGCACTTCCCTGGATCGTCCGGCTGCGGTACGGAATGGCATTGAGCCAGATCGCCGCGGCGGGGATTGCTCAGTACATCCTCGATATCGATCTTCCCCTCGGCTGGATTGCATTCGGCCCGTTATTGCTTACTTCCAGCAACGTTTTGCTGGCGAGGCGAGTCGCGCGGCCGGATATACCGTGGCGGATCTCCACCTCCACTCTGGTCGGGTGCGCCTTTGGCCTCGACATGGTTTGTCTGACAGCTTTGCTGATGCTGAGCGGAGGACCATCGAATCCATTCACACTGCTGTACCTGGTGCACATCACGCTGGCCGCGACGATTCTGACGAAGCGCCAGACCTGGATGTTGGGCGGATTGTCAATCCTGTGTTTTGGGCTGCTGTTCCTGATCTACTGGCCGGTTCCTCAACTCGATATCCACCTCCGTACCGGTGGAAGCAACCTGCACTTGGTCGGCATGTGGATCAGCTTTGCGATTGCTGTGCTGCTTGTAGCCATGTACTCGGCCAGGATCTCCGAGCTTTTGCGTGAACACGAACAGTCCTTCTTACGTGTGCAGCAGGACGTGGCCAAGACAGATCGCCTTGCATCCCTGGTAACGCTTTCGGCAGGCGCCGCACACGAGTTGAATACGCCTCTGGGAACGATTGCGATCGCAGCGAAGGAGCTGGAAAGGTTCGCGACGAAAGCTTCTCTCGATGCCGTGGCGGAGGACAGTCAGTTGATCCGCCGGGAAGTAGAGCGGTGCCGGGAGATTCTCTCGAGGATGAGCATCCAAGGGGCTGAGCCGGCGGGGCAAGCCTCCGAGACAGTAGGCGTACACGAACTGCTCGAAGGCGTTTGTGGCGAGTTTCCACCCGATCGGCTTTGCGTGGACATCGCGGATGCTGATCGCGTTCCCAGCTTGACTATTCCACGGCATGGCGTGCAACAGGCGCTCGTAGCGCTCGTCAAGAATGCAATCGACGCTAGCCCGGCAACGCCTCCGGTCAGCCTTACGGTCCGTTTGAAGGACAGGCTTGTGCAGTTCGTCGTGACGGATCGGGGCAAAGGAATGTCCGCAGAGACATTACGCCGCATCGGAGAGCCGTTCTTTACAACGAAGGAACCGGGTAAAGGGATGGGGCTCGGAACCTTCCTGGCGCGAACGCTTGCCGAGCGGCTTGGAGGACGACTGACCTTCCATTCTTCGGAATCAAATGGCACGACGGCGATTCTGGAGCTTCCGGTCTACCGCAAGGCTCGAGTTGCCGAACCGGACGGCATAATGACCTCATGATTGAGCATGAGCCAGTGGGTGTAGCACTCGTTGTGGACGACGATCAGGTGTTCCGCAACCGGCTCTGCCGTGCGTTCGCAGACCGAGGATGGGAGGTCCACGGTGCGGCGGACGGTTCGGCTGCCGTCGAGCTCGCAGCGAATAGTAGCCCAGACTTGGCAATTGTTGACCTCCGCCTGCCGGGCATGGGCGGGTTGGATATCGTCCGTGAACTTCGCAAACTCGACGAAACGACATGCATTGTCGTGTTAACGGGATATGGCAGCATCGCAACAGCCTTGACTGCCACCAAGCTAGGGGCAAACCATTATCTCAGCAAACCCGCAGACGCCGATGAGATCCTGAATGCCTACGAAAAGATCGCCAGCGGCAAGGAGACCTCGATTGGCACGTCTTTGCCGGTACCGAGCCTGGCGCGGGTTGAGTGGGAACACATACAACGAGTGCTCAACGACTGTGGTGGCAACGTTACGCAAGCAGCGAAGCTGCTTGGCCTGCATCGGCGATCCTTGCAACGGAAGCTGTCGAAATACCCGCCGCGCGTCTGAAGAAGGGGCAGGGCAGGGCTGCCGCCGTATCGCGTGATAGTCAGTGGATAACCCGCCGGCGGCTGAGCTTGGAAGATGCGCTCCGCGATGACCAGCGCATCATGCCAGTCCAACACACCGCGCCAGCGCGATCAATCCTGAGACGCGTCGCTCGTCAGGCTGAAGTCCTTTCGCGAAGCGCCGCCCTCGCCAGCGCCGCGAGCCGGTCCGTCTCGCGCACCGCTTCCTGGTTGCCACGCCACACGACATAGGGATACTTCACCCCGCGCCAGGCACGCACCCGGACCGCGTAGATCCGCCCGGCTATGGTTACCCCGGTCGCCATGCCGAAAATGGTCGCAGGTCGCGCCATCATGCCCGCTCCGGCGAATACGTGGAATATCAGGGACCAAGCCGCAATCGCCAGCCCCCACACAACGCCGGACGCTGTTCCGCTCATGGCTAACCGCTGCAGGAGCTGGAACAGGACTACGGCGCAGAACGCCGTTGCCGCCGGCGATATGTACGTCTGTGCAAGAAACAAAGCCTTATCCCAGCCCGAAACGGGCTCCTCCAGAAACGCCCTCCAAAAGCCGTCCGGAGAAACACTCGCCGCCATCCAAATCAAGCCTGCCGAGCCCGTAATTGCCATCCATTTGCCCACAATTGCCCCCTTGTTTCTTTCAAATGCGGGGCCGAGTTTCACGGCCCCACCTCTGCTCACAGAACGTGGCGGCTGCTTACAGAACGTAGCAGCACACCGCGAGCGCGCCGGGGTACTGTGACAGGTACTCAGCCGAGCAGTCTTCGTAACCCCATCCGAAGACGTTGCAGCCATACTCGTACCAGCCGGTGCCCGGGGGCCAAACCACAATCGGAACATCGATCATTTGTCGCTTCCTCCTTTCCGTGAATGGCGGTCTCTCCGCCTGCGCCCAAACGCTAGCCCGAGCTTTGTTCCCTCAAGCTGAGCCGGAGGCAGAAGTCGTTGATGGAAAAAGGGAAAAAGATTCCGCGGCAATGTGATTCTGGCCGGCGACTCGCTTTGTGCTACGGTAACTGCATGCGGTTCGTCGCTTCCCTCGCTTCCGCGTCGCTGTTTTGCGGACTCTGGTCCCAGCCGGCGCCAGCTCAAGGACTCAGCAACCGGCGCGCGCCCAGCTTCTCGCTGCCGGATTCCAACTTGCGGCAATACGATCTGCTCGACTATCGCGGCAAGTGGCTGCTGCTGGCGTTCACCCAATCCAACTGCCCCCACTGCATGGAGCTTTCCCGGAAACTCGAGCCCATCAAGCAGAAATACGCCGGCAAGGCCGAGGTTCTCTCGGTGATGATTTCGCCGCCCGCCAACCAGCAGACCGTCGCCGCCTATGTCGCCGAAACCAAGATCACTTCGCCCGTCGTCTTCGATCAAGGCCAAGTGGCCGTCAGCTATTTCAAGGCCACGCCGCAAAACCCGTCTGTCAACATGCCCCACCTGTTTGCGATCAACCCGCAGGGGACCATCGTGCGCGACTGGGCGCAAAACGATATGCAACTTCCCGGTTTCCCCGGGGAAATCGAACGCCTCATCAGCACGCCTGCCAAGAAATAACGCGCAACTAGTACTAAAGAGAAGCCCTTAGCCGGCCGATTCCGGTCTTGTGCAGCAACGTCTCGCACAGACTGCGCAAGTATCCCCGGAACTGGCTGATGCCGCCGATGTTTTAAGCGACCAGTTACGTGTTCATCTTCAGAAGCTGTCGCGGCTCCTGGCACCCTATGCGGGACGAATCGAGCGCCGCTTCATCGGAAGGCTGCGGAACATGGGTTTCGATCCCAGGCAGCGTGCCGCCCTGGCGTCGATCACCACCGGCGCAGCCGCGCACGTGCTGGCGCGCAAAAAAGCGCCGCTGAAGTTCATCGAGCAGGTGGAATACAACGGCCGCCGCCTGGCGAAGTTGAACCTGCCCCCGGCTGCGATCCTTGAAGCCTTGCAGGAATACGATCACTTGCTCGAGCCGACGCTCCAGGGCCTGTTCCCCGAAGAGCACGCCAACTTCCGTTGGGTGCGCGATCAACTGCACTTCTGCGTCGTGCTCACGCTGAACAACGCATACTACCAGGTCCGCGAGGCCGAAACACAGGCCTTTTACGAACTTTTCCGGATCGAGCTGGAATCCCGGAATCTCGAAGAATTGCTGCGCCGGTTCCTGGATTCCTTGGTGCACGCCTGCCACGCCGATGCCGGACGCCTGTACCTGTTGAACGAGGATGCTTCGCAATGGGTGCTGCGCGCCGGCTCGCCCGGCCCTCTTTTTATCCCGAACCGCCCAGGGCTGATCAAGAAACTTGCCAGGCCGCGTTACACGAACGGAAGCTCCACGACTGCCAGCCTGCTCGATCCGAGCTGGCATCATCGTTTTGCCTCCTGCTGGTCGATTCCCCTGGCCGCCAACGGCCGCACTGCCGGCGTGATGCAGTTCGGATTCTCCAAACCCTACGAATGGCTGCCGCGCGAGCAGGACTTGCTGGCCGCCGCCGCCGAACGCTGCCTGATGGCTGCCGAAAAAGCCCGCCTGATGGAGAATCTTGCCCAGCGCGAGGAAACCATTCGCAGCCTGGCCGAGCACATGCTGCACGTCGAGGAAATCGAGCGCCGCCGCATCAGCCGCGAGCTGCATGACGAGGCCGGCCAGAGCTTGTTGTGCATCCGCCTCCAGATGGAGCTGATCGAGCAGGATCTGCCGGAAAAAGAAGCCGCCTCCCGGGCCAAGCTGCGCGAGGCGCGCGACCTCACCGAGCGCACCATTCTTGAGATGCGCCGCCTGATCGCGGCCTTGAGCCCTGCCGTGCTGGAGCAACTGGGCCTCGGCGCGGCCCTGCGCCAGTTGGTGAACCGCTTTCAGCGCCTGCATCCGGCCTGCGAGGTCAAGCTCCAGTTATCGCGCATGGGCCAGCTTCCGCATCAGATCGAGATCATCTCGTATCGCCTTGTGCAGGAATGCTTTAACAACATCGGAAAGCACTCCGAAGCCACCCTGGTAAACGTTTCCTTAGTCTCCGCCGATGGAGTTCTAAGGCTCGTGGTTCAAGACAACGGCGTGGGATTCAACGTCGAGGAAGCACTCGCCAAACGCGAATCCTTCGGGTTGTCTGGGATGCGCGAACGTGTCGCCCTGCTGGGCGGAAATTTTCAGGTGGAAAGCCGTACCGAGGGAAGCAAAAGGGGTACAAAGATTTCCATAGAACTGCCGATATCTAGGTGAGAGTCCTCAGAAGGGATTAAGAAGGCGCAACAACAATGTCTAAGATTCGAATCATGCTGGCGGATGATCATACTTTGTTCCGCCAAGGTATCCGCACTCTGATTTCGGCCGAGCCCGACATGGAGGTGGTCGGCGAAGCCTCCAATGGCGGCGACGCCGTCGACAAGGCGAATGAAGTCCGCCCGGATCTGGTCCTGATGGACATTGGCATGCCCGGCCTTAGCAGCTTCGAGGCCACCCGCCAGATTAAGAAGAACCGCCCCGAGACCAAAGTCCTGTTCCTGACTATGTACGACGACGAGGACTACCTGGTGGAGGGCATGGAGGTCGGCGCCGGCGGTTACGTTTTGAAAGATAGCCCCAGCCAGCAACTGGTCGCCGCCATCCGCGACGTCTGCCGCGGCGGCAGTTACCTGAGCCCGCGCATGCTCTCGCAACTGGTCGACGATTTCCGCAGCCGCATCAAGAGCGCTAACCGCCTGCCGCGCTTCGCCACGCTGACCACGCGCGAGCGCGAAGTGCTGAAGATGCTGGCCGAGGGCAACTCGGTGAAAGAGATCGCCTGCGATCTGAACCTGAGTGTCAAGACCGTGGAAGCGCACAAGTTCAACCTGATGCGCAAGCTGGACATCCACAACAAAGCGCAACTGGTGCAGTACGCCATTCAGAAGAAGATCATCAAGATCCCCAATCTGGCGTAGTGACTCGACAATCCTCCTTTGGGGCCCCGCCGCAGCTCCGGCCGCCGCGGGGCTTGTTTTCATGAGCCAGGCTTCTTCCTAGGGCGGCAATTTCGCCTGAGCGGAGTTCATTTGCGCCACCACTCCGGCAGCGCGGCCACGGAATCCAGGACCAGGTCCGGCTTGACCTCTCGCTCCAGATCCCCGGGACGGAACTTGCCTGTCTTCACCAGGCCTGCGCGAAGGCCGGCCGCCTGTGCTCCGCCCACGTCGATCCGCACATCGTCGCCGAGCATCAGGATCTCCTCCGGCGCCACACCCAGCTTGCGCGCCGCGGCATGAAAGAACGCCGCTGCCGGCTTGCCCATCACCACCGGCTCTTTCCCCGTCGCGCATTCCAACGCGGCGACGAACGGCGCCGTGTCCAGCCGCAGACCATCCTGCGCCTGCCAGAAGCGCGTCATCCCGAGCGCGACCAGCTCGGCCTCGGGCGTGGAATGCAGCAGGCGGAAGGCGCGGTTCAGGGTGCGGAAATCCCAGCGCTCGCCCAGGTCGCCGATCACAACCCAGCGCGCTCCCGCTTCGGCGTCGGGCGGCGCAAGCGGCAAGCCGGCGAATTCGATCTTTGTTTTCTCGGGGACGAACAAGGCGACGCTGCCGCCGGGCGCCATGTGTTCGCGCGCGGCGACGCAGGGCGTGAGGATTTCGTCTTCGGTTGCGAAAATGCCGAAGCGCGCCAGCTTCTCGGCCAGAGCCGCGCGTCCCCGCGAGGTTGTATTGGTGACGAACAGATGCGGAATCCCCTGTTCTCGCACCCAGCCGAGCGCTTCCGGCGCGCCGGGCACGAGCGTGTCGGAGTTATACAGGACTCCGTCCATGTCGAAAAGCAGGGCACGCATGTCGAATTTCTATTATGCTGGGAACGCATGCACCCACAACAGCAACCCGCTAAGATCCAACTCACTAACACCGCCGATTACCGTGAAGCCTACGCCAACAGCGTGCAAGTGCGCGTGAGCCTGTGGGATTTCTTCTTGAGCTTCGGCACCATTCACCAGTCGACGCCGGACGCCGTGAATATCACGAACTTTCAGGGGATTTTCCTCAGCCCGCAGCAGGCCAAAGCGCTGGCCAACGTCTTGAACCAAAACATCACGCAATACGAAGCGGCATTCGGTGAAATCCGTCTGGAGCCCAAGCAGCCCGGATCCGCCATCCAGTAGTGCGCCGCACGCTCAGTCACCTGATTCTATTTGCCGCGTTCGCGGTTTTTTTGGTCACCATACACTTGCCTCTGCTGGGGCTGCCTTATCACTGGGATGAATTGGGGCAATTCGTGCCTGCGGCGCGCGATCTCTATCAAGACGGCGCCTGGGTGACGCATTCCGCGCTGCCCAACATTCATCCGCCGGGCGTGATGGCCGCGGTCGCGCTGGGCTGGAAGGCGCTCGGGTACTCGATCCGCTCGGCGCGGATCACAATGCTGTTGATCGCGGCGGCGGGCGCGCTGTTCAGTTTCCTGCTTGCGATCCGCCTGGGGCGCGGAGTGCAGGGCGCTCCCGCGTTTACCGCAGTGGCCCTGCTGATCGCCGCGCCGATGTTCTACACGCAGTCCTTGATGGTGCTGCTCGATCTACCCGCGATGGCGCTCACCGCTCTCGCACTGCTGCTGTTCCTGAATCAGCGATACGCCGCGTGCGCGATCGCCTCGGCTGCGCTGGCGCTCACCAAGGAAACCGCGGTCACCACGCCGCTGGTGTTCGCCGCGTGGCTCTGGTTCGTGGATCGCCGGCGCCGCGAGGCATCGTACCTGCTCGCGCCCGTCGCTGCGCTCGGCGGATGGCTGGTGATCCTGCGCGACGCCACGGGTTCCTGGTTCGGCAACCAGGCGTTTGCGCAATACAACATCGGAGATTCGCTCGCGCCGGCGCACGTGCTCTACGCCATCGCGCGCCGGGCGTACACACTGTTCTTCGCCGACGGCCACTGGATCGGAGCGCTCGCGCTGTACTCGGCCTGGCGCGCGGGCATGTTTCGTGATCGCGACTGGAGAATCGCGGGAACTGCCGCCGCCGCGCAACTGGCCGCGGTGACGCTGTTCGGGGGCGCAGTGCTCGACCGGTACCTGCTGCCGGTGCTTCCCATTCTTTACGCCGCCATCGCGGTGGCGGTTACGGTGTTCTCAAAGCGCCGCCGCATCGCGACGATCGCCGCGATGCTCGCATTCATGATCGCCGGATGGTTCATCAACCCGCCGTATCCGTTTCCAATGGAGAACAACCTCGCGGTCGCCGACTTTGTCTACCTGCAACGTGACGCTGCACACTATCTGGAAAGCTTCTACCCCAACGCGCGAATCGCCAGCGTGTGGCCCTTCACCGACGCGGTTGGCAACCCTGATTTCGGCTACGTGCAGCGGCGGCTCAACACCGTGCAGGCTCCCGGCCTCACGCGCGGCGACTTCGCCAGAATGGATCTCGCCGGCATCGATGTGCTGGTGGTCTACACCCGCGGTGGCACGCCGCCCGCATGGTTGCGCCGGTTCATCGATCTCGACTCTGAAGCCACCGCCGATGAGCTGCGCACGCTCGGCTTCGAGCCGAAGGCCCGCTGGGCGCGCGGCCGGCAGTGGATCGAGATCCACACGCGGGCCGGCGCGGGGGTACAATAGCCGGAGGCGAAGATATGGCGAATCACAACCACACTCTTGCATTCCCCGAACCTGCGCGCGAGCGCATACGGGCCCGGCAAAGCGGCCTTTATGGCGCGATCGAACACTTCGAGCAGTGGAGGGCTCATCCGGATTCGCCGGTGCGTGCGATCCGCCGCCAGGAGGCCCGCCCGGGCGAATTCGTGGATTTCCCGCAGGCCCTCGCGCCGGATCTTCAGCGCGCGCTGGTGTCGCGCGGCATCGCGAAGCTGTACTCGCATCAGGCCGAGGCATTCGGGCATGCCGTGAAGGGCCGCAATGTCGTAATCGTCACGCCGACCGCGAGCGGCAAAACCCTGTGCTACAACCTGCCGGTGTTGAACGGCTTGCTGGAAGATCCGCACGGACGCGCGCTCTACTTGTTCCCGACCAAGGCCCTGGCTGAGGATCAACTGTACGAATTTCAGGCCGCGGTTGACGCCATGGGATCGGACCTGCGCGTGTTTACTTACGACGGGGACACGCCGCAGGACGCCCGCCGCGCGATCCGCGAGCGCGCCAACGTCGTGCTGACGAATCCGGACATGCTCCACGCGGGCGTCTTGCCACACCACACGAAATGGGCCAAGGTGTTCGAGAATCTGCGCTACATCGTGATCGACGAGCTGCACTATTATCGCGGCGTCTACGGGAGCCACCTGGCCAACCTGCTGCGCCGCTTGAAGCGGGTCTGCGAGTTTTACGGATCGAACCCGCAGTTCATCTGCTGCTCGGCGACGATCGCAAATCC